>CALRGY010000013.1 GCA_943358395.1 Candidatus Uhrbacteria bacterium | reverse complement strand
AGGAGTTGTGGCAAGCGTTTGATCGATTTCAGTATCGAGGATCGGAATCGAGATCGCAGAAGGCGTATCATCGATCGCGCTTTGAACGGGTTCGTCGATGATCGGCGTTGTAACAGAGTCGATGACTACTGGTTCGAGCGGCACCGATGGTGCTGTACTTTCCACGATCGGAATTGCTTCAATAGCGACCGCTTCTTCAGCGACAAGAGGAGGAACGGTCGCTTCAACGGTGCTCGGTACAGGATCGGAAGATGGAATCTCGACTATTTCGATGACTGCAGGAGGTAATTCGATCACCGATTCCGGTATTGGCTCCGATGACTCGATCAACACTTCGATCACCGGTTCTGATAGCGGAACGTCCTCTGTTGGTATTGCTGATACGTGAACATACGATGACGCAGCTTCTGTGAACCATGATCCGTTTGAAAGATCGCGTTTCATGGTGGCAAAGGTGGCAGATGACCCAAAGTCTGGTGCACCGGCATCGAGGAGTGCGTCAACGGTGTTCCCGCTGGAATCGATGAGTGTAACGTTGAGCCCGGTATTGGGAAGACTGATGGCCGTCGTCACCATGTTGGGCGCAAGAAGAAGCGTGCTTTTGTCGCCAACGGGGTAATTTGCAATGAGATATGTTTGCCCCGCGGAAAGAACAGTGTCTGGGGGAATCGTGAGCACGGCTCCGCTGGTTCCGGCACCGGTGAGCGACCATCCGCTTATGTCAACGGGGGTTGTTCCAGTATTTCGGAGCGTAAGCCATTCGTCCGCCGTGCTTTTTTCCGATCCTGCCCACGCAATTTCCGAGAGGAGAACGTGTGATGGCTCTGCTGCTCGGACTGCGGATAGAGGAGACATAATGGACAGCGTGAGGAGGAGTCCCAGGGCATATGTATGGTTCATAAAGGGTTAAGCGCAGTGAAACACGTTGGCCCAACGTGCCCCGGTCTGCAGAAATAAACACAGGTACCCGCGACAAAAAAACTCCCCACAAGCCCTTATTCAGGGAATGTGGGGAGTTGCTTGTAAGGCTATTGTGCCCGATATTGTGTTCAGCATCAAGAAAAACCCACGGGATAAATAGGCGATTTTTGTTCGGAAAACTCCGAATCATGAATCGCTGAATACAAAGTGTCGTCGGAAAATAAAGGAGAAAGAGGGTTCGTTACTTTGCGAAGAAACCGCCCCTTCGGTATGATACTTTTCGCACGGACGAGTGGTGGAATTGGTATACACGTATGCCTTAGGAGCATATGCAGTAATGCATGAGAGTTCGAGTCTCTCCTCGTCCACCAAAAGATTTATGGCAGCAAGTTTTGAATCATCAGCATCGGAAATTGCGGACGCGCGCGTTGTATTACTGGAAGCGTTTCGCAAAGAATTTTTTAATTTCTTTGGCGATGAAGCTGTTACAAAGATTCTCGACTCAATCGAATCAGGTGAAATTGGTAGAGAGGGGTTAAAGAGTTTCTTCATTCAGCAAATTGTCGCGACAAGAAGTTTTCTTAGTCTCTTTGAAATATTGGTTGAGCAAAAACAATTTCCCGAACTTCAGGCTGCGGCTGCGAGTAATCTTCGTGACGAAACCGGTATGGATGTAGAGGGGAATTATCATGTCGAACTCGCACATTCCACATGGCGGAAAAACTTTTATCAGCACATTGGTATCGCCGAAGAACGCATTGATCACGCCGCTTCAACCCCGGGAACAAAAGCCTACTTTGATGCCATCGCAGAACTCGTTTCCGAGGGCGATATCGGAAAAGTCGCTGGCGCTCTACTGTTTTTTGAGGGAATCATTCCTCGTCAATTCAATTCCTTTAAAAAGGGACGAGATACGCTCTTTCGAGAAGAGTGTGTCGATACCGATGGCGATGATGCGGTTCAGCGCGAAGCGAAGCAAAAGGCGCGATTGTATCTGGATGATCACATCGTGCACGACGCGCAATGTCACTTTCCAGACTTGCTGAATGCTCTTGTTATCGCGACTCAATCGTCAGAAACAATGTTAGAAAAGGTGAAGCTCGGCATCGCGCTCGCTAAAGACGCACGAAAGAAGTTTTATCAAGGTCAAGAATAAATACAGCATTTATGCCGGTTATCCATCTCGAATTCGATGATACAAAAGTTTCCTCCGAGGAAGCGCGAGCTCTCTCTGAGGCCATTCGAACCATCGTCTCAGAAGTGACGAAGATTGAAGACGTTATGGTATATGGTCGAACCTCTGAAATTAAGATCAATGTTCATCCCATCGAGATTTGGGTTTCGATGAGTGCACATAAGATTGAAAATGTTGATGTTTTGTTGGGGCTGTTCAGAGATCGATTGGTCGAATGGAAGAAAGAGACTGTATGTATTCATCCCGTGAATCTGACATTGATTCCTGAGCCGTGGAAGTTTGTTATAGGGATTTAGGGAGATTCTGATATGATCACCATATATGCAATACACGGCGGTTATTCAAAAGAGTAAAAATTGGTATATTGGATGGGTAGAGGAGGTTCCTGGCGTGAATTCGCAAGGAAAAACTCTTAAAGAAGTGAAAGAGAATTTGAAGGAAGCTTTGGCGATGATTTTGGAGGAGAATCGAGCAATCGTCGCAAAAGAGCGTCCAAAGGGCCGAGTGCTTCGTCATCGATTTGCTATTGCGGTGTGAAGCGGATTGCGCTTTTGAAATTGCTCGCAAAGCACGGCTGTGTATTTTTACGTGAAGGCGGGAATCACACGATTTTTATAAACCCCGTCACTCAACAGATTTCATCGATTCCTCGTCATAGTGAGATTCACGAGTTTCTTGCAAGAAAGATTTGTCGTGATCTTGGGGTGCCATTAAAGTAATGAGTTATGCTCATCGTTAGTAGGGTATGAATCTCATTGACGCATTTGAAGCAGGGCGAGTTTCGGGATTCGGGATGCCGGATCGCGTTATTCGTTCGGCGATGTCGAGAGTGTTTCTTTTTAGCGATCGTGCGGTAAAGGTGTATGGGTATCACGTTGGTGTGAATGGGGATTTGGGGGACATGAATTTTCGGAGGGCATTTTACGAAGAAGATTTCTTTTGGAATCATGCGGCATCACCTGAGGTTTATGGTGAATTGACTGGGGTTCGATGGGGAGCAGACGAATTTCAGCATGCGCCGCATGAAGATGCGCAAGATTTTTATATTAGCATCTCACCTTACGCAGTCCCTCACTCTTCCTGCTATGCTTGAGGCTGTATGGAAAAACATCTCGACCTCTACACCGACTATCTCATCTCCTCATTTTCACAAACGACCGCGACGGGACTTTCCAGAGCCCTGGATGGCGCGGTGAGCCATGACGCATTCACGCGAATGCTGTCGAAAGAAGATTTCGGACCAAAAGATCTTTGGAAGATTGTGAAACCGCTCGTGCGTGAAATTGAATCCGTGGATGGCGTTATCGTCGTAGATGACACCATCGAAGAAAAGCTGTATACGGACGAGAATGACATCATTTCCTGGCATCACGACCATGCGCTCGGTCGGCATGTAAAAGGAGTGAACATTCTCAATTTTCTGTATCACAACAATGGTGTCAGTTTTCCGGTGTCATTTGACGTCGTAAAGAAGACAAAAGAAGTCGTGGATGAAAAGACGGGAAAGACTGTGCGGAGAAGCGAAAAGACAAAGAATGAAACCATGCGGGAAATCCTTCATTCCTGCGTACATGACATGCACCTCGTCTTTTCTCTTGTCCTCGCAGATTCCTGGTTTAGTTCCTGTGAAAACATGCGGTTTATCAAAGAAACGCTCAAAAAGGATTTCATCATCCCACTCAAGAGCAATCGAAAGATTGCGGTATCACTCACGGACAAACATCGTGGTCACTTCACGAATATCGCATCGCTCGTATTTGAGGAAAATGTTCCCATTGAAGCCTACCTGGAAGGGGTGCTGTTTCCCGTCCTTCTCCTCAAGCAAGTCTTCACGAACGAAGACGGTAGTCAGGGGATTCTTTACCTCTGTGCATCGGATACGAAGAGTGAAGCGGAAACCATCACGAAAAGCTACCAGAAACGGTGGCGTATTGAGGAGTATCACAAATCACTGAAGTCAAACGCTGGACTCGCCAAGTCTCCAACGCAGACTGTGAGAACACAGATCAACCACTTCTTTGCTGCAATGGTTGCGTTTGTCAAACTTGAGAAAATGAAGATCAAGACCGGACTCAATCACTTTGCGCTGAAGGCGAAGCTGTATGTGAGCGCGCTTCGTTCAAGTATGGATGAACTCACGCAATTGAAGAAACTGCGGGTAAGGGCTGCGTAAGGTGAGGACGTTATACGAAAGAATGATGAGGGCGATGTTGAGAAATGAGTAATGAATCGCGGTTGATGTGACAGTGAATCCAGAAATGGCATCGGCAATGAAATGCACGCCGCCAAGGGTGAAAAGAAGTTTCCATGGCGTTTTTTGCATACGATTCGTCTAAAAGAAGATGATGCCAATTGCGGCACTAACACTATTCATCGCGATCCCGGCGATGACGGCACGGAATCGGTCTCTCGAGAAAAGGAGTGCGAGGATAATCGATTCAAACGCGGTGATAATGATCTCGAGGAAAAGAATCGACGTCCCCATCGCGGCAAAGTGCCACGCAATCGGATGTGTGATCATGTTCACGGACACCACGGTGATAACGATTCTTCGCCAATCACGCCCTTGAAAAACAATCATCGCCACCGGAAGTTCGATGGCGATGGTAAGGGCAAGAAATGCTACTTCTTTTTCCATGAACACGCTGCAAGTCCAAGTCCGAGAATCCCAACAGCGATAAGGATTTTTGCGGTGGGTGAGAGTGATTCTTCTGCGGGATTTTCAGCGGTAGAAAGCGTTTCTTTGCCATTTTCATCGATGCTCAGTGTACTGGCGATGTGAGCAGTGACACCGGCATCTGTTGCTGAATCAATATGAACGGAAAAGAGTCGCTTTATGGTGGAGTTAGTATCGGGAACGTTTCCTTGAAACTCTATTTTGTAGTTCGAAGAAATAAACAGGTCAGCATTTCTTGGGTCTTGGATCCATTGTTTAGCAGGATTACCGCCCTCGGCTTTCGGGTCGTCCTTACTGTAGGTAATTTTGTCCAAATTATCCTTCTTTATAGCGAATAATACGTATGTTCCCGAAGCACCACAGACCGGTTCTGCATCGGTAATTCTTCTCGAAGACTCAATATTTTGAAAGCCTGTAATCGTCCACGCAAACGTGTATTCTGGATAGTTCGCAATATTTTCTACGCCAATGCAATTATTGATGGGGTGTGTGTTGTCTGGTGCTATATCCGCCTTCGCCACATGTGGTAGAAGCATTGCGGTGAGAAGAAGAACGAGGAAATATCTCATAGATCTTTAAAAAGAATGAATCTTTCTTAATAATAGCACTATCCCTGAAGCATAGACTTCAAATGCGTGATGATGGCTTTTTCTGCTTCTACGATGTTGGTATGGATGAAGGAAAGATGGGCGGATTCGCGGGTGCCGGTGGCGCGGAAGGGGGAGCCAAGGGCAAGGGCATCGTGTGGCTGTTGAGCAAATAGTTGGCCGGCAATGTGGCCTTCCTGTGTTTCAAAAAGAATGATGGCGATTTTTGCAGACGGGGACGTCAGCAGAATGTCGTCGGCGATATCACGCAACGCTTCCGCATTGGCGCCGGCGGAAACAAAATCCTGTGTGGTGATGAGTGTCCATACAAGTCCGCACGATTCCTCTGCCTTTAAACGGGCAAGCGCTCTGCCCCAGAGCCGTAGCGTTTCAAGGGAACGCGTGCGATACAAATGCTCCACAATCTGCTCTCTGTTCGCATGAAGAGTGATAAGCTTTTGCACAATGTCGAGAGTGCTCGGCGTAACATTGGGTGTGCGGAACCCTTTGGTTTTGCTCATCATTCCCGTGAGAAGTGTTGTTGCCATCGCGGAATCGATGTGCACAGCGTCCAGATGGGTGAAAAGCGCGAAGCACACTTCGGAAACACTCGTTGCGACAAGGTCGACGATATTGATGGCGCCAAAGTGTTCATTCGCGGGGCCATGGTCGATGACGATGGTTGGTGTGTGAAAAAAGAAGTCGGCGTAGGTAGAAAAGAGTGTTCCTGTGCTGGCGTGGTTTGGTGTGCCAATCATGAAGAGAAGGTCGTAGCGATAGCTGTTGGGCGCAATGCGGATATCGCTTGGCTGCCAAGCCCCTGTTTTGGGCGTGATCGTAACCACAAGATCGTTCCCGTCCACCGTATAGGTGAGCCCGTCCACTTTTGCTTGTGCAAGGGAAAGTCGCAACGTGAGGGCATTGATATTGCCCAAATCGCCGGAAATATCGCTGTATAATGAAAGAAAGCTCAGCGTACTCGGTGCTCTGCCGCCTTCGGTGACGATAGAACAGGGAATGCCAAGGGATTTACACAACGCATTCAGGCTGAATGCTGCACAAAAGTCGTCGATTGTTGGGTGCGCAGAAAGAAGAATGACAGGGCTTTTTGCCCGTTTGAGTGCCTCATGAAATTGCTGAAAGAGCGCCAAGGCCATGTGAAATGCTGGAAGGGGTAAGGGGTTAGAGTATCGGCTTGAGGTGCTGGGGTCAAGAATAAACTTCCACATTACCCCTTTTTCCCCTACACTTATGCGTACTATGGCGAATGAAATGCCCAAGGCGTATGAGCCCAGGTTCGTGGAAGATGGTTTGTATCAGGCGTGGGTAGATGCTGGCGTGTTTACGCCGGAAAATCTTCCAAACGCTGATCAACGAACCGAGGCGTTTACCGTTGTTATGCCCCCGCCGAATGTGACGGGAGTGCTGCATTTGGGGCACGCGCTTGAGAATGCGTTGATGGATAGCATGATTCGGTATCAGCGATTGCTTGGCAAAAAGGCGTTGCTGATTCCGGGAACAGACCATGCCGCTTTGCCGACGCAAGCCAAGGTGGAAAAAATGTTGATGGCTGAGGGGATGAAGAATCCACGTCAGGAGCTTGGCAGAGAGGCGCTCGTGGCAAAGATTCGAGATTTTGCGGAAGCATCGAAGGCGACGATTTTGAACCAGGTGAAAAAGATGGGCACGAGTGCAGACTGGAGCCGGTTGGCGTACACGTTTGACGAGAAACGGAACGTGGCAGTGAATGAGCTGTTCACCCGCATGTACAACGACGGGCTGATTTATCGCGGGTTCCGTGTGGTGAATTGGTCGGTAAAGGGGCAATCGACAAGTTCGGACGACGAGATCGAGACCATCGAGCGCCCATCGGTGTTGTATACCTTCAAATACAGCAAAGACTTTCCAATCGCCATTTCCACCACGCGTCCAGAAACAAAAGTGGGCGACACCGCGGTTGCGGTTCATCCAACCGACGATCGGTACAAAGCGTTCATCGGAAAAACATTCGAGGTTGAATTCGCCGGGTCGAAACTCTCGATCAAGGTTATTGCAAGTGACGAAGTTGATCCGTCGTTCGGCACCGGTGCCCTTGGTGTAACCCCTGCTCATAGCCCGATTGACTTTGGAATGTATGAGGCACAAAAGGCAGGGCAGGATCCGATCGAAATCATTCAGGTCATCGGCACTGACGGAAAGATGACTGTGGAAGCAGGACCGATGGTAGCTGGGCAAACGGTGGAAGAGGCGCGCGCAACCGTGGTGGCATGGCTTTCGGAACAAGGACTCCTCCAAGAATCGAAGGATATTGTGCAGAACGTCGGCACATCCGATCGGTATAGCGACGTCATCGAATCCATTCCGATGACCCAGTGGTGGCTAGACGTTAACAAAGAAATTCCAGGGAAGGGGAAGTCACTGAAAGATATCATGCGTGAGGCGGTAACAACCGGACTCGAGGGGAAAGCGGATCAAAAGGTAACAATCACGCCAGAACGCGAAACGAAGCTTTACCTCGATCGCGTGAATAATCTTCGCGATTGGTGCTTATCGCGCCAAATGTGGTGGGGGCACAGAATTCCTGCGTGGCACCGGACGAGAACTCTCCCCCTGACGAATGGGGAGTCGGCTCGCGGCTCCGAAGCTCCACGGGAGCGAAGGGCTGAGGGGGTCGAGATTTTTGTTGGCACGTCAGCTCCAGAAGGCGAGGGCTGGGCGCAAGATGAGGACACTCTCGACACCTGGTTCAGCTCTGGAAGCTGGACATTTTCGACGTTAGGATGGCCATCCTCCGCCGAGGCTACGGATGGCAAGCCGTCCGATCTTGAACAGTTTCACCCTACAAGCTGGATTCAGATGGGGTATGAAATTCGCTACCTGTGGCTGATGCGCATGATTTTGATGAGTGCGTATGCGTTGAATGAAATTCCATTTACGGATGCGTACATTCATGGGTTGCTCAAGGACAAAGACGGAAAGAAATTCTCAAAATCATCGGGGAATAACATCGATCCTATCGACGTTATCAATGAATACGGATGCGATGCACTTCGCATCAGCGTGCTTTCCGGCAACACGCCGGGTAATGATTCTCGATATTACACAGAGAAAGTAGAGGCTTCGCGTAACTTGGTGAATAAGCTGTGGAACATTTCGCGGTTTATCATCGGGAATGCAGGAGGGGCGCGGCATGTGGAATCGGTAACTCCGAAGACCCTCTCCGATCGCTGGATCCTTGCTCGATTCAGTGAGACGGCAAAGAAGGTGGGTGCGCTCATCGATCGGTACGATTTCTCGCTGGCAATCGAGGTGCTACGCGATTTCACGTGGAATGACTTCGCGGATTGGTATCTCGAGATCGCAAAGATCGAGAAAGGCAAAGACGACGTGTTGCTCTACATTCTTGAGCGTTTACTCATCCTTTGGCACCCATTTGCGCCTTTCGTTACGGAGGAAATCTACAAGAACTTTGCGGCAGATGACAAAGACATGATCATCGTCGCGAAGTGGCCAGTCATCGAACACGAATTGTCGTCAGACGATGGATCGGCGTTTGCGCATGTTCAGGAAACTGTCATCGCCATTCGCAATTATCTCTCGGAGCATAAGGTGCTCCCGAAGGACGTTGAATCGATCACGGTGATGAATGCTGGTGCGTTAGAGAGTGCAACTGAAATCATCAGCGGCTTAACAAAGGTAAAATCTGTCCGATCTGGTAATGAACGTCCTGAATCGATCACGCCGATTGTGGTTGGAAGTGTACAGATTTTCATCCAACTTCCTGCCGTCGATGCTGCATCGGAGAAAGCCCGAATCGAATCCGAAATTGCCACAACAACCAAATTCATCGCCGCCCAAGAATCCAAGCTCGCGAATACCGACTTTGTTGCTCGTGCACCGGAAAAAGTGATTGCGGGGGAACGGCAAAAGCTGGCGGATCTGCAGGAACGGTATGCTGCGTTGAAAAAGGAGCAGGAGGCACTTGTGTCATAATGCCGATATATGAAGGTTTCTCTTGGTGCTCATCTCATATTTGTCTCAAACGTAGAGGCATCGAAAATGTTCTATCGGGATATTCTTGGACTGAGCCTTGTTGAAGAGAATCCGCATTTTACGGAGTATCACATCGACGGCGGAACATTGTATGTAGAGGAAAAGAATCCCGAACGTGCAAAAGGATTCGATCAAGTGCGTATCGGTGGAGCAACAGGTATTGTCCTCGCCGTCGATGATATTCGATCCGTGATCGAGGAGCTGCGATTAAAGGGGGTACAAATCATCGTTGAACCGGTTGAACAACTATGGGGCGGATGGAATGCGGTGATTGCTGACGCTGACGGGAACGAATTTATTCTCGATGAAGATCACGAATAATGTATGGATATTGACGAACAAAAAATTGATCGGTTGCTTACGAGGGGTGTGGCAATGGTGTACCCAACTGCGGAGAAATTGCGGGAGGTTTTGATGAGTGGGAAGCGATTGCGGTTGTATAACGGTATTGATCCAACGGCGCCGTTTATGCACATTGGTCATGCAATGCAGCTTCGGAAGTTGCGAGAATTTCAAGAACTGGGGCACGAAGTCATCATGCTCATCGGTTCCTTTACCGCAATGATCGGTGACCCAACAGATAAATTGGCAACCCGAAAACAGCTTACAAAGGATGATGTGCTCGCGAATGCAGAGAGCTATAAGCAGCAAGCGTCGAAGTTTTTGCGGTTCGATGGGGAGAATCCTGCGCAGCTGAAATTTAACGATGAATGGCTTGGTGCAATGAATTTTGCCGATGTCGTCGATCTTGCAAGCCATTTTACGGTGCAACAGATGATGGAGCGGGATATGTTCGAGAAGCGCCTTACCGAAGGGAAACCGATTCATCTCCACGAATTTTTCTATCCATTAATGCAGGGCTACGATTCGGTGGCGATGGATGTGGATCTGGAGGTTGGCGGGAACGATCAGACGTTTAACATGTTGGCTGGTCGGACGCTATTGCGCGAAATGAAACAGAAAGAGAAGTTTGTGCTTGCGATTTCGCTGTTAACGAATAGCGAGGGAAAGAAGATGAGTAAGAGCGAAGGGGGAGTGGTGGCGCTGACCGATGCGCCAGAAGAAATGTTCGGCAAGCTGATGGCGATGGATGACGGCATGATTCTTCCGTACTTCCGCCTTGCAACCGACGTTTCCGATGATGAAATCGCAGGAATCGAATCATCGCTTTCCGGTGGCACGAATCCTCGTGACGTAAAAATGCGTTTAGCAGAAACGGTGGTAACAATGTGCCACGATGCACAAAAGGCGGGAGAGGCGAAGGAGCATTTTCTCCAGGTGTTCAGCAGAAAAGAAATGCCGGACGAGATTGCGGAGCTGGCACTGGGCGGTCGAACGCTCACGATCGTTGACGTGCTTGTTGAGGCGGGGTTTGCGCCGTCGAAAGGTGAGGCAAAACGTCTCATCGAACAGGGCGGAGTCAAGATCGGATCTGAAATCGTGAGCGATGTAATGATGCAGGTGTCTCCACGCACTGATGAGGCGATTCTTCAAAAGGGCAAGCGATTCTTTGTAAAGCTTCTTCCATAATATGACCGCACGAAGTATTGCAAAAAAAGAAGCGTTTGTTGCGCTTAAGAAAGCGTTAGGGAAAACCTTTACCCTGGAGGCAGACATGATTGTTGCTCCGCCAAAGCCAGAGCTTGGCGATTTATCGTTTGCGTGCTTTATGCTCGCGAAAGGCATGGGGCGTAACCCAGCGGAAATTGCGACAGAGCTGGCGGCAAAAATCGGGCCGTCGACAATGATCAAAAAGATTTCATCGGCTGGCCCATATGTGAATTTCACATTCGATGATGAGGCGTTCGGCACTCATGTTCTTGACGATGTACTAAAATCGAAGAAGCGCTACGGTCGAGGAACAACGGGGAAGGGGAAACGTGTGCTTGTGGAATATGCGCAGCCAAACACACATAAAGAATTCCACGTTGGCCATCTTCGTAATGCCATTTACGGGCAATCCATCGTCAATCTTGTTACAGCAAATGGATACGACACCGTTGCCGCGGCATACATTGGAGATATTGGCGCGCACGTTGCAAAGGCAATTTGGGGATTTAAGAAGTTTTACGGCGATGAGACTATTGCAAAGGAAGATCGTGCGAAAGTTCTTGGCGATGCCTATACGAAGGCAACGCAGTACATCGACGACCACCCTGAGGCGAAGGAAGAAATTTCGGATATTCAACGAAAGCTTGAGGCGGAGGAGCAGCCATGGCTTGGGTTATGGAAAGAAACACGGGAATGGAGCCTCGACGAATTCCGGAAAGTGTTTGCTGAACTCGGTGTAAAGCCAAAGGTGTGGTATTTCGAGAGCGAAGTTGAAAAGCCGGGGAAAGAGCTTGTGCGTAAAATGCTCACCGACGGCATCGCGAAAAAGAGTGAGGGCGCAACGATTGTTGATCTTGCCGATGAGAATCTTGGCGCATTTCTTATCCTGAAAACGGATGGATCATCGTTGTACGCCACAAAAGACCTTGCGCTCGCATTACAGAAAGATCGTGATTACGCTCCGGACAGGCAGATTTTCGTCATCGATGTGCGGCAGTCGCTGTACATGAAGCAACTCTTTTCGGCATTGAAGCGCCTTGATTTTCATAAGGAGCTTGTGCACGTTGGGTACGAAATGGTGACGCTTCCAGATGGTGCAATGTCGTCGCGAAAGGGCAATATTGTGCGGTACGACGAGCTTCGTGATGCGATGTTCACCGCGCTTGTTGATTCAACGAAGCTTCGTCACCCAGAATGGAAGGAGAAAGTGGTGAATGCGAATGCGCTTACGATTGCGCTTGCGGCAATGAAGTTCATGATGTTACGGCAAGACCCTGGAAAGATTCTTGTGTTCGACATGGAGGAAGCTATGGCGACGGATGGGTTTACGGGGCCGTATATTCTGTATACGATTGCTCGCATCAATAGCGTGCACGGAAAGACAAAAATCGCGTCATTCCCGTTAGCATCGGCGTTGACGGATCCGCAAGAGGTACAGTTGCTCCGGAAAGTATCGGAGTATCCCGGTATTGTTGCGCAGGCTGGAGCAGAGATGCGTCCGTCGTTGGTGTGTTTGTACGCCTTTGAGCTCGCGCAGATGTTCTCACGATATTATGCCGAGGTGCATATGATCGACGAAGAACAGCCATCGTTGACGGCTGCAAGACTCGGGCTCGCGGATGTCGTCAGCTCAACCCTCACAAACGCGATGGATCTTCTGGGAATTTCGGTAGTGAAGGCAATGTGATCGGTGGAACGTTCTCATCTCGATATTAATTTCTCTTACTATGGCAAAAGGAACTGGTCCTGAAACAATCATCGCGTTTGGAGTACGGCTTGAGGGCGATCTTCTTGCAGAAGGTGATATTGTCATCGAAGGTGAAGTGCATGGCACGGTGAAGACCAAAGGCGACTTGCGGATTGGGGATCAGGCATTGGTAGAAGCGAATATCGAGGCAACGAATGCGGTGGTGAGCGGTGAAATTCGTGGGAATATTACGGTGCACGGCAAGTTGGAGCTGTTCCCGTCGTCAAAAATGACGGGTGATGTGGTAACGGAAGTGCTCGCAATCGGTCCTGGTGCACGCGTAAATGGCACCATAAACATGGGGGGAGTCGAAACAGCAAAGGGTGGGAAAAAGCGCGCAGCAGAAGCGGTAAATGAATCCTAAGTGTGTATTGCTACGTGTACGATGAAGCGTTGCAAGACCGGCGTTTTGAACGCGAGCTTGCGCAGATTGAAACGCGGCTCACTGACCTTGGCATTGCGGGCAAAATTGCACGTCTCGCCCTGTTTCGCGAACCCATCGCGCTCATTCGTGATGAAATTCGCAACGGAGTAACCACCATCGTTGCCGTGGGGAACGACACCACATTGCGACGGGTGATTGATGCGGTAGACGATAAAAAAACCGTGGTGGCATTTCTTCCCGTTGGCGCACAAGGCGATATGGCAGGCTTGCTTGGTATGCCGGTGGGCGTTGCGGCGTGTGACGTGTTGAGTGCTCGTATTGTGGAGGAATTAGATGCTGGCGACGTGAATGGCAAGCGATTTTTGCAGTCGGTTCGTATGGAGGGCGCACATTTCACGGTTCATCACGGAAAGCAATACGTCATCACTCCGCTCCGGAAAGCCAGCGTGGAAGTACGGAATTTCGCCGTTCCCGATGATGTGGGCGTGCAAAACCCCGTCGATGGCTTGCTGTCACTCATCATCCGATTACCAAAGTTCTCCCTGTTTAAAAACAAAACAGACATCGGCATCATTCCCTTCGAAACCATGACCATTGCCTACGAAAAAAGCATCACTGCAAGCGTGGACGGCGACGCACTCCAAGGAAAAGACTTCGTGTTCCGCGTGATTCCGAAGGCGCTCCGATTGGTGACGGGAAAGGGAAGGAAATTTTAAACATGCGGTCATGGAAGAATTTCAAATAATTTTGGATTGTGCAAAGAAACTCGGTCATACCGTAGAGATTCTTTCGTCGATAAAATCAGGAAAAGAAGCTTCGGTGTTTTCTGCATTGCTCGATGGGCGTTTGGTTGCAGTAAAAATATATACAAATCCCGAGGAGAGAGCCTTTCAGAATTCTAACCCATACCTTGCCGGAAAATTTTACAAACGAGCCTCTGAAGAACGGGCAGTTGGGAAGGGAAATACCTTTGGAAGAAGGCTTAAACAGGACAGCTGGATTACGCGCGAGTTTTTTATGTTACAGAAATTGCACAAAGCGGGCGCGGTTATTCCGGAGCCAATCCTTCACATTGAAAATGCACTCTTTTTGGAGCTCTTGGGTGACGATGAGGTCATCGCAAACCGACTCATTGACACGGTGTTGAGCGGAGAGGAAGCGGTTTTGGCGTTTCAATCCGTTTTGAAAAGTACAAAAATCTTTTGGGATCTTGGCATTGTTCACGGAGATTTGTCTCCATACAATATTCTCTGGTGGAAATCGCAGCCATATATTATCGACTTTCCACAGGCGATAGATGTACGAACTCATCCTGATGCGAGAGTATTTCTTGAACGTGATCTTAAAAATATTGTGAAGTATTTTAGAAAATTCATCACGGTTGATTTTGAAGAAGTTCTCAGTCGATTTTTGTAGTACCTTTTGAGTCGACGTGTTTCAGGTGCTCCTTCCACACATACACCATCGAAACCACGAACATCGTTGTTGAGGTGATGGCGGAGAGCATGCAGTATTGGCAGATGGCGTGGAGGACGAAAAGTTGAAGATAGACGAACCAGGCGGAGAAGAGAAAACCGAGCGGTGTGGCTATGGCGATGAAACGGAGATATTCCGTTTTTTTTGTTTCGATAATGATATATGCGGCAAGGAAAATGGTGAGGTAGTAGATCGCGCCAAGAAGGGCGACGGGAACGCCCATGATCGAAGAGTATTCACTTTTCGTTACAATGTCGCAGCCGTGGGTGATGGTGCAGGGAAGAGCGAACTGGGTGTAATGCTGAATGGTGAGGTATACGGAGTCGAAGAACCCAAGAATGCTTACGCCAAGAATGGTGAACGGGTACCAGCGGGAAGCGAGCATAGCTTATGGCGTTGGTGTGCCTTCGGTGTTCGTTGGCGGAAGGGCTGCATCAATCAGTGCTTTGAATGCTTCTACGGTTCGTGGATTCTGCACAATTTGCTCGCCGTTCAAGAAGAATGTTGGTGTGCCACCCACACCAGACGCGTTGCCGCTTTTTACGTCATCAGCGATAGCGTTCATGACGGTCTTGCTGGTGAGGTCGGTAGTAAATTGCTCAATGTTTAAGCCCATAGATGTTGCGTAGCCAATGAACGTGTTTGTTGGGTCTGCTTCGCCTTCCCATGATTGTTGATTCCCAAAAAGGAGGTCGTGCATAACGAAGAATTTGCCTTGCATTCCCGCGGCTTCTGCTGCTTGTGCTGCAAGTTGGGCGTTGGCATGTAATTGGGTAATGGGGTAGTGGCGATAGACGACTTTGAGACTGGTGCCGTATGTTTCAAGCAGCGAGCGAGTCATGGAAAAATAGAATGCGCACGTGGGGCATTGAAAGTCGCTGTATTCTACAAGAGTAACCAGCGCATCTTTTCCGCCCTCAAACCAGTCGCTTTCACTGATTGGGGCCTTGAGCATTTGTGGGGTATTGGCACGGTCTTGCATGCTGCCAACCCATGCCATGCCCGCAATAATAGCCACAATCACCGCGAGTATCGTCAAAATTCTCCCAAAAAGCCCAAATTTCATATTTGCCATAGTGCCCTAAGGGTATCAAAAAAGAAGGAAACGAAAAAGAAGCCCTTTCGGACTTCTCAATCATGGTGCGCGGAAGAGGAATCGAACCTCCACAGCCTTTCGGCTACCACCCCCTCAAAGTGGCGCGTCTACCGTTTCGCCATCCGCGCACATTTCACTGTAACGGTGGAATTATAGACATAGCCGAGGTTATTTTCAAGTATTTTCGTTTCAGGTAAAAATTATTGGCATTTTTATACATAACGTCTTGAAGGGCGATAGATGACTTTTTGGCAAATCGTAACTGTCGTGTGTGTTCGCCCTGCGATGTTGAAATATGTCCAATTATCCCATATCGAAAAGAGATTTCGTTACGTAGCCAATAAAGAAACTCATGACTGGCGGACGCAAAAGCGGTATAGAACATAAAACTTGATTTCCAGCGAGGATCCCAATAGGAAAATGAAGTTCCATCGCCGTCAAATAGACCACGAATAAAATGTGAAAAGCATTCATCGGGGACGATGATCCTCTTCATGACCTTGGATTTATTTGGCATGAGTCCGATCTCAAGGAGAAACCGATAGAAAAGCACGTCACTGAATTGGATAACAAATGCGTCGGTCTTTCCCGTGTATCCACTCGTCTTTTTTCTGATGCGTTGATCTGGAATTTCAAGAGCAAGAAGAAAATGATAGATCAATTCTTTATCTTTTGAAGAAAAACTAATGTGACGTCCGTCGGGAGAAAGATTCCCATCGGTAACAATGAGACCAATCGCATACGCGAACTTCTCTGACCACTCAATCCGAATTCTTCCCTTCGGTTTACTCATTATTCGAGGATACATCAGGGGGGAAGCGTATACCAGTTTGCACGTATCGCTGCATTCATGTTATTTTACTCGTCGCAATATGGACGCCTAGCTCAGCTGGTTAGAGCATCTCGTTTACACCGAGAGGGTCGAGGGTTCGAATCCCCCGGCGTCCACCAGCCTTCGCTAAAGCTTCGGCTGGCAAGCCGGTCACCGGCATGCCACCAGAAGATTTTGCGAAGGCTGTCCTCCGTAGCCTTGGCGAAGGAGGACGAGAAACAATATCGGGCCGTTAGCTCAGCTGGTAGAGCGTCTGGCTGGCAGTCAGAAGGTCATCGGTTCGATCCCGATACGGTCCACCATCGAAAACGAAGCCTGACCGGGCTTCTTTTTCGTTTGTGATAAAATACCTCCATATGTTGCAGAGAATTCTTATTGGTCTCTTTATTACCGCGATGGGCTGGATGATGGTGTGGAAAACGCGGTGGTTTGAGGATATGTTGGGTCCGGTGGCATGGGCAGAACAGCATATTGGCACAACGAATTTCTTTTATAAGCTCTTGGGAACCGCGATCATGATTTTGGGTTTCATCGTCACCCTCAATTTGTTCGATGTGTTGATCGGGAGCCTGATTCGTTCCATTTTTTAAACACGATTCATGGCTGGAAACGCTGTATTGGACGCACGGGTAATTCTAGAAATTGCCAATCTTCACCCGGGAATGCGGGTGGCAGATTTTGGTGCTGGGCCCACAGGGCACGTGGTGCTGCCGTTGGCGCGATGTCTTGGAGACGACGGTGCGGTGTATGCGATAGATATTCATCCAGGAACATTGTCTGTGATGCAGGGGCATCGGGCATTGCGTACGGTAACGAATCTTCATGTTGTGCGGGGAGATATTGAACGGTTTGGTGGCGTGCCACATATTGCGCCAGGTTCGCTGGATCGTATTTTTATTGTGAATACGTTGTGGTTCTTGCGTAGCCGTGCGCAAATGATTGCAGAAGCTCGCCGTTTACTGCGCCCAGATGGTCAGATGATTGTGATAGATTGGGCGCCACATACCCGCAACGGCGTGGCTCCGCCTGCTGCACGTCGTGTGGCACCGCACGCCATGAGTAGGCTTTTTGTGGACGGTGGATGTAAGGAAGACGGGCGGTTTTACATTGGTCAGCATCATTGGGGGCGTGTGTATTCGCATTGACCAGAGGCAGGAGCTTCCCGTACCATTTTCCCTATATGAATTTTCTTTCACCCCTTTGGAGCATGAGTTTCTGGTTCGATCTTACGCCCACGCGTATGTCTGCGTTGTGGGAAGCATTGTTCTTTGCCTTTTTTGCCTTGGTGTTGCTGGGCGGTTCCGTATTGCGCATGATGGCACGGAATGGGAAAAATGATCGGTATCGGGGCGTTGTGTTGAAGAAGAGTGCCGCGTTATGCTCATGGTTTGGAGCAGCTGGGCTGGTGTGGTTCTTTTTCACCTTTGAAGAAATTCAATTCTTTGGTTCTCGTTTTTGGCTCTTGTTGTGGATTTTGGCTCTTGTATTGGGAATGTTGGCAATTGTGCGGTACGTCAAAAAGGATGTTCCAGCATTACAGCACCGCGAGCAGTCCCGTGCAGATGTGAATAAATATCTCCCAAAGCGTTCGCGATAATTGCTATGGTAGACGCCCGGAGAACATTTGGAAACGCAGCGGAACGCGATGCCGCTGCGTTTTTAGTTGCTAAGGGGTTCGATATTGTGGACGTGCAATATCGGCATCGCTTTGGTGAAATTGATATTATTGCAAAAGAGGGGGAAGAATTTGTGATGGTTGAAGTAAAGGCACGTCATGATCATGAATTTGGGTACCCCGAAGAATCCGTCACCAAATCCAAGCTCCGCAAAATTGCCATTGTCGGTGACCACTTTATGTCTGATCACCGAGGATCGGAGTGGCGCATCGATGTGATCGCTATCGAATACGACCAAACCCCTCCCCGAATCACGCATATTGTTGGGGTATAGAACGTTGATGTTTTAAAAAGCATAATGCCCGCAGACAACGGCGTTGAGCCAGTTATCTGCGGGCATCTCGTTAGTACCAGATCCAAGTATGTTCGTGAGGGGTCTTGGGTGAATGTTATCGCATCACGTTATGACGGCGTAACGGCTGGCGATGTTGGGGAATGGGTACGGAGACGTAGAAGCGCCGAAATAGATATCGACGGGATCGATGAGATTTCCATCGTGATCAACATCCCAGATTGCCTGGGCGATCCGCCCGCTTTCCTCATCGGTAAGATCACCACTGCCCTCCATATCGTCGAGATAGCCCTCGGGCGGGATGCCACGATCTTGACGGGATGCGTTGTAGGCGTCCCCTTCAGTGGCGCACCAATAGTTCCACTCAAAAAGATCGGCGATCCGCGACCCGCTACCCGGAGATGAGGTATTTGCGGCGTGAAGCCGCGCGATAATCCTCGTGAGCCGCGAGTCTTGATCTGATGAGCCGTTCGACATGTGTTCACCGAGTGAAGGAGCTTGTCTTGCTTCCCCGAACCGACGGGGAATAAAGATAGTACTAAAAAAACGGGCTAATGGCAATGATTGTTGGATTTTTACGTCCAGGGGTTGCGTAATGACAATTCAGGCTGTTCCGTGCCTCCCCTCGGGAGTACGACACTCGCAGCTTGAATGTTTGGGATTGGGTGGCGCTCAGAACTTGTCCCTTGGGGGTAAATTCAACCCTTAGGGTTGGTCAACGCTAAGGGTTGAAAGAAAATTGTGAGCTTTTAAAAGAAAAAATGAAATTCTTCACGTTTCAACCCTAAGGGTTGAAGACTGCGATGTTGGGATAAGGGGTGCACGCGATCGGGGGAGGTGAGTCTTTGGAGGGTTGTGAATGGAAGAGATGAAAAGGTGATCTTTGAATGGGTTGTGTCGGAGGGGGGCGGGCATCGTGTTTTGTAGTGACACTATGGCTTTTGAGGGTTTAAAAACTTTTCATTTGAATGCTGTGTGATGTTGGAATCAGTAAAAGATGATTCATGGTTGCCCCAATGAGGAATCATCGATTCTACGCCCCATCACGATGCCTTCTTGTCGCATCGAATAGCGATGAATGGTTTCTTATCGCGAATCATTCGCATTAGCAGAATGCCCTGTTTGAAATCGAATACCCTCGTTCTTTAATAAGGTTATACATCGGAATTTTTTCTGCCGATGGCGTCCATTCACTCTCCCGACCTTTTCAAAGACTCCCCTCACATTCGTTCCTTCCTACGTTGTTCGATGACGAGCGGTGTGTTATGATCTTCTCATCAAGACCTGGCCGCAATGCCAGGTCTTCGTTCTAACAATTGAAGAACAATCTTTCTATGGCAAGTGCAATTGAGTTAGCAATTCGGCAGATTTGTGACGAAAAGGGGCTGAGTTATGAGAGTGTAATGGTAACGATTGAATCTGCATTAGCTGCAGCGTACCGGAAGGATTTTGGCGATAAGTATCACAATCTTGAGGCAACGTTTGATACAGAAACAGGGCTTGCCCGCATTTTTGACGTCAAAACCGTTGTTGAAGATATTTCTGCAGAAGAGATGGAGGAGGTGAAGAAGCTGGAGGCAGAGGAGTCTGCACGACGCGAAGCAATGCGTGCGCTGGGAGATTTTATTCCGCATTCAGATGCATCTGTTGAGCGGATTGGACCAAAATTCAACCCAAAAACCGACATCATGCTTTCCGATGCACAGCTCATGAAGATGGGCGCCAAGGTTGGCGATGTGTTACGCACAGAGCTTCCACAGGCAGTGGAATTTGGCCGTATGGCAGCCATGACTGCAAAGCAAGTTATCACGCAGAAATTACGTGAAGCAGAGCGTGAAATTATCTTCAACGAGTTTAAGGGTGTGGAAGGTGACGTGATCGTCGGCACGGTGCAGCGCCGTGAAGGTCGCATTATTCTTGTCGACATTGGGCGAACTGCTGGGATTATTAAGCCAGAAGATGCGATGCCGACGGAACGATATCGCTCCGGTGACCGCTTAAAGTTCTATGTACGCGAAGTGTCGTTAGGTACGCGTGGGGCACAGATTCTCTTGTCGCGAACAAGCGAAGAGTTGGTGAAGAAATTGTTTGAGGTAGAAATTCCAGAAGTTGCGGAAGGCACAGTGATTATTAAGGCAATCGCGCGCGAAGCGGGCGCACGAACCAAGATCGCCGTCGCATCTACAGACGCTGGTATCGACCCGATTGGTGCATGTATTGGGCAACGTGGAAGCCGCATTCAAACCATTACCGGCGAACTTTCGGGAGAGAAAATTGATATTGTTCAGTGGAGTGAAAATGCACGCGAGCTTATTACGCATGCTCTTTCCCCAGCAAAAGTATTCGAAGTGATTTTGGATGAAGCGGAGCACGCCGCGATTGTGGTGGTGCCGAGTGATCAGCTTTCACTGGCTATTGGTCGTGGAGGGCAAAATGTACGCCTTGCCGCAAAGCTCACGGGCTGGAAGGTGAATATTCAAGAGCGGCGCGCCGATGGCGATATTGCTCCAGTTGAACCTGTAGGCGAAGTCGTGAGTGACGTTCCAGTAGCGGAAACTCCCATCATCGCCGAATAACATATGGCATCCTTCTTTTTCACCATTCTCTATCAGCCGCTCTACAACTTACTCGTGTTCATCTACACGTTGGCACCGTGGGGCGGACTTGGTCTTGCAATCATTCTCATGACCATTCTGGTGAAGGGAATTGTTTTGCCGCTCACGTACAAGTCAATGAAGGCACAGAAAGAGCTTCAGGAACTTCAGCCAAAGATTGCAGAAATTAAGGAACGGATGAAGGACGACAAGGAAGGAATGGCAAAGGAATTGATGGGCGTATACAAGGCGCACAACGTGAATCCGTTTGCGTCGTGCTTGCCAACGATCATTCAATTGTTTGTGTTTATTGCGCTGTATAAGGCATTAGAGGCGGGCATTCACACGATTGATCCTTCCATCTTGTATAGCTTCGTTTCCAGTCCCGGAACCATGTCGCCTATGTTTCTTGGCATGGATTTGAGTAAAATTTCGATTCCATTAGCGGTATTGTCGGCGGTGTGCCAGTACTTCCAGGCAAAACAGATGATTACTCGTCGCCCACCAGCGGTGGCACGCGGCACCAGCCCGGCTATGGATGAAGACATGACGGCGATGATGAATAAGATGATGGTGTACGGGCTACCGGTGATGATGCTTGTTCTCGGCGTGACAACTCTTGTTGGTGGCGTGACGTTATATATTTTTGTGAGTACGGCATTCACGTATGCGATGTACGCGCTGTTCTTGAGCCCGAAAAAAGAGTGATATGGCTTTCCGTTTTCCTTTTCGCGCTTTTGGCGTGATTGCGGGCGGAGCATTGGGTGCTGGCGTGCTGTATGCGTTGCTCGCACAAGAGGGTTTTGAGAACGTGTGGGGCAATATGCGGGCATTTGGTGCGTGGCCATTTGTGGGGCTGGTTGGTATTTCCATGGCGAACTTTGTGCTGTATAGCCTGCGGTGGAAGATTATTTTACATCGGCAAGTAACTGAACCAGCGCACAAACTTTCGCTCTGGCGCATGTATTGGCACCGTATGACGGGGTATGCGGTGGGGTATGTTACGCCGCTCAATCAAGCGGGCGGGGAGCCGGTGCGTGTTGCGCTTTTAATGGCAGACGGGGTTCCTGCGCAAAGCGCTGTGGCTTCGGCAACGCTAGATATTGCATTCGAGTTGTGTTCCTATGTGGTGTTTATTGCACTAGGAGTAATATTCGCGCTTGCGGGGCATCAAAGTGGCACGTCAACACTCGTCATAATGGCAGTGGGGCTTGCGTTGGCACTGGCAGCGTTGGTGGCTTTTTTTACCGCGCTGAGCACCGGCAGATCCATTGCGAAGCCGATATTTCACCGTTTGCGACTTGATCGTATTGCGCGGTTTCGTGGCGTTGAGCACTGGTTAGAAGAAACAGAGGGCTTGATGCGAGGCTTTTTTGCGGGTGGGCGGAGCATTGTGCTTGGTATCTCTGCGCTTTCCATGGTGATGGTGGCATTTCGTGTGGTGGAAACATTTTATATTGCCTGGGGGTTTGGCGTCACGCTGAATTTTACCCAGGCATTTTTAGTCAGTTCGTTGCCGGGGCTTGCGCTTCTTCTTCCCATTCCTGGTGGAATAGGAATGTTTGAAGGGGGATTTGCAGCAGTGTTTGCGGCGTTGAGTGTGCCGATGAATCCTTTGGCGTTTGCGTTGATGATTCGTTTGCGTGATGCGGTATTTATTGTATTCGGTATTTTCCACATGATTCGTACGGGCACCGGATGGGCGCTGAAAAAGATGCGGTAGCGCACTATGCCCACGCCACTGGAACAATCACTTTTTCGTGTGCTGGCGTATTTTGCGTATTTTCGATTTCCACTCACCCCGTTTGAATGTTGGAAATGGTGCGATCTTCAGAGCGTTACCGTGAGTGATGTTGAACAGGTGTTGGAATCATCAGCGTTGCTTCGGGACTGGGGATGCAGAGAGGCTTCCGGGTTCTTTGGTCTTGGCGATGCCGCACAGTGGCAGGCGGAACGAATGGCGCGTGTAACGGATGCGTTGCGAAAATCTCGTCGTGCTGAGCGTTTTGTGCGCACGGCATCGCGATTGCCGTGGGTAAAAATGATTGCAGTATGCAATTCGCTTGCCTTTTCTTTTACGAGTAGCGAGAGCGATATTGATCTTTTCATCGTCACCACACGGGGAAGAATGTGGTCGACGCGATTGCTCTTAACAGGTGCGTTGGCCTGTATGCGTGCGCGGCCGGGGGAGCGAAAACATGATCCAATCTGTTTAAGCTTTTTTGCCACCGAAGATCGGTTGGATTTTTCAGACATCAAGATTGGCGCCAGCGATCCGTACCTTGCCTATTGGATCACAACGTTGTCGCCGGTGATGGATACAGGTGGTATTTGTGCCAAGCTCCATGCAGCAAACGGATGGATACGTCCCGTCATTCCTCGCGTAAGCACGGCTCGTCGTGCCTCATGGTACAGCGTTCTTCCGGGAAGAACACTGCCAGACATTGGGTGGTTTGAGCATGCGGCAGAACGAATCCAGCGCGCAAAATTCCCCGCAGCGTTGCGGGACATGATGAATAGGGATACGCGGGTCATCGTGACGGACAGCATGCTAAAATTCCATCATAACGATCGCCGACAAGATATTCTCAACGCCTATGAAACGCTTCTTGCTCAACGGGATCACAGGAGTGCTCATGACAGTGCTCTTCCTCCTGCCATGGCAAACGCGGTGGATGTATAGCGAGGCATCCATTGCCGGAGCGCATACGGAATTTGGTGTCATGAGCGTGTATGCTACGGAAATTCTTTTGGTGTTCGGTGTGCTTATGATGATGGTGTTCAATCGCGGACGGCTCGCCGTTGCGCACCGCAATCGGCGTGTGGTTGGTTTGGGCGGTATCGCGGTGATGGTGGTAATGCTCAGTATAATCTTCGCAGATCGCCCGCTCTTTTCCTCGGCAATGTCGGTGCATATCCTTCTGGCATACGGGCTTTTTGTGGCGCTCGTCGATGAACGTGTGAGTACAAAACACGCACTTGGCGCATATGTTGCTGCATTGCTTGCGCCGATGATGCTCGGAGTGTTTCAGGTGTTCATTGGAGCGTCCCCGGCGGTGACGTGGCTCGGGCTCGCAGCTCGAGACATTACGCAGCTTGGCGAATCCGTATTTGTGCAGAACGGAGAGCGAATTTTGCGAGCATACGGCAGCTTTTCTCATCCGAATATCTTTGGCGGATTTTTGGGAGTGGGGGTGTTTGCCTGGTGGGCGTTTATGGCACAGGTGAAGCGTATACGGTCTGTGTATGTTCATCGAGGGCTTACGATTGTGGGAACGGCAGTTCTTCTCGGGGGAATGATGCTGACCGGTTCACGATCGGCGTTTTTAGGTGTGACTATCGGTATTGTGCTGATGATTTGCGCGAAGATCCTGAAAAAGACTTCAAAAACATCTATAGCGCTCGTTATGATCGGCGTGCTCGCCATTGGCGGATCGATGGCAGCGTCGTTTGCGGCGCCAGATCTTGCAGCAAGCATTCGGGGCGGGGGAGTCAACGAAGAACGGTCGTTAGCAGATCGCGCGGCGTTGTATCAGGAATTCATTCCGTTCATGGCGCAGACAAATCCCGTCATCGGACACGGAATCGGATCGTACGTCCTTTCCTTTTCCGATCAACAGCCCGGAAGAAATGCCTTTGAATATCAACCGATTCACAACGTCCCTTTATTGATGCTCGCCGAAATCGGTTTCCTCGGTCTCATCGGAATGCTTTGCTTCATGATTATGGCGGGTAGAACATTGTTTACCCATCTTCCACATCGCAATGCCACGTATGCCTTAGGTATGGGAACCGTTCTCGTCACCATTTCCTTTTTTGATCACTATCTATGGTCGTCGTGGTCGGGCTTGGCATTATGTGCATTTGTGTGCGCGATGACGGTAAGACTCGGCGAATAGATTTCCGTCCCCAGTTAGCACTCTTGACCCATGAGTGCTAATTCCGTAAACTGCAACCCGTAAGATCTTTTATTTTTTTCTCTATGCAATTAAGACCACTCGGCGGGCATGTTATCGTTGCTCCGCAAGAAAAAGAAGTAAAAACAGCATCGGGAATCTATCTTCCCGATAGCGGCGAAAAGCGCCAAGGGCAGGGAACAGTGGTTGCCGTTGGCCCAGGAAAAATGGAAAAAGGTGAACGTCAGGCAATGGAAGTAAAGGTTGGCGACGTGGTGGTGTTCAAGCAATACGCTCCAGATGAAGTGAAGGTGGAAGACAAAACGTTCCTTATTGTTTCTGCAGACGACATTACGGCAGTACTTGAATAATTTTTTCTATGGCAAAAACAATCGTATTTAGCGACGACGCACGGAAGAGGATTAAACTTGGTGTTGATGCGTTGGCAGACGCAGTAAAGGTAACGTTGGGGCCAAAGGGGCGAAACGTGATTATCGATCGTGGCTTTGGTTCACCGATGGTCACGAAAGACGGTGTTTCTGTGGCAAAAGAAATCGAGCTTGCAGACAAGCTTGAAAACCTCGGCGCAACGCTCGTTAAAGAGGCGGCAAGCAAAACGAACGACGTTGCCGGTGACGGAACCACGACGGCAACAGTATTAGCACAATCGATCATCGAACAAGGTTTGCGTGTGGTAAGTGTGGGCGGCGACGTACAGGCATTGCGCAAAGGCATCGAGCACGGCGTGCAAATTCTCGTTGATGAAATTGCCCGTATCGCTACTCCGGTGAAGGGGGTTCCGAGCGCTATTCAGCAGGTGGCATCTATTTCTGCCAACGATCCAGAGATCGGCAAGATGATTGCGGAGGCGATGAATAAGGTTTCGGAGAATGGCGTGATTACCGTGGAAGAAGGCAACGCATTTGGAATCGAGGTCGATGTGGTGGAGGGTATGCAGTTCGATAAGGGCTATGTTTCCCCATACATGGTGACGAATTCCGAGCGTATGGAAGCAACATACGGCGATGTGCCGGTGTTGGTCACTACGGAAAAGGTGAGCAGCATTCAAACGCTCATGCCGATTTTGGAAAAGCTGCTCCAAACGGGAAAGAAGGACTTGGTCATTATCGCAGAAGATGTTGATGGTGAGGCGATGACGGCATTGGTACTGAATAAGCTTCGCGGAGCATTGAATGTGCTCGCAATTAAAGCCCCAGCGTACGGCGATCGCCGCAAGGCAATGCTGGAAGATATTGCCATCGTCACCGGCGCAAAGCTGATTTCTCCAGAAATGGGTATGAAATTTGATACGCTCGAGCTTGCTGATCTTGGTCATGCCCGCCGGGTTATTTCTACGAAAGATACAACGACGATCGTGGAAGGTGCTGGCGATAAAACAGCAATTGCTGATCGTGTGGCAAACATCAAAGGACAGATTGAGAATACTGATTCGGACTTTGATAAAGAAAAACTTCGTGAACGCATGGCGAAGCTTGCGGGCGGCGTTGCCGTTATCAAAGTGGGCGCAGCAAGTGAAGTGGAGATGAAAGAAAAGAAGCATCGCATCGAAGACGCGGTTGCTGCTACAAAGGCTGCTATCGAAGAAGGCATTGTGGCTGGTGGTGGCGTGGCATTGCTGCGCGCATCGGAAAAACTTACCGCTGCCATCGGCGCCGCACCACAAGGGGACTTTGAACGTGCAGGGATGCAGATTCTTCTTGCGGCAATTAAAGCACCACTGTGGCAAATTGCAGAGAATGCAGGGGAAAAGGGCGACGTGGTGGTGCGTAACGTTCTGAAAGCATCCGGTAATCAAGGCTGGGACGCCACGTCCCACGATGCTGAGGCGATGGTGGACATGATCGCCGCCGGCATCGTCGACCCAGCAAAGGTCACTCGCTCAGCTCTTCAGAACGCCGCATCGGTAGCAGTGATGATTCTGACGACCGAGGCGGCAATCACAGAGATTCCAAAGGGAGAAAAGGAAAGTGCGGGTAATCCCGGAGGAGGAATGGGCGACATGTACTAATCATCGATTCACCATCGGTGAGAACATAAAGCGGATTCGATGTCTTCATGGCATCGAATCCGTTTTTTTGCTACTATTTGTGCAGTATTTTTCCTATGTCCCTCCTTTCCGACAAACTTATTAATCTTCAGCATCGCCATGGCTTGGCGGTGCTTGCGCTTGGGATTGGGGAGTCTCGGGAAAGGGTGGGGGAGTTAGAGGTATTAATGAGTGATGCCGGGTTTTGGGGGGATCAGGAGCGGGCAAGGAAGGTGTCGCAGGAGCTGGCGGATTTAAAGAAAGAGATTGGGGCGTGGGATGCTATAGGGAAGGAGATTGCGGATACGTTGGATGTTGTAACCATGGCAGAATCGGAAGGATCGGCAGAAGACAAACAGGAAGCAGACCGTCTCGTCGCTAATTGCGAGGAACGATTCGCGGCAATGGAATTTCAGATGCTTTTTTCTGGAGAATACGATAAGCGCAATGCGATTATTTCGTTTCATGCCGGCGCCGGGGGAACAGATGCGAATGATTGGGTGGCGATGTTGCTGCGGATGGTTATGCGGTTTGCGGAGCAAAAGGGCTTTACGTGCGATATTTTAGATGAATCCCGTGGCGAAGAAGCGGGGTATAAGAGCGTGACCATCGCTGTGCGTGGCCGGTATGCGTACGGATGGTTTCGCTCGGAGGCTGGAGTGCATCGCCTCGTGCGTATTTCGCCATTTGATGGGGAGAAAATGCGACACACCACGTTTGCCCTTATCGAGGTACTGCCAGAATTTGATGCCATGGATGCTGCGGCAGTGGAGCTAGACATGGACGACGTGCGCATCGACACGTTCCTTTCGTCGGGCAAAGGTGGGCAAAGCGTGAACACTACGTATAGCGCAGTGCGCGTTACGCACCTTCCAACCGGAATGGCGGTGAGCTGTCAAAATGAACGTTCCCAATTACAAAACAAGGAAACGGCGCTCAATGTGCTGAAAGCACGACTGTTTCAGTTAATGGTGACGGCGCGCGCGGAAAAGCTTTCGGATATTAAGGGCGAGCATAAAACGGCTGCCTGGGGGAACCAAATCAGGAGTTATGTGTTGCACCCGTATAAAATGGTGAAGGATCACCGCACCGATGTGGAAACATCAGACACAGAGAGCGTACTCGATGGTAAGATACTTCCGTTCATTGAAGCGTTTTTACGGAATGATGCGGAGAAACGGAATCGGTAGCTTAATTTCGGCTTCAGCCCCCTCCGACTCCCCCATAAATGGGGGAGAGGTCTCTAGATCACTTCTATGACACAACGAAAAACAATTGTGACGGGTGGGTGTGGGTTTATTGGTTCCCATCTTGTGGATGCGCTGATTCATCGTGGGGATGCAGTGACGGTTATTGATTGGGTGGAGCCGTTGGCTGATCGGAAGAATGAGGCTGCGACGTATGTGCTTTGTGATATTCGCGATCGTCAATTAGAGGATCGGATTGCTGCTATTGCTCCGCAAAGCGTCTTTCACCTTGCTGCTCACATCGACGACCGTGCATCCGTCCTCGACCCGATGATGAATGCCGAACATAATGAGCTTGGATCGATCAATGTGTTTGAATCAGCAAAACGTGCTGGGGCAACGTCGATCATCTTTGCATCAAGCTGTGCAGTGTACGGGTTGCAAGAGTCGGTTCCGATGATGGAATCGATGAGGCCCCAGCCACAAACGCCGTATGGCATTTCAAAATTTGCTGCAGAAACGTATCTTTCTGCCTATACCACCCAGCACGGCATGCACACCGTTTCCTTACGTTTCGGAAACGTGTACGGCCCACGGCAATACGGGAATAAAGAATCTGGCGCCATTGCGATCTTTACCGAGAAGCTTTTGAAAAATGAATCTCCGTTTCTCAATGGTGATGGTTCCACCACGCGTGATTACGTTTTTGTACTCGACGTGGTTGCGGCGTTGATTGCGGCAGAATCGGGCACGCAGAGCGGTGTGTATAACGTGGGGACGGGAAAAGAAGTATCGACGCTAGAGCTTTTTACGATGATCGCAAAAGAAATTGGAACCGATCGTGCAGCGACTCCTCGCCCAGAAGTGACCGATGCAGTGAAGCGAATGAGCCTTGATACGTCCGCCATTGCAAAGGCAATGTTTTGGAAATCGGGGGTAGATCTTGAAGAGGGAATTCGTGAGACGATTGCGTGGTATCGGGAGCACGTTCGCGGCATGTGAAAAAGTCCTACGGTCAACACTTCCTTCATGATGCCAACATTATCAAAAAAATCGTTGATGCTGTTGAGGTATTGCCCGACGAGCTGCTCATTGAAGTCGGTCCCGGTTCCGGGGCGCTGACGAATCAGTTGTGTACCCTCCCCCTGCAAAGGGGGAGTAAGGAGGGGGTCGAGATTAGGAGCGGACTTGTGCTCATCGAAGCCGACCGCGATCTTCTCCCTTCACTTCACACCACATTTCCCTCCGCACAACTCATCCACGCCGATGCGGCACGGGTGGATTATGATGCGATTACCAACGATCGATCATGGGTTTTTGTCAGCAATCTCCCATATAACGCTGGGAACGCCATCCTTGAAAAGGTGCTCACATCAAAGAATCCTCCGCGGCAATTGGTGATTATGGTGCAAAAAGAAGTGGGGGAGCGTATGACTGCACAGCCTGGGGACATGAGTGTTCTTTCTGTTGCCACCCAGATCTATTGCGCCGTCGAACGCCTCTTCATCGTCAAACCCGGCGCCTTCACTCCACCCCCAAAAGTAGATTCAATGGTTCTCCGATTAACCGTGAAACGTGAACCCTCCCCCATTTATGGGGGAGTCGGAGGGGGCTGCAGCCGCGATGGTGATCGCGAACGCATCATCGCACTCGCCAAACTCGGTTTCACCCACCGTCGCAAACAGCTTCGCCAGACTCTCGCGCAAGCAAAGGTTGCTAGTCTTGCAGCTATCGATCGTGCACTTGAAGAGATCGGGCACCAGAAAACCGTTCGCCCCCAAGAGTTGAGCACAAACGATTGGGAAAAATTGCACTCACGTCTTGGAGATGAACACAATTCTGTTCGATGAAACTTTTGTGTGTACAACAGAAGTATTCGCGCCGCTTCTAATGATATACTTGGCGTAACTTTTCCTCTTGAGGGATAAAGTTTGCGCGTTTCTTATGGCGGAGGGCGAAAGGGTTTACATCACACGAAAGAAAAATGTTTTGAATCGCCAGCAGAAGGCGGGGTTCATCATGATCGCAGCCTTTGGGGCGCTTGCATTGATATTTGGACCGTTTTATTTGTGGAAGCATATTGCCTCACCGTTTGTTATTTCCTATGTGGGGCCAAAGTTTTTAACAGGGGACGATGCAGAGAAGGAAAAGATGGAAACCTTGAAAAAGCAAGATACAGATAGCGACAGTATCGACGATTATCGTGAGCTATACGTGTACAAAACAAGCCCATACTTGAAGGATTCGGATAGTGACGGCACGGAAGACAATATTGAACTTGCTCAAGGGCAAGATCCAAATTGTGCCCCAAGCATGCCATGCGCCACGCTTGCGGTTGATGCCGTTACCCCAGAAACATTGCAGGGAACGTTTGCAGAAGACGTTGCGGTAGAGGCTGGAGCAAGTGCCGCTCCTGCAGCAACCCCTGCCGACGTTGCCACAGCCTTCGCGCAAATGACCGTGGAGGAACTGCGGAAGATTCTCGTGGATGCTGGCGGCGATCCTGTACAGATTAATGCACTCACCGAAGAAGAGCTTCGTGCTGTATTAACAGCGGCATTGGCGCAAATGGATACTCCTGGAACTGACGTCGGCGCTGACGATGGCTCTACAAATCCTGCTCCTGATCCAGAATCGGATACCGCGACTCCAACTCCTCAAACCACTGAATAGTTGCGTATGAAAGGCTCTCTCCAAAAAATCTTCGCAATCACGCTGTTGCTGGGAACCGTGTGCATTCCATCATCAACTTTTGCTGCAAATGTTGCGCCAGATACTGTTGCGGTGGTTGCTGATGCTCCAGCGACAGTACGAGAACGATTGGCGAAAATTGCAGAAGTTGCTGGGAGGGCAATTCTTTCTTCGCTCTCAACGGCGTTCATCAATACCATTACGTACGCAACGGATCGGTTAGCGTACGATGCTGCTGTATATATTTCTTCTGGTGGGAATGCTGATGATCCATTATTCGAAAATCGTACCGCGGCTGAATACTTCCGTGATTATGGGGCTTCGGTTGCGGGTGAGGCATTGAGCGCCATTGATGATACGCATATTTTTGGAAATTTCAGCCTCTGTCGGCCAAGTTCTGCTATCGAGCTGGCGTTTAAGCTTGGTATTCAAAGCGCGTTTAATCGGCCAATGCCAGGCTGTGAATGGAATGATATTAAAGATAATTGGGGTGGCTTTATAAGCCAGGTTGCGGAAACGGGGAAGGATCCTTTTGGGAAAAACTCCCTTATCACCACAAAATTGGCAAACATGTACGACCCAAAAGAGAATGAATTTTCAATTGGTATTCAGTTGTACAGCGATATTTTGAATAAGGCGCAGACCGATGCCGTGAACGAAACCCTTCGAACCATGTTTGGGGGATTCTTTAAGGATAAGACGAATTTCATTAATGGAAAAGTGGAAACACCAGCAGAATTAATTCAACATAGGTTGCAGAAGGCTGTTGATGAGCCTTTAGAAGTGCGTCAAAAAATAATGATTTCGGCGTTGGGGGATAAAGATGTGTGGATGCAGCTCGCGAAACATAGTGGATCCATGTTTACGAACACGTTGCTTTCCCGGGTGACTCAAAAACTCTACGACGGGCTTTTTGGCAACTTGAGTGAAATCAACATCGATCCATTCAATGTGAATGGATCAAGCACGAGCACGGCTGCAGATGCTCGAGACTCATTCCGTGCTTTTTTGACGGCATCGCCACTGTCGATTGATAACTTTAGTCAGTTGGGAGACTTTGGTGCGTGCCCTTCTTCTGGGAAAGGGTTGTATAACTGCGTTGCGGATACGGATTTAATTACTGCAGTGGCGCGTGCCGATGCTGGTGCGCCACTCACCATCGCAGAGGCTATTGAGGAAGGATTATTGAACGGTTCATGGCCGCTGATTCCTTCTTCCGATCACGCTCGGGATCAGGACACATTCTGCTATTCATACGGGTATTGCCACGGCAACATCGTCAAGCTGCGTAAGGCGCGTATTCTTTCCACGGGCTGGGAGCTTGCTGCAGAATCCGCCGCAAACAGCGAGAATGATCCCGTCACATTGAATGAGGTGGTGAGCGCGTTTCATGACTGTAATGCGCAAGGGGAACTGGATGCGAATTACCCGTGGTGCCATTTGATCGATCCAGATTGGGTGCTGAAATATCCGTTCACGCAATGTAAGGCAGAGGTGTTTGGCGAACAGCTCACCTCATCCGTTGCCGATGAGCGGCAAGAGGTGTGTGTAGATATGCCAAGCTGTATTGATGAAGATTCGGAGGGGAATTGCACAGGAGGCTATGGTTACTGCGTGCGCGAAGAGAATACGTGGCGCTTCCGGGGTGAATCGTGCCCAGAGTATTACGCATCGTGTACGTCGTACGAGAATCCTGAAGGAACGTCGGTAGACTTTTTGTCGAACACCACCAATTCCGATAACTGTACAACAGATAGTGCTGGCTGCTTGTGGTATGCCACGCAAAAGGAAGACGACGGCACCGGTGCATTCGACTGGGCAAATTACACATCGTCCACCGATTTCGCCGCAGCGGAGGCATCATCGGATATTTATCGTAATCGGATCTACTTCACGGCAGAGGTCGAAGAGTGTGACGCTGAAGACGCTGGATGCCGTGAATTGGTAGGGCGTACCGACGGCACCGTGCTCAACATGGTGAATAATCCATCACTGGAAACAGATGCTGACGATAACGGCGTGCCGGATGGGTGGCTCGTGAGTGGTGCGACGGCGGCGTACAGCGAGGACTCATCGGCAATGCTCGATGGTGCAGCTGCGGTGAACCCTGGGGCAACCGGGTATTATTCTCAGTCTGGCATTCCTCTTTCACAGGGTGCGGAGTACACCTATTCTTTTTATGCACGTCAGGGTTCTGGAACCGGTGCATCAACATCCGCATTGCTCGCCTTCTTCTCGAGCGACGCAACGGCAATTGATTTGCGTGGGTACGCTCTTTCCGGTGATTGTGCGCTCTATACGTATACCGGCTATGCCATTATTCAAGTAACGGGAACGCC
>CALRGY010000012.1 GCA_943358395.1 Candidatus Uhrbacteria bacterium | reverse complement strand
GGTAGGTTCAAGGATTTATAGCACCACTTCGCTCCCTTTTGAGTAAATATCGTTCCAACGCCTGGTTCGGGGTTAAATAGTTGAGCTTCTTTCTTGGACGAGTATTGAGCATGTGCTCGACCATGGCAACGGCCTCCTGTGGAATACGGTCGAGATTGAGGCTTTTTGGGAAGTATTGTCGGATGAGACCGTTGAGGTTCTCAACACCACCTTTTTGCCAGGATGAGTATGTGTCACAGAAGTAACTTTTGACGCCATACTGTTTTCTTGTTTCGTCATGGAGCGCATTCTCTGTTCCGTTGTCTCTCGTGATGCTTTTCCACAATCCTTTTGGATCTCGCTCCATCTTGGCTCTGAGCGCCCACTCATGACTCGTTGCGCTCTTATCTGGAACCTTGGAAATCCTCGCAAGCATGAGTGTCCGGTGATATTGCACAGCGAGCACCGACCGACCACCACTACAAATGACACTGTCATCTTCCCAGTCTCCGAATCCTGTTCTGTTCGTGATTCTTTTGGGTCGAATGTGAATACTGACCCTATTTTGCAGTGTGAGACGCTGCTTTCGTCGTGTACTCTTCTTCCGTCGTTTCCGATGTCGTTTCCGTAAATATGGAATACAATCTTTTCCATCTCCGTCGTAAACCCACGCGTAAATTGCTTCGTGGCTTACAGACGCTTTTCCAAGAATCTTTGGTGGAAGAGCCTTCATCTGTCCGGCGATCTGTTCTGGCGAAAGCCCTGCATGAATCTGATCTCGAACATATTTCTGTAGCACAAGATCTTTCTCAAGTTTTCTCTTGTTGGTCTTCCGGGCACGCACACCAGAAAGTCGACCGGCGATATCTCGCCGGTAACCTCGAACACCACTGTTCCGCCGAATCTCTCGAGACACGATGGAATGGCTTCTTCCAATGATCCTGGCAATCTCTCGAACTCCCTTCTTTTTCCGAACACCAAGCTCAATGACCTGACGGTCGATGTCGGTAAGCAGAGATCCCTTTGGCATACAGAAAAAGTATGTCCCGAGACGGGTCTTTCCGATACCTCAATGGCGACAGGGTGGTGCTATGTGCCTTGAACTCGCTGAGGGCAAAAACATTGACGAAACCGTGAAAATGCGCTGCAATGCTTAGGAATACTTCCCTTTAATTTCACCACATTTTATGACCACACGTTTCCTCAAAAAGGTTTTTGCAGCAACCGTCGTGCTTTCCATGGCACTTTCTGCATTGCCAACCAAAACCTTTGCTCTAAGCATTGCGGCATCACTTTCTGCCCCAAGCAACGTTTCAGTTACCGGTGGAGCATATACCAATGACACCACGCCAACCATCACATGGGAACGCCCTTCGGGCGCAACCTGGTATGAGATTATGCTCGACAACGGAAGCTGGACCAGCCTTTCCAACGTCAGCACATACACCCTTTCCACCCTCACCGACGGCTGGTACACCTTTTCCGTACGTGCGCTCAACAACTCCGCAACCAGCGCAACCGCATCGGTAACCATGGAAATCGACACCGTTGGCCCAACGGTTCCTGCTGTTTCCCCATCTACCGCAACAGAAGATGAATCAACCACCATCAGCGTTGGTCCATTCGGAGAATCTGCTCCAGCATGGTGCGATTTGTACGTGAACGGAACCAATGTTGGCGACATGACCAAAACCGGCACGGCATTCATCCGCGAATACACATTTACCAATACTGGAAGCTACACCGTGTACGCAAAATGTACCGACGGCGACAACAATACCACCAGCGGAACATCGCGCTCGATCACAGTAGGCGATGGCGATGTTGACGGAACATTCACCGTTCCAGCCGTTTCCCCAGCAACCGCAACGGAAGATGAATCGACAACCATCAGTGTAACTCCATACGGAACACTCGACGCTGAAGCCTGCACACTCTACGTTTCAGGATCATCGGTAGGATCGATGACCGAATCCAGCGGAACATTCAAAAAGTCCTACACCTTCACAAACGACGGCGACTACACCGTGTATGCCTATTGCGAAGATGAAAATGGCAACTGGACAAAGGGATCATCTCGCACCGTAACCGTTTCAGAGGAAGATTCAAACGACGATGCACCAACCGTGCCACGCGTTTCCCCTTCAACGGCTACAGAAGATGAAGAGGTAACGATCACCGTTGCCCCAACAAGCGACGAGAAAGTTTCATGGTGTGATTTGTACGTGAACGGCAGCAATGTTGGCGACATGGATCGCAACAGCGACGGCACGTTTGAAATCGATTACACCTTTACGAACGATGGATCGTACACGGTATACGCCGTCTGTACCGATGCTTCATACGACGTTACCACCGGAACATCGCGAACGATCACAGTAAGCAACGAAGATGATAACGGTACCTTCACCGTTCCAATCGTTTTACCAGCGACCGCTACAGAAGACGAAGCGACAACCATCAGTGTTACGCCATACGGAACGCTCGATGCAGAAGCATGTAAGCTCTACGTTGAAGGAAGTCTCATCGGATCGATGACCGACTACAGCGGAACGTTCAAGAAGTCCTACACCTTTACAAACGATGGAAGCTACACAGCATACGCATATTGTGAAGATGAGAATGGCGATTGGACGCGCGGATCATCTCGCACCATCAAAGTCAGCAACGAAGATGATAACGGCACCTTCACCGTTCCAGCCGTTTCGCCATCTACCGCAACAGAAGATGAATCAACAACGATCAGCGTTACCCCATACGGAACGCTCGATGCAGAAGCATGTAAGCTCTACGTTTCTGGATCACTCGTTGGATCGATGACTGATTATAGTGGAACCTTCAAAAAGTCTTACACCTTCACCAACGACGGCAGCTATACAGCCTACGCGTACTGTGAAGATGAGAATGGCGATTGGACGAAGGGATCGTCTCGCACCATCAAAGTCACCGACAAAACCACGGTTGCAACCGGATCGCTCATCAAAACCGCATGTAGCACAAAGGCAACAGCAACGGATCCATGTAAAGCCGTGTACTTCTATGGTGACGACGGCAAGCGCCATGTGTTTGCAAACGAAAGCGTGTACTTTAACTGGTACAGCGACTTCGACGACGTGGAAACCGTGAGCAGCAGCTTCATGGCATCACTCACTATTGGCAAGAACGTGACGTATCGCCCAGGAAGCGTGCTCGTGAAATTCGACAGCTCATCCAAGGTGTACGCCGTAGAAGAAACACGTACACTTCGCCACTACGAAAGCTCATCGCTCGTGAAGTCCGATTACGGTGCAGATTGGAAAGAAGTCTTGGTTTCTGTCCCAGACTCTCTCTACAGCAACTACACCATCGGCAACGACATCGACAGCACAAGTGACTTCGATCGCACAGAAGCATATTACTCAGTAAGTGATATCAACGACCTCTTCTAATTCCTCAAAGGGTATAAAAAACCGGCGTTATGCCGGTTTTTTGGTATACTTCTTTTATCTATGCAAAAAGAATACGTATCCGGAGCCCCAAAAGCCTCTTTTGAACGCCGAGCACAGATTGCACTTGGAACAATGGCGGCGTTTTTCGCAATGAATAACCCAGTACACGCTGAAGAACCGGAAAAGGCCCCGACCGTAAGCGTAGAATCCCTTGGCGATGCTTCATTGCAAAAACACGTCAATGGGAAAGAGGCGATTCAAGAACGTGCTAAAGCATGCAAAGCTGCACACGACGCAGCAAAAGAAGCAAAACAAAGCGTTGATGGAAGAAAGGAACAGATATGGCTCGTCATCGACACCGCCGTCACTAAAGGTGCATCGCTGAAAGAACATACCGATCTGCTGAAATCTGGCCTTGGCGAGCTACAGACATGTTTTATGGGAAGTGGTGATCACCCAAGGCTTGCGCATATGGTGCGAGCAGAAGCATCGGGCGTAACGATGTACCCCATCGACGGTGCAGCGCTCAATGCTATTGCAGAAAGCGCAGCAAAAGAAATAGGCACCGTTGAACTCGCGCTCAATCTTGAGATCAGTAAAGAGACTTCAGCGGAAGAATTGAAAGATTACGCCGGGGACGCAATGAACGGCGACCTCACAGTACGATCTTTCCTAAAAGACGCCGAAGACGTCACCGTCGGGCTTTCACGCATCCAAACTGCAAACGGTTACGACTGGGAACTGAACGGTGCCATTGGCGTGAGCCGTAATGGGCAAACATTCTCCGTACAGGCGGGTGGAGGAATCGATACAAAATTTTCCTTAAAAGACGGCGGGCATTCCGGCATTGGGGGCAATGTAGAGCTCACTCGTTCTGAAGGCGTATCAGATGCCGCATTCAGTGCCCATATCACAACAACGCTCAAGGAAAACGTAAGTCTCGTTATCGGTGTCAAAATGAATCCCGATGATCACAAAATCGATTTCGCTCCAACGGTAGGGATTCGGATGACGAGGAAAGTGTTCGAATAGTAGAAAAAGAAACCGATAACTCGACCCCCTCCGACTCCCCCTTGGCAGGGGGAGGGCTCGCAGTCTACCGAGCATCATCGTACGCTGCGCCAATACCATCTTTATACGGCGAAAGGGACAAGATCGATGATGCGGATGGGAGGAGTACCGCGGAACCGAAAGCGTCAGACATTGTGGACGCAACCGCAGCATCGGCGGCAGTAAAGGTGCTGTTCCAGCTCCAGTGGGATGCGCCTTTGGTATACACAAACGCTGCACCAGCATTGGTGGCGGCAAGATCAGAACTTGGGGCGCCAACGGCGATAGTGTTGCCGAGTATTGCCACTGAGGTGCCGAATGCGTCACTCATCATCGGTTCTGGAGCAGAAAGCGTGTCGATAAATCGCCATGAAGGGAACAGGGTTGTTTTCGCGAAAACGTGTGCCGCGCCGGCACCAACCGCAAACGTATCCTCGCATGAGCTTCCGCCCACAATCACGTTCCCATTGTCATTCGTCGCAACGCTTCGTCCGAAACATTTTACATTCACCGAACTCGATGGAGGGAGCAGCGTTTTCGCGTGGCTAAATGTTGGCAATGTTCCGCCGGTTCGCTGAAGAAATACCTCAAGTCGGGATCCTGAATCGTCAGGAGCACCGATCACAATCACCGATCCTGTTGCATTCATCGCAACAGATGAGCCGAAGGCGCATACGGATGACGAGCATGACGATGAGGTCAATTTTGAGACTTGAAGCCACTTTCCGGTAATTTGCTTCGCAAAAACATACACCGCACCCTTACTGTCTTTTTCCTTTGCCCCCACCACGAACAGGTTCGACGTTGCGGCGATGGATGCACCAAAATTATCGCCAGAAGCAACATCGGCACTTTGAAAGGCGCCAAACTCCGTCCACACGCCAGTACTCGTCTTTAACGCAAAACCATACACTACGTTTGCAGAGGCATCGCCAAGGAATAGCATTCCATCGTTCATTGTCATCGCAGACGGCATCACCATACTGCTTTCTGCGGGAACAAGATTCTGTTTCCACGTCCAACTCGCACCGGTTTTTTGATACACATCCACGCTTCCAGGCATTCCCGCAAGCGCAAGCCAGCCGTCATCTGCTGCCATTGCGGCACTATAAATGCTTCCCGTTGTTACCGGAAGAATCTTTTCCTGGCTCGCGGCAAACACTCCTGGCACAAAAAGGGCAAGAATAAGCCCAATAATCATCCCAATCCGAAACGGTTTTGATAAAATCATAACCGGGCATGATAGCACATTTTTGGGAAAATTGCCATGAGTCATCACTCATCGAAGATAATAATAAACGTGAATACGTGGCATAAAAACAACATCATTCACGGTTATAGTGGCAATAAACGTGAATGTATGCTATAATTTCATCATTATTCACGATTATTATTCTCCTATGCCTAGGCTGAAAACATATTTCACCCGCATTGAACCATTGCGCAAGCGATATATTCTCGCGTTGCCAGGCAAGGAATCCCTCATGGGCCTCATTCTTGATGCGGAAGTTGGGGAGCAGGTCTATAACTCGAATGCTATTGAAAACAGCACGTTAACGCTGGAAGAAACAGAAAAAATCCTTTTGCAAATCGACCTCGACCGATATATCGGCGAACGAGAGCTTTTTGAAGCAAAGAATCTTGCCCGCGTTATGAGCTACATTGAGCCAAAATCCCACGAACGTCCGCTGGATAAAGACATGATGCTGCTGTTGCACACCATGCTCATGACGAATATTCGCGACAGCATTGCGGGCAGATTTCGAAATGCCGATGAATGGGTACGCGTTGGAAGTTACATCGCTCCGAACCCTATCGAGATCGATGCCCTTCTTACCGCGATGCTCTCCGCGTATTCCGCGAATACCCAGGAGCATATCGTTTCCCGCATTGCTGCATTTCACCTTACTTTCGAGCGTATCCATCCCTTTGTGGACGGTAATGGCCGCATTGGCCGAGCACTCAACAATTATCTTCTTTTGCGCGAAGGCTACGTTCCAATGACGATTCTCTTCGCCACTCGCGAAGTCTATTACGCAGCCTTTCATGAACTGGAAACCAAAGGCACGCAAACCATCATGGAAAACATTGTTGGGCTTGCACTCCAAGAAAGCTATCACAAACGACTGGCGTATCTGGAAGGCAAACGTATCGTTACGTTGAGCGAATACAGCAAAATCACCAACACATCCCTCTCTTCCCTCCTCAACAAAGCCAAACGCCAAACCATCGAGGCGTTCCGAGAAAAAAGCATCTGGAAAATCGGCATCTAATCCCCTTCTTCCTGCGTGCCTTTAGACACAGCATCCTCAGCAGAAGACTCACAAAAATTAAAAATAATGAATGCCATTCCGTCACCAATCTTGAATGAAAAATCATCGTGCGTCGAATAAAGTGACTTCCCAAAAATCGTATCATTGTTCAAAATAAAAGGAACGCCATCTCTCATATCTTCATCAGAAGGTCGTGAGGCCTCTAAAGATTGTGAAATCATCTGACGAGATTGAAGATAATCATACTTTTCTTGCCATACAATACGCGCCTCATCCGGACTAATTATCGTGAATGTTACAATATAGTCTGGATCATTTTTATGTCCCGGAGCGCTGATGATCAATGCTTCACCGCTTTGTTCAAATCGCATTGCCTGAATTTCTGCCATGCAATGTTCCTGAAGCGCTGCACGCAATTCTTCCGATTTCTCTGAATCTCGCAACGCATCTTTCACCTTTTCATCCAATGCCCCCTTCACCGATCCTTCAATCGCGTCAAAAATAGCCTTGCGTTCGCCTTCTTTTTCTCGCTCCTCTTCTCTTTCACGCGAAGACTCTTCAATATATGACGGACGAGGCTTTTGTTGCGATTCACGTTTCATCGATGCAGCATCGGGTACATCCTTATCCGGAACATCCGCCGATGAAGCCGCCTTCTCCACCGGTTCCTTTTTCCCCTCTGGTGCAAAAACCGATCCCCCAAGAATCAGTCCTAACCCCGCACCCAACAGCGCCGAAGCCCCATCACGCTTCGTGACCCTTTTCGGTCCCAAGAATCCTTCCTCGATTTTCGACATATGATCAACGATAAATATAGGACTTCCTCATTTTGTCTATTTTCGACTCACCCCGCTGTTCGCGAACGGCGGGGTCAGATCATCGGAAAATCGTTCAACGTACCATGAAGTACGTCTCACGAATTTTCCTTGATCTTCATCGAAACTAGCCTAAAATGAGAAAGTCCTAAAATAAATGCCTCCATCTGTAGTATACTTTATCCATCATCATTGATTCGATTTCCTATGCAAAAACCGTGGAGCACTATTCTTATCATCGTTGCGACCGTTGGATGCTTGGGACTTGCGGCACTGGTGGGATATATGGTGGCAACGTCGCCGTTATCATCGAGTGGGACATCGGGTACAACGACGGGAACGTCTACTGCTGGGAAAACACCAAGCACAACGGGAACGTCGACGAGCACGGCGCCGACCGGTGGACGAGAAATGTCACCGGCAGCAATTCGAGCAGCGAATCCAAGTGGCGCATGGAATAATGACTTAACGATGCTCAGTAGCACCGATGGCGTTACGTTTACGAGCCCAAAGACTGTTGTAGAAAACGGCGGTGTGCCAAGTATGACGAAAGGCACAGATGGAACATTGTACCTGGTATTCCAATGGTTCCCTACAGATGATGACGACTCTTTCGACAAAATTGCCACGAAGAAGTCAACAGATAATGGAAAGACATGGTCAGATCCTGAACTCATCGTTATCGACGGCTTCCCTGCGGAATACGCACGACCATATGACCCAACCATCGCTGTAGGCTCGGATGGAAAGCTTCATCTCTTTTTCACCACCGGTGCAACACGAATGCAAGACATCGCCTACATCACCTCTGCCGTTGGAACGGATGGCGTGAATTTCACCTGGGAACCCGGCTCACGTCTCGACGTGACCGATGAACCAAACTACGACTGCGCAGCCGCAGAGCTTAATGGAACATGGTATCTCATGACCCCACGATGGCCAGAGGCTTCCGGCACCGGAATCATCAACGAATTCTACACAACATCATCGGAAGACGGCATTACATTCAAGAAAGGAACCCAAATGACCGGCGCATCAACAGACATGAATTGGACGGGAAATTTGCTCGTGGAAGACGACACACTGTGGTTCTACGGCTCTGGAAAGAATGGAATGTGGCGCGCATCGTCTACCGACGGCAACACGTGGAGCGCAAAGTCCTCACTCACCATGGCTCAAGGCGGCGCAGATCCAGCAATCATCAAAACCGATGCTGGAACATATCTCATTGTCAGCGTCACCATGCCAACATCTACACAAACACAACGATAAGTCATCAAGAACGGATCTTCGGATCCGTTCTTTTTGATATGGAGCGAGATTGGCTCACGAAAGAAACCTGAAATAGATGCAGGAATAAGATCAACGATCGATCAGATGTTCTAATCTCGCAATCGCGTCCTTGAGCATTGGACGTTCCCGATACTGTATATTCGTCATATCCGCAGCGAGCATCACAACCTCGGACTCGGGCGACTTCTCCCCATACGCCTCCAAACATTTCCTCAACGAAACCCCAAACTCGAAGACCATGTCCGACTCTTGAATGGTTTGCAGACGAGCATAATCTTTTGGGTTTGATTTTTGGATGATAAGAGGACTTTTTTGTTTTTGAGGTTGTATTTTTGAAATAGTAATTGTATTCAACCGTTCTGGAGGAATATAGCCGGAATCTACTCGCCCAAGATACACAGAAAGAACTGCATCTTTTGTGCGCAAGGCATCATAATCAAAGAGCATTCCCTCGCCGGTTATTTCGTTATAGACGATATTCTGCAGAGCCAAATCGGTTAATCGAAGGTCGTGATCGATGAGAAACTGCACTCCACGCATGGCGCCAAGAAGAATAGCCAACACACGCTGCAGGGGGAATTCTCGTTGACGATCCTTCACAATATCATTCAGCGACATCATCGAAAGCTCGTGTTGAATTTCTTCGCCACGCCGTTTGCCCTTTCGCTCTTCAAGATACGCCACGTGATATGCCAGATTCGGGCTTCGCTCGGGACTATCGAAGAGCACGCGCAACGCCTCATGCCGCTGATGCTCGGCAGTATCACCATCATCAATAAGCTCTGCGCTTCTTGGCTTGTTCATGGGTATCGTTCTTGTGCCTCCGGGTATTTGCGGAGCTTGCTCTGAAGCCTGGACTTTGCGTTTATCGTCAAACGGATGTTTTTGGATGTATCCATTATGGAGTGCGATAACTCCAGGAACAATCTGATGCTTTTCCAAAAAGACGAGAATATCTTTCTTTTTATCTTGCGCAAGCAGTGCTTGGAGTTTTACAAACACCGCCTGCCAAATAGGTTCCCATGCTGCGGCAAAGTCTTCGTCTGAAATTGCTTGTGCACCTTTTGGCATTTTTTCGCGTAAATCCTGCAATCCCTTTCCCGAAATCTTTCGAAGGATCACTCCGGCAACTACATCAGCACCGATCCCATCCGGATGAGCACGAGCAAATAATACTTCAAGCTCTCGCCGAATCTCCTTGGCAACTCGTTCGATGTTCGTAGGAGAAATATACTCACTTTTTTTCAACAGCAGTTTAGTCATCGCCGAAAGCTCTACGCGCTCCTTGGGCTCCTTCACCTCCCGAGAGAGTAATGAGAATTCTTTCATACAGAAATATCAGAAAGCTTTTGTAAAAATTGCAACGCTTTTTTGTTAAAATATGGCATTTCCTGCACACAAGCGTCTACAGAAGAACTTCTACACGTATGAATGCGTAACTCCACTTCCTGAATGCAGAATTCATCTTCAATATATCGAGCAATATCTCGCATCTCTTTCTTGGTACTCAATGCAAGCTGTATACCCAACCCATCAAGGCTATTAAAAAATGCCGTCAGCGCATTTCCACGCAGTTTATTCTCTCTCATACGCTCTACATATAAAACAATACGCTCTTCACCATACTTCTTTTCCATGGTTTTTTCCATTCTATCCATTCTTCATGAGTAGAAAACGTGTAAGGAATGATTGGGCGCCCTAAAAAATGCTGCACGATTTCTACACAACGCTCAACGGGCTTCTGAAGATCTTCATCAAAATACTCGAAGCGAATCGGAGGAAGAACATATGGAGCTTGCGGCACTTCAGGCAGCATCACTTGCGAAACCTCTGCAATAAAAGCTTCCACCACCCCGTCCTCACTCACCCGCGGTAATCCATGAAACATTTTCTCTATCATATACCATTGCTATCGTGCCGCTAAAGATTCTCGTGTCACCATCGTTGATGCATCTCCCTCCACATCATCAACGGAATCAATCGCCTCCCCTTGTGTAAACTTCGTGAAGAATGTTGGCGCGATGTCGATAACGTAATCTGCCCAACGGGTGCCGAAGAGAGAGATCGCGATCTCTTCAGACGTAATCCACCGAAGCAGAGGCGAGAATGCGTTATCTGAATTGGAACCCAAGAAATAGACGTATGGTACCGATTGAATTTTGACGAGCACGGTTTCTGCTTTTGGGAGCATGAGTCCAGCGATAGGATACTCCGCAAGCGTTTCTGCACTCACCGTTACCACATCGTCGAAATGATCGTACCACGTAAAGTACGCAGCGCTATTGATGAATACTCTTCGCGTTCCATTCACAATAGCATACACCGCATCACTTCCCTCAACACGAATCACGGATTCTGGCGCAGTGCTTGCTGAATCGGCAGTATTCTCCTCTGCTGCCGCTTCTTCCTCGGCAAGTTCTGCCGTGGTGTAACGCGATGATGTTTTCGATGTTAACTTCGTTTCATTGTACATGGCAGAAAGTGTAAACGTTGCCGATGATGCAGATCTTGGCACCGTCCATGTTGTGGTTCGCGCATTAAATGTTTTAGCAGGATCGATGATTCTTGTTGATGTTTTCCCAGCATCGTACGAGACATCGAGTGCAAACCAGGCATCACCACCGGTATACGTCCACGCAAACTGAATCGCCGATCCTGGAACGAGATATTTTAACGCCGATCCTAATGACGCATCGGTAATCGTGAACGAATCAATGTTCGGCACCGGAACCACAGGGGTAATAATCGTGGAAGGATGACGAAGAATAACGGTGAATGTCACTGGATGCGTCACTGCAGATGCTCCAGCGAACGCATTCGCTGATGTATCTTCTGCCGATGTCACCGTGAATGTATACGCTCCAGTAATGAATGTCGCATGGGTGGTGGTGACTTGCGTATGAGCATCATTCCACGTGGAAACTTGCGACGACACACTCGGAGAAAGCGTATGAGCATACACACCGGTATTCATCGGCTCACTAAATGTCACAATGATGTTCTGAGTATTCGTCACCGATGTTGCACCATCTGCGGGAGAAATCGTCACGATGATTGGTGCAATCGCATCAGTAAACGACGAGAAGGTGAAATCTGAAACAGCGTTCGATGCGCCGTCGTCGAGTGAAGCGGCGACTCCTGCGTTTTGGGTGTAGGTCATCGATGCGGTGAAGAGTGTGTCATTCGATGGTGCACCGGAAATCGTCAAACGCATATCGTTCCCCGATGCCGCACACGCTGTCACCGCAACACTCCCACCATCCGTTCCGCTCCATGCATAATCCCCCGCCTCACATTCATCGAGCGCGGCAGCTTCCGTCATCGTCACATCGATTCTGTCGGCAGTGCCATTGCTATCGATGTCGCGTGCGGTGGCGTAGCGTGCAATCGGCGCAGCACCATCGCGAAGTGTGGTTGCAGTAAATGCGGCAAGTGGATTACTCGATGCATCAAGAATGAATCCGGTGAGCGGTGTAAAGGCAAGCGCTGGTTCAGTCGCCGATCCAACACCGGTCAGATTCGCAAGAGCAGTTGCAGTGAGATACACCGTCGACGAGCCATTACCGGATGTAATACCGGAAACATCAAATGACGTGAGGCTGTTTGGCGTCGCGCTAAAATCAGCGTCGGCATAGGTAAACGTGACTGCTTCAGTGAAGATCAAACGAACACGGTCGACGGTGCCATTGGTATCAGCATCTTGATAGCGTGGACCGTTGGCGAGCGTGGTGATAAGACGCGGATCTGCATCGTCAGCAAGCGCTAACGACGACACGTTCGCAACAGCATTCGTCGCATCACGCAATGACGAAGCGACTCCCGCACTCGCCGAATAATTCCACGTCAACGACGGCGCCGTATTCGCGGTTGGAGTCCCCGTAAGTTCGAAGGAAAGTGTTGTTGTTCCTGTTCCAGTACAGTTCAAAATCTCAACTCCAGTTCCGTTACTTCCACCAAACGAATAATCCCCTACTTCACACCCTGCCACCGTGGTCGCTTCCGAGAACGTGATCACAATCTTGTCGACCTGCCCGTCTGCAGAAACAATGTCTTGATACAAGCCGGAAAGTGCGACCGGCGCAGCAGAATCCGTAATGGTTTCTGCGTCATCGGGGTTGCTCGTCGTATTGGTCCCATCGGTCCAATAGGTACTTATTCCGTTAATCCCCGTGGATCCTGCTGCCGTATTCGCTGTGACTTGCCCAACGACGTTGGTCAACACGACTGAGGCCGATGCACCAGCAGGATCGGAAATCGTCGCCGATGAGACGGTTTGACCATCGGGAAGTGTGATTGTGCCGAAGTCTCCGATGACCGGTGCGGATCCGTCATCGGTATCGAGAACCTCCGACCAGAGGATCGTGAGCTTGTCGATGAGTCCGTTCGCAGTTCCTGTGTCTTCGAAGGTCATCGATCGAATCGCTGGCGCGGCAGCATCAGTGACATTCACTGCAGCGCCGAAGGTTGCAACCGCATTCGATGCAGCATCGGTAAGACGATTGGCAGCGTTGGTGTAGAGAACAGTCGGCGTGCTTGTTGATGAGGTTTCGCCCGTATCCGATGACACCGAAACGTGAATCGTGGATGACGATGCTGCTGCGCTTGAGTCTGAAAGATTCAACGATCCTGTTCCCGGGAAGCTCCAATCGTCTGCACTGTACGTCGTCAATGTCATCGCTTCGCTGAAGAGAATATCGACACGATCAACGGTGCCGTTCACATCGGTGTCTTTGTACGAAGCTGAGATCGCGATCGGAGCTGCGACATCGGCAAGTGTTGCCGCAGAAATGTTGCCCGTGTTGTTATTGCCGCCATCGTGAATGGAATTCGCGGTTCCGCTTGCAGCAGCATATGCGATCGTCAATGCAAGATTGGTATCGTTGATTGGAGCGTTCGAGACGGTGATTTGCAACGTTGTTGTTGAAACGGCACATGATGCAACGGCAAGAGATCCAACATCTGCACCACCGATGGTGTAATCGGCAAGATCGCACTCATCAAGTGTGATCGATTCTGAAAAGACAAGATCAAATCGATCGACTACGCCATTAACAGAGACGATGTCTTTGTAGGATTGAGACACGAGCACAGGAGCAACCGCATCCGTCGGCGTGACCGATCCTGATGTGATGGTTCCATCATCTGCACCGCTCACCGATCCAACAACGGTCACTTGCGGAGTTGCGGAAGTATCTGCCGTGCCACCTTCAGCGAATACGATCGTCACCGTTGCCGATGCACTCCTCGATGCCGAAGAAACCGTGTACCCCGTCACCGTGAAGTCGCCTCCTGCAACAGAACCGGACGTGATGTCTTCACTGAACACAACCAGAATGCGATCAAGATACCCATCAGCATCATTATCAGCCGTTGTTGCGCTCACAAGTGTTGGGTTCGTAATCGAGACGATCGTAAAGACGACGGGATGCGTTACTCCACTATCTCCACCACCAAATGCATTGCCAGAAGCATCTGCCGCGACCGTCATCGTGAAGGTAATCGTGGCACCTGTGGTGTAACTTCCCGAATGTGAAACGGTTAATCGTGTATCAGAAACTGACCATACATCAGACAATCCGGTCGGTGCCGAGCTGAACGTATACGCTGCAGTACCCGTCACAATCGGTTCGCTGAAATTCAGAATCACACTCGCATCAACCGCAACATCGGTTGCGCCACTCGTCGGCGTTGAAGAAAGTAATAGCGGAGCCGCAGCATCTGCTAAAGATCGACTCGAGATCGATGTCAGTGCATTCGTTGATCCATCTACGATCGATCCGGTTCCCGCAGTGAATGCAATCGTCGGCTGCGTTCCTGCGCCAACACCAGTGAGATTCGACGCTGCCGATCCGGTGAGATAGATGGTCGCAGTTCCATTTCCAGATCCAACCGTTGAAACATCAAACGACGTGAGACCATTTGCCGTCGCAGTCCAGTCGCTATCCGTGTACGAAATCGTTGTCGCTTCAGAAAACACAAGCTTCACGCGATCGATGGTGGCATCACCATTACTATCTTCGTAGCGAACCGCATTCGTTCCATCGGTACGGAGAAATGGTGCAGCAGAGTCAGTGATGGTTTCGGCATCATCGGGGTTAGAAGTCGTATTGGTCCCATCGGTCCAATGGGTCGTAATGCCGTTGATTCCTGTGGATCCTGCCGCCGTGTTCGGTGTGACTTGCCCGACCACACTCGTAAGAATCACCGTCGCCGATGCACCAGCGGGATCTGAAATCGTTGCCGATGAGACGGTTTGACCGTCTGGGAGTGTGATAGTTCCGAAGTCTCCGATAACTGGAGCTGCACCATCATCGGTATCGAGAACCTCCGACCACACAATCGTCAGCTTATCGATGAGTCCGTTCGCAGTTCCCGTGTCTTCGAAAGTCATCGATCTGATCGCTGGAGCCGCAGCATCGGTGACGTTGAGATTCGATCCGAAAGTCGCAACAGCATTATTTGATGCATCCTTTAATCGATTACCAGCATTTGTATAAAGAACAGTCGGCGTGCTGGTCGACGAGGTTTCGCCGGTATCGGATGAAACAGAGACTTGAATCGTTGTTGATGATGCGGTAGCACTTGAGTCGGAGATGTTGAGTGATCCCGTTCCTGGGAAGCTCCAGTCACCTGCGCTGTAACTCGTCAACGTCATCGCTTCGCTAAAGAGAATATCAACACGATCAACGGTGCCGTTCACGTCGGTGTCTTTGTAACTCGCGCTAATCGAGATTGGCGTGGCGCCATCGGTGGGCGTGATCGTTCCACTGGTTGCGGAGTTTGCGCTAAGGTCGTCGACGGAGCCAACCAACGAGGTCGATGGTGTCGCTGATGTGTCGTATGACACAAGTTCGGTGAGCACGATGGTGACCGTTGCACTCGAGGTTCGAGATGCAGAAGAAACAGTGTACCCCGTCACCGTAAAATCAACACCCGTCACCGTGGCGCCGCTCACGTCTTCATTGAAGGTCAGCACAACACGATCGATGTGTCCGTCGGTATCATCGTCACCCGTGACACCACTTTGCAATACTGGTGGAGCACCATCGGCGGTAATCGTGAATGAGAAAGGATGCGTCGCTCCGCTATCCGCTCCACCAAACGCGTTTCCTGTTGCATCTGCTGCAACCGTCATCGTAAAAGTGATTGTTGCACTCGGTGTAAATGTTCCAGAATGTGAAACGGTCAATCGCGTATCGGAAACCGACCAAGCATCAGACAATCCGGTCGGTGTCGAGCTAAACGTATACGCCGCCGTTCCCGTTACAATCGGTTCGCTGAAATTCAGAATCACACTCGCGTCAATCGCCACACTCGTCGCCCCACTCGCTGGAGTATTTGAGAGCAACAGCGGAGTCGCCGCATCTGCCAATGATCGACTCGAAATCGATGCGAGCGCATTTGCCGATGCCGACGCATCGACAATCGATCCCGTTCCTGCAGTAAATGCAATCGTCGGTTGAGTACCTGCGCCAACACCAGTAATGTTCGATGCTGCCGATCCGGTGAGGTAGATGGTCGCAGTACCGTTACCAGATGCAACCGTTGAAACATCAAACGACGTGAGACCGTTCGCCGTCGCCGTCCAATCGCTGTCGGTGTACGAGATCGTTGCAGCCTCCGAGAACACAAGTTTCACGCGATCGATCGTGGCGTCACCATTGCTATCTTCGTAGCGAACCGCATTCGTTCCATCGGTGCGTAAGAACGGTGCGGCAGAGTCAGTAATGGTTTCGGCGTCATCGGGGTTTGACGTGACATTGGTCCCATCGGTCCAATGGGTCGTAATTCCATTAATCGCTGTGCTTCCTGCCGCTGTATTCGGCGTGATTTGTCCGACCACACTCGTAAGAATCACCGTTGCCGATGCGCCGGCAGGATCGGAGATGGTCGCCGATGAGGCAGACTGACCGTCTGGCAATGCCAGTGTGCCGAAGTCACCGATGACTGGCGCCGCTCCATCATCCGTGTCCACATTCTCGCTCCAAAGAATCGTCACTTTGTCGATGATGCCGTTCGCGGCTCCCGTATCCTCGATGGTGACGGTACGAATGACAGGGGCAGCAGCATCCGTAACGTTCAGGTTCGATCCGAACGTAATCACAAAGTTATTCGATCCATCCTTGAGTCGATTGCCAACATTCGTGTAGAGCACGGTCGGCGTGCTCGTCGATGACGTCTCTCCGGTGTCCGACGAGACCGAAACTTGAATCGTTGATGATGATGCAGCAGCATTGCTGTCTGAAAGATTCAACGATCCTGTTCCTGGAAAACTCCAATCACCGCCACTATACGATGAAAGCGTCATCGCTTCGCTAAAAAGAATATCGACGCGATCAACAGTACCGTTCACATCGGTGTCTTTGTAGCTTGCCGAAATCGCGATCGGTGCAGCGGCATCGGCAAGTGTTGCAGCAGAAATGTTTCCGGTGTTGTTTGTACCGTCGTTGATGCTATTCGCCGTGCCACCGGCAGCGGTGTACGCAACCGTCAACGTCAAATTCGTCGTGTTTGCCGATGCGCCAGTCACCGTGAGTTGAAGAGTAGTCGTTGATGTTGCACACGATCCGAGTGCGATAGATCCAACACTGGCACCACCGAATGTGTAGTCCGCAGCATCACATTCATCGAGAGTGATATTTTCTGAGAAGACAAGATCAAACCGATCCACCGTGCCATTCACGGAAACAATGTCTTTGTACGACTGCGAAATGAGAATCGGTGCAGCAGCATCGGTGAGTGATGTTGCGGCAAGGTTTGTGACGTTATTCCCGGTTGCATCGTGCAACGAGTTCGCCACACCGGCCGCTTGGGTATACGCCAACGTCAATGTGAGACTGGTATCTGCTGCGCCGCCCGTCACCGTAATACGCACATCGTTTCCCGACGTTGCACACGATGCCACCGCAAAACTTCCAACATCTGCTCCACCAATCGAAAAGTCTCCTGATTCACATTCATCAACCGTGACTGGTTCGGAGAACGTAATATCGAAGCGATCAACCGTACCATCGGCGTTGCTGTCGACGTATCGCTGAGAAACACGAGCAGGATCGGTTCCGTCGGCAATGTCGGTCGGACCGAAGGATGCGATTGCGATCGCTGTCGCATCTTTCAACGAATTCGCGGTGCCATTTGCGGCATTGTATGTCAGCGTAATCGTCAGTGCCGTGGTACTTGCTGGAGCACCCGTCACCGTCAATTGCAAATCAGATCCACTCACCGCACATCCCGCCGTTGCAACCACAATACTTCCCGCATCTCCTCCACCAACGGTGTAATCCGTCGGAGCACAATCGCCGACAACCGGCTGCTCTGTGAACGTCACATCAATACGATCGACTTGCGCATCACCGTTCGCGTCACGATACGCGATGTTCGCTGCAATCGCTGCAGCACCGTCGACAAGATTTGTCGTCGAAATCGTTATCGCATTACTCCCCGCATCACGGATGTATCCCGATGCTCCACTGAATGCGATCGTTGGTTCAGTGCCGCCTGAAACTCCAGTAAGATTCACTGCAGCCGTTGCAGTAAGCAAAATTTGCGTCGTACCGCTGCCACTCGAATATGCACCCGTATCAAAACTCGTCAGTCCATTGGCGACAGCCGTCCAATCACCGTCGACATAAGAGATCGTCACTGCCTCAGTGAAGTTCAATCGCAATCGATCAATACGTCCATCAACAACAGCAGTATCAAGATACGTCGGCGCATTCGTGCTATCGGTGCGCAAAAAGCCAAGGGCACCGTCGGTTACCGTCAACGCCGATCCGAATGTTGCCACCGCATTCGTCCCGTCCGTTAGTCGACCAGCATTGTTGGTATACGTCACCGTTGGATCAATCGCCGCACCTGTTTCGTAACTATCAGCACTCACCGCCAAGCGAAGCGTTGTCGTCGACACCGTGGCATTCGTATCCGCAAGATTCATCGTGCTCGTCTCGGTCATCGCCCAATCAGAGGCATTGTATGACGAAAGTGTGAGCGCTTCAGAAAAAAGAATATCAACGCGATCGACGGTGCCATCGACAGAAGTCACATCTTTATAACTCGCAGAAAGCGCCGCAGGTGCCGCAGAGTCAGTGACCGTTTCGGAATCATCGGGGTTACTGGTCGCATTCGTCCCATCGGTCCACTGCGTCGTAATGCCATTAATCGCTGTGGAACCAGCGGTCGTGTTCGGCGTGACTTGCCCAACCACACTCGTCAACACCACACTTGCTGATGCGCCAGCCGGATCCGAAATCGTTGCAGATGACACCGATTGTCCATCCGGAAGCAGAATTGTTCCGAGATCCCCAATAACTGGCGCTGAACCGTCATCGGTATCCACATTCTCACTCCACAAGATCGTTAATTTATCGATAAGTCCGTTTGGTGTACCCGTATCCTCAATAGTTATCGATCTGATGATGGGACCGGCAGCATCGGTAACGTTCAAGTTTGATCCAAATGTGGCAACGGCATTATTTGATGCATCTTTTAAACGATTGCTCACGTTCGTATACAGAACCGTCGGCGTACTCGTCGATGACGTCTCTCCGGTATCGGAAGAGACGGTAACCAAGATCGTTGCAGTCGACGCCGATGCGCCAGTATCCGAAAGATTTAAGGAGCCTGCGCCTGGAAAACTCCAATCCGATGCGTTGTACGACGACAGGGTAACCGTTTCTGTAAAAACCACATCCACTCGATCCACCGTACCGTTCACCAAAACAACATCCTTATAACTCGCCGATAACGCATATGGCGCAGCAGCATCAGCAAGCGAAACCGCCGTATACGTTGCTGCATTATTATTTGCCGCATCATGAATGCTGTTCGCCGTCCCTGCACTTGCCGTGTACGCGATCGTCAGCGTGAGTTCCGTATCGTTTGCCGTCGCTCCAGTCACAGTGAGTTGAAGTGTCGTGGTCGAAACTGCACATGATCCAAGTGCAATCGATCCAACATCAGCCCCGCTCAACGTGTAATCTGCCGAATCGCATTCATCGAGGGTGAGGGATTCGGAATAGACGATGTCAAAACGATCAACAGTACCGTTGACGGACACGACGTCTTTGTACGATTGAGAAAGGCGGACAGGAACGGCGCCGTCGGTTGAAGCTTGAGTGCCTGAAGTCGTCGTATGTCCAAGCGTGTCCGTAATACTTCCCACGATAGTCACCGTTGGCGTAGCACCCGTATCACCAGAGCCAGATTCGGTAAGAACGATCGTGATTTGCGCACTTGCAGTTCGAGACGCTGAAGCAACGGTAAATGATGTCGCAGTAAAATCAGCACCACTCACACTTCCCGCCGTAGCATCCTTATCCAATGTGACAACAATGGCATCAATCTGCCCATCATTATCTGTATCAGCCGTAACCGCCGCAGTCATTACCGGCCCTGGAGTGGTATCTTGGTCAAGATACAAAGACCCCGTGGAACCACTATTAGAAGCCCCTCCCACGCCACCCGCTGCTACAGTAGCTTCTACAAGTGCAGCAAGCGCTCCATCTGTATCGGTAATGTAAAAAATCGCAATACGTCCTCCTCCTCCTCCTCCTCCATCTACCGTCGTGTTTCGTCCGTCACCTCCTATCGCAGAAAGAGTGCCCGTCGTGCTTGTGTAGGTGATTGTATCAATATAAACCGTTCCGCCTGCACCGCCGGCCCCAGCAACTCCAGCAGTGCTCCCAGAATATGGATTTCCATCCGCAGAAATTCTTCCTTGATTGCTTACCGTGTCTGAAACAATTAATCGAACATAGCCCCCTCCTGCACCGCCACTCCCGGCATTAATTGAACCAGCAGAAGCACCGAACAAAGCAGGGTTAGTCGCAGAATCATATGTAATATTTTGTGCAGCACCATTGAACGCAAGACCCCCAACTCCAGCCCCTCCTGTGCCGCCATGGGCAGCGGCACCCGCCGCTCGCGTGTTTGAAGCTATAGTTGAACCATCTCCACCTCCTCCCGTGGTTCCTTGCGTACATACATTAGAACCATCAGGGGCATAGCCATCTGCCGTCCCACTCACTGCTGGCGAACGACATCCAAGCCCGTCGGCATCAATACTTGCTGTGGAAGCGACCGTTAAGTTCGTAAGCGCTGTAAATTGTGCATTAGCATAAATGTTCGTGGTTCCCGCCAGAGAAAGAGAGATAACATCGTTAACGGTCAACAGTCCTTCGTTCGCACCCGTAAAACTAAAATTCGTCCATGTTTGCGACGATCCAGCAGGAATATTAAAATCTACATCAGCTCCCGTGGTAGTGAAGGACATCGTCGTTCCACTTGTTATTGCGAACGATGACGTTGCAGAAAATCCAACGCTCGTGAGACTCGCACCACTGCATGCCCATGTACCTCCAAGAGTCAGTGTGGTGGCAGAAATAGTCGGAGCCGCCGCCGTGGAGAGACAATTCACCGTGAGACCCGAATCAAAAGTCCAAGTTGTTTCTGAGTACGCCGTACTCGCCGTTAGTGTAAATGCCGCATAACTCGTCACCGCTGCAGACGTATTGTTTTTTTCATACACCGTTCCCTCGCCCCCGGTCACTGAACTCCCCGTGTTCGATCCACCAACAACAGAAAACGTCGCATCGGCGAGCGTCATAGTTTTTGACGTGTAGTAAATGGCAATACGTCCACCACCACCTCCTCCACCATACGTGGTAGGTGAAGAAGAGTGCACATATCCAGCGCCTCCCGTTGCAGAGAATGTTCCGGTAGTTCCCGCTAAAACACCCACATCGACGTACACACTGCCTCCAGAACCTCCTCCAGGCGCAACGCCAGCAGAACCAGTTGATGCTGCAGACCCATTAGAACTCACTAACCCGTTATGGGTAAAAGTCCCAGAGATCGTCAATCGTACAATTCCGCCCCCCGTTCCTGCCGTTCCTGTGGTGTGAGAGCCTCCACTAGAACCAAAGAAAAGTGGAGATTGATACGTGTGATGTTGCAAACTTGCTGCACCATTAAACGCAGCCCCTCCTACTCCATTTCCTCCTATTCCCCCGTATCCTCCTCCACCACTGGCACGAGTATTCGATGTTGTTGACGATCCGTCGCCAGAACCCGTAGCACCTTGGGTGCAGACATTCAAATCGCTTGGCGCAAGACCGTCATAGGTTCCTGATTTCAAAGGCGCGCATCCATATGCATTAGAACTAATCGTACTTCCGCTATCAATCGTAAGGCTATCTGCCGTCAACCAACCGTAATAACCATTCGTCGTATCGCTCGCAAAGGTGAGAGTCGAGTTATTCGTCACTAAAACCGCCTTTCCAGAACAATCCCATGTAGTTGCATCAGCAGGAGTCCAGGTAGCATTCGCATTGATCGTAATAGTTCCGTCGGCTGTGGCATCGCCATCACCTGCGCCACCATCGGTTACCGGACATGCTGCTGCCAATGTCGATGATGAGTGTGCAAAGAAAAAAAGCATGCCAAAGAAAAAGGCGCAGGCTATTTTCTGAAATGCTCCCATAATGTTCTTGGTCGATTCCATGGAAAATGACGAGGAAATTATACCGCATCTTCCCATGAAACGCTCTGGAAAAACGGGGATAAACTGAGAAATGTATTTCAACGAAAAAGCGCCTCAAGGGAGGCGCTCGATATCTTCTTCCACACATGCCGTTCCATACTGAATTTCGATCACTTTCAACGGAACATCAGTATCGTTCCCCAGCCGGTGCCATTGCGTGCGATCGATGTGAATATGCTGAAACTTGGCATACACGCCAAGCAGACACTCTTCACCGGCATCATTCAACGTCTGCACCGTTGCCACACCATCTACCACAAACCAATGCTCTGCGCGCTCTTTGTGACGTTGCATCGATAATTGCTCACCAGGGGCAACGATCAGTTCCTTCACCTTCACCTCAGAATCATTCTCATGAAGCACCCGATAATGCCCCCACTTTCTTTCGGTCTTTGGCGCTTTCCACTCTTGAAGAATCCCACTACTCGAATTTTTCTTATCTGTACCGCCGATACCAAAGATACATTCAAAATTCTCATCGGCAAATTCAATCTCTGGAACGTTTCCCGCCCCACGATCACCACCTTTGGCAAAAATGATTTTCGCGTCAGGATAACGCTCGCGAACTTTTCGAAGACCATCGATCGACGTATTATGTTCGTCACTATCATCAAATTCAATAACGTCATCAACGGATCCAAGAGCACGAATCACTGCAGCTCTCTCCTGCCATGGCATGAACGCTCTTCCTTTTTTCTTGTTCAAATACGCATCGGAATTCAACGCGACAACCACACAATCACCCAACTCCTTCGCAGCATCAAAAAACGCAATGTGACCGCTATGCAAAGGATCGAATCCGCCACTCGTGACAACAATAGTTTTCATAATGATTCTGTTACAGTCTTATGAGATTTTACCTCGTGAAGTACAGAACCGGCAATGCGATTCATGGCATTCTTGATCGACGCACGTTCGTCGTTATACTTCGAAACATTGCGTGACAAGGCAATGTATTCCTCGAGGAGTTCACGATTCCCCACATTGCACAATCGATCAATCAACGCATCGACGTTATCTCCAGATTCGATCGCGCGCTTTTTGTCTTCGATGTCCCAGAGGAGAAGATGAAGATCACGCAATCGATGCACAAGCTCAACGAGCGCAGGATACTTAGCGATCACGTCATCGATCATCGATCCGTAGGCATCGATTTCGATCATGACCATGTTGAGTTTCTCTGGATGCTGTGCGAATTTCTCCTTCTTCACCTCAAGAATAGAGAACGTATCAATTGCAGTAGCGATACTTACGGGAATTTGCATAATACGCTAAAAACCCATAGTTAAATTGACGACGGTTTTTTCTGGGGCTGGGGTAAAATTAATCGGAATCAGGCGGCGTTCGCCGGAACGATCGTCAAAAAGCACGTAGCCGTTTTTCAAACCAAATTCGTACACTTCCTTCGTTACCTTCACGTCCTGCAAACAATACTCACGAATTTCGTTAATCTTCCCTTCTTTCCACCAGGCAACCGCCTGCAAGCCGTGGCTCGATTTTCGTGTTCCAATCGTTGCCGCGGCAACATCGTCGAGCTTAATGCGATAGCCTAACGACTTTTCAATCTCTTTCAAAATATCGAGCTGAGGGAGCTTGAGCAAATCCCCAGCATAATAATTATTCAACACCGGCATATCAAAACCGATCGAGTTGTACCCGATAATTCTGCCTCCAGTTTCTAACTTTTGAAACATCTGCGGCAAATCAGCTTCAAGATACGATTCGTATGAATCGGTATCGTAGTAGTACACGCCGACAAGCGAAACCTTCAGCTTATCCGTAAAATATCCACCGACTTCTTCAAACGTATTCTGCGTTTCAATATCAAGCACGATCTCGTTCATACTGTTACGGCAACCCCCGCTTTTAATTCCAAAACCTCCACTCGTTCTTCAATCCGATCGAACTTCGCTTGGGCAGCAACCAATTCATGATCGAATTTTTCAGTTCGCATCGTCAAACCGTCAACATGCGTCATTAAACGTGATTCGGTTTCTTGCAAATCCTCCTTTGTCACCATCGAATCCTTAATAAATTCCAGATCTTCTCGAATCGCAGCAAAATCATCCTTCGTTGCGAAGTTCTGGAGATCGTCCTTCGTTGCGAAGCCCTTCAAATCCTCTTTCGTTGCCATCTCAGATCGAATCTGAACGATGTCATCCTTCGTCGCCATAGTTTTTTGCATTGCAAGCATTGTTTGTTGCATACCAAACATACTTTTCTGCAAACCGAGCATGTTTTGCTGAACGACCACGAATGCTTCTTCCACATTTTGAACAGTATCTGATATCTTTTTTATGTGTTCTTCATTGGTCATAGTTTGTGTATGGTATCAAGATGATCGATTCCGATCCATCGATTATCAACATTAGGACTTCCTCATTTTGTCTATTTTCGACTCAGATCATCGAAACTAGCCTAAAATGAGAAAGTCCTAAACATCATACCACCGTAACCATTACCATGTCGCACGGATGACGATGCCGGTTGGCAGCTCAAATCCTCGAGAAGATTCTTCTTTCATCGTCAGCTCGACTGCAGAAAACTTCTGCGCAAATGGCAACGTTGTTCGGACAAGATTCTCCAGAGCAAGTGCAGGGAATCCTAACGAGTACGCGTTCAACAGCAGCATTCCGGATTCTGGCTTGAGTAATGCTGCACAGTCAGCGAGCAATGCTGGAAGATGCTCTTCAAACTGCCACAACTCCCCCTCTGGTCCTCTGCCAAACGCTGGCGGATCGAGCATAATAACGTCGTACGTATTCCCCCGACGAATCTCTCGCGCAACAAATTTCTGCGCATCGTCCACAATCCACCGGATCGACGCATCACCAAGCCCGGATAATTCCGCATTTTCCTTTCCCCACGTCACCACCGGCTTACTCGCGTCACAGTGCGTTACTTCGGCACCCACGCTCGCCGCAGCAAGCGTTGCACCACCGGTATAGCCAAACAGATTCAACACCTTCATCCCCGGCTTCACGTTCTCCCGAATCCATTTCCAGTTGCTCGCCTGCTCAGGAAAAAGCCCGGTATGTTTAAATGACGTTGGACGAATGCGAAACGTCAAATCCTCCCACCGAACATTCCACGATTCTGGAACAGGCTGATTCGTGATCCACTCCCCTTCACGGCCCTGGCGCTTGTACACCAAATGCGCCGATGACCACACAGATGCATCACCAATATTCCACAACGCCTGTGGTTCTGGACGCACCATAACGATATCGCCATACCGTTCACATTTTTCCCCATTCCCAGAATCCAATAACGCAATGTCACTCCACACCGCCGACTCACGCAATACGGGGCTAGACATAAAAGAAAAGAAGAATCGCTGTACCAAGAAGAATGCGATAATACGCAAACGGCGCAAACGTCTTGGTACGAATGTACCCTAAAAAGAGACGAATGACGATGAGTGCAGAGAGAAAGGCGACTACGAAGCCCATCAAAAGAATCGAAATATCATAGCTATTCAGCACGATTGGATTTTTAAGTATGGCGTATCCCGATGCGGCAAGGAGCGTTGGCACCGCAAGAAAAAACGAGTATTCAGCGGCAGAAGATCGGGAAACGCCAAGCATCATCGCGCCAACGATCGTGGCAGCCGAACGCGAGACTCCAGGAATAAATGCTAAACATTGAATGCATCCCACAGCAAACGCCTTCCCATAACTCATCTTTTTCTCATCGATCACATTAGTGGTTCGATGAAGACGCTCCGCGAAAAGAAGAACACCGCCGCCGATGATCAGTGCGATTGCCACAACAATCGGATGAAAAAGCACCGCTTGAATCTTCGATCCAAATAATGCACCGAAGACCAGTGCCGGCAATACCGAAATGATCACTCGTTTCCACAGTTCACGATTCGATGAAACACGAGGAAGAAATCGCTTCCAAAACACGACGACGACCGCAAGAATCGCACCGAGTTGAATCACGATATCGAACATTTTCGTAAACTCTGGCGCAAATGAAAACCAGGCATTGAAGAGAATGAGGTGACCAGTAGAGGAAACCGGCAAAAACTCGGTGATGCCCTCAACCAAGCCCAAAACAATTGCGGAGAGGAAATCCATACCCTGGCTTAAAATTGGATGCGTTCACCGGGAACAACAGACGTTGTTACCGATGGCGCAGAAGCAGGCTTTTTCTTTCGTCGTCGACGTTTTTTCTTTTCCGGATCTGCTTGAGGTTTCAACGCATCAAGAGATACTTCACCCGGGGTTGGGATCACGATCATCGCTCCATCACTCACTTTTGGCGGTGGCGTAGCCTCGTATCGTTTTGCAACAGCTTGCGTGCCTTTCTTTTTGCGCTCCTCCACCATAAGCGTGTGGCAATCATCGCAATAAATGGGGCGGCTCTTATCAAGCTCTACCGGCAAACTAAACACCTTACCGCAACGCGCGCACGTATATTCGTGGGAAAAACGCGCTTTCTTGGCTTCCTTTTTTTCTGTAGCAACCTTTGCAAGAGCATCCGCAACGTTCGCATTCGGGTCAAACCCGCTCCATGCCATCACATGCTCCTCAATCATTTTCCTATTTCCGCCAAATCGCTCACGAGACTGTTCAACAACCTTACCCTCACTTCCCGTACGCTGAGCAATGGGCGGAAGCGTCATTGCGGAGAACGGCTGGCTGGTTACCCCGTCAATCATGAGCTTGAGATAAATTCCGTATTTTGGAAGGTTGATCAAATCCTCCGGCAAGAATCGTGGCATGAATTCACTTTCCATGAATTCCGCATCTTTTGCTCCAATACGGAATGTGATCAAGCTTCCTACGTTCCCGAACACCGCATCACGAACCGCGGTGGACGTCATGCTATCGAGCTGTGCAATGTACTGGTGCGCAAGAATAAGACTCAAACGATACTTTCGCGCTTCAGACAAAATATCTGCAAACGATTCTGTAGCAAAGTTTTGGAATTCGTCGACGTACAAATAAAAGTCTTGACGTTCATTTTCGTCACGAATATTCACGCGTTCCATGGCAGACATGTAGATTTTCGTGATCAACATGCCCCCCAAAATTCGCATGGCGTCTTCACCAATCTGACCCTTTGATAAGTTGATGAGAAGGATCTTCTGGCCATCCATGACTTCGCGGAAACTGAACGAAGACTTTGCCTGCGCAACAATATTTCGCATTGTCGTAGACGCCAAAAACTGACCAACCTTGTTTTGAATTGGCGCAGAAGCCTCTGCGGCAAATTTCACGTCGTACTGTGCAAACTCCTTCAGCCAAAACGCCTGAACCATTGGGTCCTTCACATTCTGAACAATCTCTGTGCGATATTCTTTGTCTGACAACATGCGGTTAATACCAAGCAATGTTGTTCCCGGGGTATCCAAAAGCGCAAGAATCGTATACTGCAAAATGTATTCCATGCGGGCGCTCCACACGTTTTCCCACACCTTCTTAAAAATCGAAAGAAGGCTGTACATCACCTTTGCATTGTAATCCTTCACGTTTTCCCAGCCCTCCGTTTTCTCCAGCATGTTGAATGCAATAGGAAAATCACCGTCTGCCGGATTAAAATACACCACGTCGTTAATGCGCCACGATGGAATATAGTCGAGAATTTTCGTCACTGTGTCTCCGTGAGGGTCGACATAACAGCACCCATGGCCAGCATAAATATCTGCAAGAATCATGTTTTCCAAGAGCGTCGTCTTCCCCATTCCTGTTTTTCCTACCATGTACATGTGGCGCCGCCGATCATCTGTTTTAATGCCAAACCTCCGCATTTGATTGCGGAAGTTCGTTTGCCCAAAATAGACAATGTCTTTTTCGTGATCATGCTCGTAGCGCATAGCAATTTACATGGGGAGATTCGGCGGAACATCATCCTGGGAAGGAACAGCGCCGTACCGGTGAGCCAGAGGAATGGACGGTGTGGGAACCTGTAGCGGCATTGGCGGCAAATTCTGAACACGCTCTTCTTCTTTCGCCTCTGCAGTTTCCAATTTCCAATTCGGAAGATGCGGCTCGTCACCCATCGCAAGTTCAAGCGTATCTGGAGCTTCCGCTCTGCGCGCCCCAGTTTTTGTCAGCACCGGTGTGCGCGCATCTGCGGCTGGAAAGTGAAATACTGTTGCAAGCTCTGCGACATTCAACATCTGCCAGCTGCCACTCGCATTCCCCACACGGCGCTGAAAGCGAGAAACAAGGTTCTTTTGCTTTTGCGGCATAAACCATTCCTGCCAAAAGTAATCATCTTTCGGAACAGAAGGACCAAACAAACTTAATCCGTTGAGATTTTGGTTGGTAAACGTTGCCCACATGCCTTTCATGGAGCTTGCCATTAATCCCTTGCGGAACGTTTTTTTCGGGCCAGCATACAAGAACCGAATTTTCGTCTTCCACCCCACTTTCGAAATCTTCTCTGCTACAGCATCCAGCATGACTCGCTCTTGCGGCGTCATACGGAACATACGGAAGTCGTCTTTCTTTTCTTCGCCATGCGCAGCTTCTCCGCCACCAAAACCAATAAGTTGTGACGCGATGCCCTTCGGCAACCATAACGCGCTTTCACCAAGAGCATCCATCAGGCTCGGTGCGTGCTTCTCTTCTTTTCCCATCATCTTATTCAAATACGCCACGCCATCTTTCGTCCAGTGCTGATCATCAGGCGGGCGAATAACACACTGAATCCAATACCGTTCCCCCTTCCGCATTTTTCCCATCATTTCAATAATCGGCAGCAATGGATCTTTAAAACGCATGTCCTTCTCCCCCTGATGCTCAAAATCTTCAAATGTTCGAATAGGGAAATACGGTTTATTCGCCAACGCAATTTCACCGCCAAACACGTTAACCTCGGTATTGGGATATTCAGTGGTCAACTCCATCACATAATCCGGAACCTCCGTAATCTGCGCTTCCGGATATTGCGCATACAGCGCAGCCTCTACTAAGTCACGATACTTATCGAGCGTTCGAATCAAAAACTGAATCCTTCCTTCATTGCTGACAATTTCAAAACTAAACGACGCTTGTTCCTTGCCAAGCAACCATGTTTCTCGCCACGTAATTCCAGACTTCACCCCAGAAAGGTTCATGAAGAAATTCTCCATGCCCTTCGGCGTGTTAATTGCGTCTTGCGGTACCTTCACTTCCAAAAGTTCCCATTTCAACGATTTACCGTATTGCCCCTGCTTATAATCCAACCAAATATGCGTAAGCCCCCAAATAATCACCCCAAAAATAGGGATCCACCCAATCAAGAGCAACGCCTGCGTCATCATCAGCGGAAACGGCGTGACATCAAGATAGTGGACGATAGGGAGTGGAAGCTGAATGGTGACTCCGATCATAAAGCGCGATAAAATCCTCTTGAGTATATCACGCTCACCACACCTCCAAAATTCTCTGCCCGCTTGGCGTATCATTCACATCGAATCCTAATGCGATGATGTCGGCACGAAGCGCATCTGACGCTTTCCAGTCTTTCTGTGCGCGAGCATGTTCACGATTTCGCAGAAGAGTTTCGACGGCTCCGGGAACCAGTACCGGTCGGGCAAGAACATCAGCGAGCGCAAGACCAAGCACCTCGTCCATCGCAAGCAACGTTGCCGCTTTCGTCGATCGCTCCATCAATACATCGTTCAACACGCCATAAAAAAGCGCGAGCGCACCTGGCGTATCCAAATCATCGTTGATCCGATCAATAAACTGCTTCATCGATTCAGTATCGACTTCACTAGGCTTCGGCAAATCACGCACGGCGTTCCGAATCGATCCAAGCGCAATATGCGAGGCACCGACCGCTTCCCAGGTGAAATTCTGCGGGGTTCGATAGTGTGCGCCCAATAAAAATAATCGGAATGAAAGCGGATGAATCTTGTGCTCTTCAAGATCGGCGACGGTATACGTGTTGCCCAGCGACTTACTCATCTTCCCGCCATCGATCTGCAGAAATTCGTTATGCATCCAAACATTCGCTTCAAGGCAATTTCGCGCCGCAAGCGTTTGCGCGATTTCGTTCTCATGATGCACCGCGATGTGATCGATGCCACCCGTATGCACATCAAATGGCACACCAAGATACTTCTCGCTCATCGCCGAGCATTCAATATGCCAACCAGGGAACCCGATTCCCCATAGCGATTCCCATTCCATCTGTCGCCTCTGCGCAATGGAATCAGCACTCGGCGATGGCGAAAACTTCCAAAGTGCAAAATCAGTCGCATGTTTCTTATCCCCGACTGCAACACGTGATCCACCTTCCTTCTCATCGAGCGACTGACCAGAAAGCTGACCGTACGATGCAAGTTTCGACGTATCGAAGTACACCCCGTCCGCAATCGTGTACGCATATCCATTCTTTTCGATCGCCTCGATCATCGCGATCTGTTCTGCGATGTGATCCGTTGCCTTCGGACTGATCGTTGGTGTGAGCACATTAAACTTCTTCGCATCCTCGAAATACAGCGCTGTGTACTTCGCGGCGATGTCCCACGCGGATTCACCAGACTTTCGTGCAGACATCTCGATCTTATCCTCGCCAATGTCGCCGTCACCAACTAAATGCCCAACATCGGTAATATTCACCACGTGCGTCACCGAATACTGATTCGCTTCGAACATTCTCCGAAGAACATCCGCAACAATGAACGCGCGAAAGTTTCCGATCGATCCACGATAATACACCGTCAACCCGCACGTATACATCCCAACCTTTCCTGGAACCAACGGCGCAAAGACCTCTTTCTTTCGCCCAAGGGTGTTATATAAAAAAATCGACATAGATAGCATCAGCTTACACGATTGCACCCTCTTCTCGTAATAGCACGATCTTTTGCGCGGCGCCACGATTGTATTCTCCCGGCGTTCCATCAGATCGAATCACCCGATGACACGGAATATCGGGATGGAAATTCGTCTTCATCACTGCACCGACAGCTCGTGATGCGCCAGGATTCCCCGCTGCGGTTGCAACAGCCTTGTACGTCATCATCTTCCCTCGAGGAATGTTTCTCACGATCTCGAGAACACGATCACGAAACAGTGATGAGTGCATAATTGATTTCTTTGAGGCTAGTTTCGATGAAGATCAAGGAAATCTTCGGAGGCGTACTTCTCGGTACGTCGACGAAGTTTCCGATGATCTGAATCGAAAATAGACCAAAGTAATCAATTATGCCGTGGCATGTTGCATAGCCCTAATCTTCTGACGCTGATACCGACCTTCGAGGATACCCTTCGCAAGAACATGTCCCTCCATCGCTTCTTCAACGATATTCCGAGGAGCACCGTGCCCAATATCTAAAATGCAATCCAGAGCAAATGCGGTAAAACGATATTCATGCTCGCCAACACCGGGGCATGGCCCACCGTACCCCACTTCACTAAAATCTGTTTCTCCTTCACGTGCACCCGGTGGCACACTATTTTCGTGAATGGCTCGCACTGTTGGTGCAATATTCCATACACTCCAATGCAACCAATTTCCAGACGGTGAAGATGGATCGTCTACAAGCACTGCGATACTTCGTGTATCACCAGGCACGTCGTCAAAGAGTAATTCTGGATTTACGTCTTTGCCGTCGCACGTATATTTTGCCGGAATCATTTCACCGCTTGAAAATGCTGGGGACGTAAGGCGCATAGAAGCCGATAACACGCGCAGAGAAACGCCATGATGCGTGATGATGTGACGCATTGTACAAACGCATGAAGAAAGCGTGAAGGGAGAGCATCCACATGTGCATGAGAATCTTGACTTCTCGAAAGAAGTCCTACTCTTTCTCGACATGATTAACCCATCCATCAATTCTCTGCATTTCCTTTTCGATCATCGGGCCACTATATTCGCCGTTATGCATGTGCCCACTACCATACGATGATTTTTTTTGATCGCAGTGAAGATCGAAAATGACTTCATCACCTTTTTCCTTCACATACAAATGAAACCGCGGATAAAATTCCGACGTCAATCGCAACACAAAACTCTCCTCCCCCGTCTTTGGATCCACAAACGCCGAATACCCCGCCTTCCTCAGCACCGCCAGCGGACTATGCATCACCGAAGCGTCGTAGGTTACTTTCATATCGAAAAGTGTATCAAAAAAGAACCGCGGATGCGATTCTTTTTGGTCGAGCCGATGGGGGTTGAACCCACGACCTCTTGCACCCCATGCAAGCGCGCTACCACTGCGCTACGGCTCGATAGGACTTTCCCATTTGGTCTCTTTTCGACTCACTGCGTCGGAAAGTCGTTCAACGTACCGTTAAGTACGTCTCACGACATTTCCTCCTGGTTCATCGAAAATAGCCGCAAATGAGAAAGTCCTACGCGGAGATTCACCTATCTACGTATAGGAACTGATCGAAGGTGACGAGGTTACGCTCATGAACACGCCTGGGATCATAAGATGATTCGATGACATAGACAAGTATTCGTTGGTATACTCCCAGTATATGAAGGAAGAAAAGATTCGATTTCAAGGAACACATGTTTCGGAAAGAATAGGATCCAATGCGAATATTTCTTTAGAGCATATCGAAGATGCTGCAAGAAAAATCGAGAGAGATCGCTTCGGGAATCGAGTATTCGTCTCGGCACATCAAACGTATACGAATAGGGAAAATATCGAAACACGTTCAGCGCTACTTCTCTCACCCGCAGGAGAGGAATTCATTCACCATCACCCAAAAATTCTTCGAAAAATTAGCCGTGGGCTCTTTTTCCTTACCGAATCTGAAAGTGATAGGCATTCAAAAAAAGAAATAGAACTTGGCGATGAATACCGCATGCGATATTTTGCTACGGGGGGGCAATCACAAGTATTTACACTCCACACGCCTCAGGAAAAATATATCGTCAAAGTCCACCGCTCAGAAAGCGATGTGCACCAAGCGTATAGCAATGAAATGCTACAGATTCAGTCATTCGCCACAGATCGATGTGATGAATTACGTGCAATGAATATTGAATTTCCTCAACTCCTTTTCGCGTCCGGCCAAGTTATGTGCGCAGAATACATTCCAAACACAGCACGATTTACCCCGGACTTTCTGCGAACATATTACGCGCTTGCTACAACAGCACAAGACTATATCGCAGCACAAAAACGCGGAGAAGGAGCAGCGTTGTGGAAGTCTATTTTTCCCGATGTCATTCATCGCAATGCATTACCCACGAAAAACTTTCGTCAACGGGATAATGGCACTGCCGTATGGGTTGATCCATTCTTCTATTGTCCGCGAGAACACCCGCGCCGTGCGCACATCTCACTTACCGACGAAGAAATCGCAACACTTCAACCATTGTCCGTGTACGAAATGCAACGTGTCTATGAGGAAGTATCCCGTATAATTCACACAAAAGATCCTGAAGCAGAGCCTCGAACTCTCGCTGAGCAAAAAGCAATACTCAAAGCGCACAACATTCGCTGGGTTCTGTAGACGCATATAAAAAATATCATCCAAACGGATGATATTTTTTGGCGGTGTGTATTAAACAAAGTTCGAATGTATTTTGCTGATAATCCTGATTCCGACTAATCGCACGCGCGGAGCGCGTGGTGACTTGAAACTGCCCCGTACGCTCCGATTGCGTGGTGAAGCGAAGGAATGCACCTCGGACACGC
>CALRGY010000011.1 GCA_943358395.1 Candidatus Uhrbacteria bacterium | reverse complement strand
TGCGTTTGTCAAACTTGAGAAAATGAAGATCAAGACCGGACTCAATCACTTTGCGCTGAAGGCGAAGCTGTATGTGAGCGCGCTTCGTTCAAGTATGGATGAACTCACGCAATTGAAGAAACTGCGGGTAAGGGCTGCGTAAGGTGAGTCACTAATAGCCTACAAAATATCGTCATCTGAGAGTGGGAATTCTTGTCGATAGAGCTTTCTCCATGTTCCGTAAAGAATGAAAACGATTGTTCCGACAATGGCTGAATACGCTCCTAACACAATGAAATAGAGAATCCAGATGAGCTCTTTAGCGTAATAGAGGATTTGAATTTCTTTGTAGAAGCCATCAGATTTTCCGTGCACGCCGCGTTTCTTTTTTGCCTCTGCATGTTCGCGGAGATAGGTGGAAAGAACTTGATACTCAAACGTAAAGATCACACCAAAAACGCCAAGCCACTCAATCCATCCCTTGCCGGAAATGATGGCAGTAGACGCGAGAACAACAAACACCAATGCCGTTTCACTATAATGCGCCTTTGGACCGAATCTCTTTTCAAGCCCGCGCATGCGAGCAAATAATGGTTTGAGGAGTTGACGAAGATAATGCAGCATAAAAATACCGATGATAAATTTCCTCAATATTAGCACACAATCGAAAAACACAGCTGGAGGCAGCTGTGTTTTTCGTGGCAATGCACATGACCACTAAACTCAATTTTCAGAGCTTTTTTGGTTCTTTGTGTCCTCGTTTTACGTTTGAGTCTACAAGGCACAGATACTCAAGATGTATAAAGATAAAAATTGCATGGTAATAATTCTTTTACGCATTGGACGTTGAATCTTTCGTGTTTTAATTAGATAGACATTGAGGAATATTGGAAGTGAAAAGAAGGGCCAGCCAATCCAGAGCATTGGTTTGATCGCTGCAAGAATTGCGAGTGTGATTATGGTGAGTGAACCATAGAAAAGACAGAGAATGCTGGCATAGCTCCAGCCTTTTGCTAAAAAAACATTGGTCACGTCATGAGTATCCGTGGAGTCCTTTTGGCACATGATATAGAGGGTGTATGAAGTAAGAAATAACATGAGAAGAATTTTTGTATATAGTTGTCCGTCGCTAATAATGAGAGGAGTCGAGAAAAGAGGGAAAAATGTAATAAAATATCCAAAAACTCCAAGGGACTTTAAACGTATCTTTTGATAGGAGTATGAAAATAATGTAATGGAGTATGCGAAGCCTAAGGAAAGCCAAATGACTCCTCCCCCGATCAGTGTAAGTGTGTATCCGAATATAAGAGCACACAGTGTTATGAATTGTATCTCTTGGTGGGTAAAAATTCCGTTGAGTGTAAGTTTTTCCATACGACCGTTTCGCTGATCCTCCTCAATATCTGTAAGATCATTGTAGAGGTCGCCGAAAAGGTGGATAAAGCCAATGCCTAAAATGACAAAAATGTTTATTGACTGAACTCCAGAAAGAAGGATTGATGTAAAAAGGAGAAGGCCTACTGAGCTTCCGAGTGCGGGCCGAAGTCTTATTCCAATCATTCCCAGTGTTTTACCCGAAGATAGGTTCATAATTGATGGATAGGATAGCTAATTTATATCAGGATAAATGTGTTGCACCTTCGGATATTCAAATATTTCGCCCCATAACGGCGTTTGGCAGGGACTGGTACGCGACGTGAGAATTATTGTCTTTTGCCTTTCGGACATAACATCTATTTGAAGAATCTGTACCCGATTCGTTTAAAAGTTAACTCAAGCTGTGCTTTAAGTTGGATTCTTCCTGCACCACCTTTTAAAAACTTTTCGCGCCGTTTCGCTTCTTGTTCGGTGAGATACGCTTCGTAGTAAATGAGTATGAGGGGTCGACGATGTTTTGTTGCCGTAACATCTCCATTGCAATGTCGACGAAACCGCTCTGTGACATCGGAAGAATATCCGATGTAGAGCTTTCCATCATGTTCACTATAGAGAATATAGGTAAAAAACATACATCGTTGTCAGTGTATCAAATATAAAACGAGCCGCGTGTGCAGCTCGTTTTACTTGCCGAAGCATTTCTCGATTTGTCCTGTGGGTCAGCTGAGCTGACCTATCACCGAGCTGATCTCGGCGAACCAACGCTAAGCGTTGGTCTTCGTGGACAAACCGAGCTCAGCTCGGTGGCAGGGGCAGGGGGAATCGGACCCACGCTGACGGTTTTGGAGACCGTTGTACTACCATTATACGATGCCCCTATAATTATTTCAGACGTAGGCGTTTTAATAATCCTACATATGACGATCCAAACTGTTTCAGTTTCTTTTCGCGTTCCTGTGCCGCTTCTCGATCACGATACGCTTCGTAATAGATAAGTTCAGCAATGCCGAGCCTGTGTGTTGTTGTAACGGAACCACGTGCGTGCTCTTCAATACGTCGTTCGATATCTTCAGTGAATCCAATGTAGAATTTGAGATTCTCACTCTGTGTTCTGAGAAGGTAGACGAAATACATATTTTAGAATCGGACCCACGCTAACGGTTTTGGACCCCGCCGTTCGCGAACGGCTGGGTGGAGACCGTTGTACGATGCTCATGAGAAGAGAATTCTTTTCACAAGCCCACACATAGGACTTTCTCGGTAAAGAGAAAGTCCTACTTGGTTACTCAGTTCAGTCGAAACCATACGGAGTGAGCGTATTCTACAAAAAAACTTCTTTTCTGTAAATGAGGTACGATGGTGTTCTATGAAGCGACTTTTGGTGAGTGTGTGCGCAGGTGCGGTGATTGTGTTGGTTGTTGCACTGGTAACGACACAAGTCTTTTTCCGTTCAGGGGAACCGATCATCGCTGAAAGTAATAATGAAGAAGGTGCGCCAGTTTCACAAACAACGCCAGATACAGAAGAAGTACCGAGCACAGACAATGATGCAGATGACGAAGTGGGTGATGATGGAATCGATGAATTGCCAGGGGTGAAATGGGTAAGCACGGTTATTTTAAATGAGGGTGTGCGTGCAACGGTGGATTTGCCACAGAGCGCATTTGCCACAGATGGTGCGAAGTATCAGTGGACGTTGCCAGCAGCGTATCTTCAAAAATCACGAAGCATGAAGCTTGAATTGTTTACGCAAAGCACGGTGTTCGACGAGAAGGGATGCATGACGTCGAACGACATCGAGCGCATTACAGAAGAATCGATGATGACGATCAACGGTGCGTCATATTGTGTGGTGACGGGGTTGAGCGTTGGCGCTGGGCAAGTCTATCGCACCACCATTTACACCAAAGCCGATCATACGCATCCGTTTGCGTTGGCATTTACTATTCACTACGCAAGTGACGTGAGCATGTATGCTGGATGCGAAACAGTCATGGATCAACAGAAAAAGGAATGCGTGGCGCGTGAATTCCATGAAGTGCAAGACACGAAGCTCTTTAAGGATATTATGGAAACACTTCGCGTACAGAATCTATGAAGCAGGTGATTGTTGGAGGATGTGCAGTAATGGTGGCGGTTGGCATAGTGTTTGGTATTGCGCTGGCAGTGTGGCTTCCTCCGGCGGTGCAGTATATGCAGTACGGCTATGCGGATCTCCCTTCATTCATCGAACGCCGTATTGCTACATTCGATGGTCACGAGGTTTCGTTTCTTGTATCAAAGTTTGATTCCGATAATGCGCGGTGGGCATTGATGAATGATCCATCGTCACCACGATCGGTACATGAATGGCGGGAAACATCGGGCGCGCAATTCGTCATCAACGGTTCGTATTTTACGGAAACATATCAGCCGTCAGGATTCTATGCTATCGAGAACGGTTCATCGATGGTGCCGTGGCCAGAAGCTGATGCTTCTGGGTACACATTCGGTGTGAATGTGAACGATGATGGACGCATGCATCTTTTGTATCTTCCCCAAGAGGCATCGGCAACGCCACCAGAAGGATCGACGTTACTTTCGTTTCCAACGTTAGTCGTCGACGATGTATCGATGATCAAGGCAGATAGCGGTCTTCATGCCCGCCGTACGGTGCTTGCGCAAACGGATGATGGCACCACGTACGGTATTGTCAGTGAGTCTGGCGAGGCATCTCTGTACCAAATGGCGCAGTGGCTTGCTGCTCAGCCGGAGCATTTCCGCATTGCGGGCAACATTGACGGCGGCCCCTCAACCGGGCTTTCTGCACCCTCATCCCCGTGGGACATCGAAATCCATTCTGCCGCTGTCCCCAACGTGATTGTGGTGCGATGAGGGGAAAATGATTACCATTCCCCCATATGAAGCTTCATACACTTATCATTGGTCTTGCGATTATTGTTATTCTTGGTGCTGCTGGATTATTTCTATGGCGGCAAGCGAATCCTTCACGTGACCTTGATGGTATTGGGTCGGAAACGAATAGTGCCGCAGGTAACGATTTCGCCTTACGTGAAGTAACAAAAACATTCCATAAAGACGTTGCTGGGGCTGGGGGATGCGATGTGAATCTGTTGTATCCGCAAATCGATTCGTCAGCGTTAGGTTCCGATGCTCGAGACAGGATGAATGGTGATATTCAAAACATGGTGAAGCAATTTTTAACGACGAGTGATGCTTCCATCGACGATGCGGCAACGGAATGGACGGAATCATGCGCGGCAGATATGACGGATGTTCAGTCATGGGTAAGCGAAGTGGGGTATGACGTGAAGCAGAATACGAATGGCATCTTGTCCATCGCGCTTTCAAATTATCTGAATCAAGGTGGAGCGCATCCGAATATCACGCAGCTCTTTTTAACCTTCGATGTTACTACCGGCATGCAGCTTTCTCTTCGTGACATTCTCGATCCTGCACAGATCGAATCATTCGAGGTAAAGGAAAAGCAGTGGCTCATCGATCATAGTGCGGATCAGCTTTTTGAAGAATCATTGAATGAGTTTAAGGCGTATCTCGCAGCACCGAGCATCGATGAAACGAATCGGTACATCGACGACGCACTCTTTTACACCACGCCAACCGCAATCGGAATCGTCTACAATTCTTACGCGATCGCCCCATACGTCGCTGGTTCGATCGTTGTAGAACTTACCCGGGAGGAGCTGGGAACAATCGTGGTAAAATAGTGGCATATGCCACAGCAACGGAGGAAACGCACGACGGTTCGACTGAAGAAGATGAAGGAACAGATGTTTTCTGGTTCGATGAGTCATCATCGTTCGCCAAGCGAGCGCATTGCGGATTTTCTTACCGATGCTTTCGGCACCATCGCTTTTTTCGTATTCAATGCGATGCTGTTCTTTGGCTGGATTGTGGTGAACGCGAACATCATTCCCGGCTTCACTCCATTCGATCCGTATCCGTTTGGCATGTTAACGATGCTTGTATCACTTGAAGCCATCTTTCTTTCGGTGATTGTTTTAATCAGTCAGAACCGTGCGGCGAAGATCGCGGATGTTCGCGAAGAAATGGATCTGCGCGTGAACGTTGCGTCTGAACAAGAGATCACCCAAATGCTGAGAATGCTCGAGAGCATTGAGAAAAAGCTTTTGGTGCATGAGCGAAATGGAAAAGATTTAGCGCGGATGAAGGAAGTACTTGATCTTGTTGATCTTGAAAAGAAAGTGGTGAAAGAATTGGAACGATGATATGCGGGAACTTCCGGAAATCGATCACGTCCAGGAACCGCTTTCTGATGATGCAGAGATCTTGAGCACACTCGAGGTTCATATTCCGTCGACGGTCGAGGAATTAGAACAAGCAACGGATGATGCGAATTTCTTCGCGACAGATACATTGAGTTTGTGGGATGCGGAGAAAGCCGCACATAAAGGCGCGTCGTGTCAGGAATGGATTGTAGTGAATACTGAATTGGAAGAAGCGTTTTTTGGCAAAGGGCACGAAGATTTTGCGAAAGAGTTTTTGAATTATCTTGGGTTTAGTGACGTAGAGTTGCGTTCACATCGGAATTTCATCGATCCCATTCTACGAAGTGCTTCTGCATTCGCGCATCGCCTTGCTCCACTCGTCGATCGCCTCTGCGCGTTGAATCCTGCGATGACTCGTGATGCGGTGATTGCAAGGCTTGGGGTTGGTGAAACGTTGGAAGGAAAAAATGTTCACGGCGTGGTCATTCAGCCTAAGCGCAATACACTCATCGGCGTTCTTACGATTCTCGGCAACAGGATGCGTACACTTGCCATCGAAGACGACATCACGCCGATTCCTCCAGAATATTCTGCATGGAATTTCGATGACAGCAGTCGCGAACGCCTTGCACCAAAAGTCATCATCGCGGATCCATTTGCGGTCGATGAGCCAACGGCGGAGTATTGGAGCCATCGTGCTGAAGGCTCGTCGATTCTGGATGCATCAGCGAGCAAGACTCGCGCTGTGCTTTATGATCTTGAATTGCTGCGCCAAGCGCATCGTGATCGGGAGCAAGGAGGAGAATCGAAGCAGCATCCCGAACTTGAGCACGCACTTGAAGTGATCGAATCATGGATCGAGCAGAACATGGTGTGGTATCAGGCAAAGAGCAATTCCGAGGTTGAGAATTACACACTAACGATGGAGGGCGCGGAAGATTTCATGGAGATTTTGCATGCCCTCGATATTCTCAAACATCACGACCCACAATTTTTCGTCGCACTCCTTGGCGTTGCTCCGCGCAATGAACGCAGCCCATACTTTGGATCGTTCTTGCATAAAGCACTTTTCAATACCCAGCGATTAGCACGCAAGCAGGGTGATGATGCTTCTGCGAAAGTCCTTCGTATTTCTCTCGATCAATTGCTTACCATCGATGCAGACGTTGAGGCGTGGGACTTTGCGAACATGATTAGCAAAGAGGCGTTGCATGCGTTGGGACAGGAAGCGGGGGAGGCGATGAGTGATATTGGGAAGCAGAAAGGCGATCCAATGATTGCATCAGTGATGCTCGGCACCGTATTCGCAAAACGTGCGATGGAATACGAAGTCCGTCGTCAGCTCGAGGCGATGCGCGCTTTGAATTTCGAGGAAGTTAAAAAGAATCTCTTCCCCAAGCTCGCCGACCACGAACGCCCAATGCTTGCCCTCCGCGCCATTGCCACACTTCCTCAAGTGGCATTCCACGATCGAGAAATCGTTACGCGATTGATGGAGATTTTCGGTGAAGAGCTGTATTCGGACACGGAGGTTTTTCAGAAGAAGTGCAGAGATGAGTCACCGGATGTGGTGAGGAGAATTTTTCTTCGTGCGTTCACCGATGAAACAAGATCGCAAGATGATATTTTGTATGGCATTGTCAGACGAGCAATACGAGAAAGAGCAGGAGTGATAGAGACGATAACTAGCCGGACAAGCGAGAAGAATCATATTTTTTTGTTGAATATTGTTGCGGGCATTTATCCGATGTCGCATTTTTTATATAAGGATTTCATTTACCCCGATTCTTCTGTGGAAAGAGTGAAAGCATCGAACGAGTATTCCTTGGATTTCGCAAAAAAGTTTTTACGAATATCTACAAAAATGAATGTGCGCGAAAGAAGTTTGCGTGTTGCAGAGGTATTTAGGCAGTATGCAGGAATGCTTTCGCCTGAGGCGGTGAGTGCAGGGCGAAGAGATGTGATCGATGAGTTAGAGGAAAACGGTACTCATTTCGAAATGCTTCAGCTCTTCGGAAAATATTATCTTGGATGTGACGAGACAGAGAAGACGTTTACGTTGCATGATGGAAAAAAGATGGTGACGTTGAATGAGCAAGATCGTGCACAGGCAATGAAGGAGCTGAAGGAAAAGCTTGCGGAGCCAGATGTGGCGCAGTTTGTGGAGTTATTGAAGAGGGATGAGAAGGAAAGAGAAAAGTGGATGTTGGTGTATGTGCCGAAGGGGAAGATGGAGGGTGGGAAAGAGATTTCGATGATGAGTATGATCGAGACGTTGGACGCGGATGCTCGGGCAAAGAAGCCGCAGGAGAATTTGGTATATGATCCTCAGGGAACTATACAACGGTTTCGTGAAGAGGAATTTTTTACAGAACCAATGCGGTCCGGATGGCATTTTGTTCAGAAGAATATTCTTGACCGTACCTTGAATCAGCCAAGAGGAGCGCAGAACGGACCGTTGCTTGTGGAGATGGATCGATTAGGATTGCATTCGGGAAAATGTCGTAGAACACCTCCGGCGTTGCGGTTCTTTTCATTGATTGCGGGTTTCAAAAATACTGGAGAGCGATTGATGCAAAGAGTCGGGGACCTATCTGATGTTAAAACAGCCTCCGGGCATTTCGCCTTCATTGGGCACTTCACTGTCATCGGGATGTACGTCAATGTGAACGACGAGCGGGCGTCTTCGGTTGGCGGTACTTCATTCTCCCGATGACGTTTTTCCTCATTTCTTCAACTTCCGCCAATTCACCCGTACTCTCCACCGACTTCCCGGCATCCACACTCGATGAACACTGAAGTGGGTTTTGAAGGTTGAGTAGCCGATCATGTCGTCAAAAGGGAAGGGGTGGGGGCCGACGATGTCGCCGAAGTTGGCGTGGAGGAGGGATCGATCTATGCAACGTTGGAACCAGTGTTCGATGAGGGCAACCATGGCGTGGGCTTTGCCGCCGGCGGGGGTAAAGCAGCCGACGAGATATGTGCTTTCGCGGGCATCGATGCAATATCCGGCAATGAATCCGGCAACGGGCTGATTGTCGATCACGGCGATGAGGACTTCGATATCATCGGGGTGTGCAGCAATGTGGCGTTTGGCAAAGTCGAGGAATGTGGTGTGGAGAGATTTGGGGACTTGGGAATGGGGGAGTATTGATGCGATCTCGTCGATAGTGCCAAGGCGGAGGGAGAGATGGGGATTCTTTTTCGCCGATGATAAATGGCGCTTCGCCTGTGTGCTCCAGTGTTTGGTGAAATCGGGGGTGAGAATCGTAACCGCCTCGAAATGATTCATGCTGAACTGGAAGAATCCGGGGATTTTCGGCGGATGCGTTGGCGGGATCCATTCGTGGATATGGATGAGGCTGGTTGAGGGAAGATCGGGGATGACGTGATTGTTGGTAAACGTGCGGTGCCAGGTGATGAATCGATTTTTGAAATCGGTGACCGTATATCCATGTGAATGCTCGATGATCGGAAAAGCAGACTGCGTTGCCCGCCCCTTCCATACCGCCGAATCATGCGAAGGAAACCCCGGCAACGGGCAAATATCCCTCACTATCCGTAATCGATTAAGGTTCTGGAAAATCCGCATACGGAGGGATTGTAGCATTAAAAGATCGCCCTTTTGAGGCGATCGATCAAGGATGTTATTTCTCGGGCTGTGTAATAAAGTCAGGGATCGTCATGCCGAATTTTATTTGAGGATGAAGATCCTTGATGATTTCTTTTAATTCATTGAGGGGTTTCCGAGGAGTTCGATACTGTTGAATGAATAAGCTGATGATCTTGCTTTCTGACTGTTGTACGGCTTGCCATACGTATTGAATACCGATCGCGTCGAGGATTCCAGAGAGTCTCACGGAAACGACAGATCCCAAATCGGCTTCACAAAATTGCTTTCTTAGCGCTTTGGCAAGTGTTGGATCAAAGTATTCAGTATTCGAATCACCACTGTTTTTCTTCGGTGATTGATTTTGAAGCTCCGATAATCTTGCTTCGAGCACCTTAACTTTCTCCTTGAGTTCTTGATTCTCATTTTTCAGGTTTTCGTTACTCTGTGCGAGTACGGCATTTTGTTTTCTCAGGTCATTGACGATGGTTTCTATGGTTATAGTTTCCCCTACTTTTTCGTGTGACATAGAATCTTCATTAAACATTTCTTTCTGCATTGTACGTGATTAGTCCACAGTTTCATTGTGCATAATTCTTGTTTGTTCGTTTCTTGTTTGGTATACTCGTTCTACATTGATTTGCCCTATGTGCCCCTAGAGTCCTTCTCCAGGGGTGAAATTTCTATGTCGTTTAATTGTATAAAGGAAAAATGCTTGCCGTCTAAAAATAAAAGAACCCCCGATACGGACGCATCCGTATAAGGGTTTCTTTCGTGGTGTAATCATCGTGAGTCACCCACGATGTTTGTGAAATATATCATAACTATGCCATTCAATCTTGTTTCTCAATATCAACCAGCTGGGGATCAACCAAAAGCCATTGCGGATCTGACGGATGGCATTCAGAGGGGCTTGCAACGTCAAACGTTGCTTGGGGTAACGGGTTCTGGAAAAACATTCACCATGGCGAATGTGATTCAGAATATACAAAAGCCAACGCTGGTGATTGCGCACAATAAAACGCTGGCGGCGCAGCTGTGTTCTGAGTTCCGAGAGTTTTTTCCAGAGAACGCTGTTTCGTACTTTGTTTCGTATTACGACTACTACCAGCCAGAGGCATACATGCCACGAACGGATACGTACATTGAAAAAGATGCGCAGATTAATGAAGAGATCGATCGGTTGCGTCATGCGGCAACGCAGTCATTGTTATCGAGACGTGACGTGATCGTGGTTGCATCGGTGAGTTGTATTTACGGCTTGGGTTCGCCAGAAGCGTATAAGCGCGAGGTGCTGCATATTCGCATGAACGATAGGATCGATCGTGCGGAATTTCTTCGTCAACTTATCGCTATGCAGTATGAGCGAACGACTGCCGATCTGACCCGCGGTCATTTCCGTGCGCAGGGCGACGTCATCGAGGTGATGCCGCCGAGTGATGAAACGGTGTATCGCATCGTCATCGAAGGGAATGCAGTACGAGAGATTTTTGCGTTGAATAAAGTAACGAGAAAGATTTTGACACAGAACGAAGATGCGTGGTTTTTTCCCGCAAAACACTTCATGTCCGATAGTGCAGAGCGTGAACGAGCAATTCGGGATATCGAGAGCGAGCTTGCTGATCGGTTGAAAGAATTCGATCGCGAGGGGAAGCTTTTGGAAACCGAGCGCCTCACGCGCAGAACACGGTATGACATTGAGATGATTCGAAATGTTGGGTACTGCAGTGGGATTGAAAATTATTCTCGTCACTTTGACGGTCGGAAGATCGGAGAACCAGCGCATACGTTATTATCGTACTTTCCGAAAGATTTTTTAACGATCATCGATGAGTCTCATGTGACCCTTCCGCAGATCGGCGGCATGTTTGCGGGGGATCAAGCGCGTAAGCAAACGCTTGTCGACTTCGGATTCCGTCTTCCATCGGCAAAAGATAATCGGCCGTTGACGTATCAAGAATTCGATCATCTCATCGGGCAGACGGTGTATGTTTCGGCAACGCCTGGTGTGGTGGAAAAGGAAACGTCGGAACAGATCGTGGAGCAAATCATTCGTCCAACGGGATTAGTTGATCCAGAGACGTTGGTGTTGCCTGTCATCGCTCAAGCCCCCTCCGACTCCCCATCCCCCTTCGCTAAAGCTTCGGTGGGACAGGGAAATGGGGGAGGGTACGCTGGGCAAGTCGCAGACATCATCGAGCGCATTAAGGATCGGGTAACAAAGGGTGAGCGAGCCTTAGTGACGACGCTCACGAAAAAAATGGCAGAAGATTTAACGACGTATTTGAAAGAGGGAGGGATGAAGGTGGCATATCTGCACTCGGATATTGAAACGTTGGATCGCATTACGATTCTGTCCGATCTTCGGAGGGGAACGTATGACGTTGTTGTAGGTGTAAACCTTTTACGTGAAGGACTCGATCTCCCGGAGGTTTCACTTATCGGTGTGCTCGATGCGGACAAAGAAGGATTCCTCCGATCTGAAACGTCGCTCATTCAAACCATCGGAAGAGCTGCACGAAACGTCAACGGATTAGTTGTTTTGTATGCCGATAAGATGACGGGATCGCTCGACCGTGCGCTCAAAGAAACAGAACGTCGCCGAAATATTCAGATCGCGTATAACACCAAACACGGCATTACCCCACAAACGATTATCAAGACGATTAAGGATATTCGCGCCGAGCTCGACAGAAACTTTGACCGCGATACCTCAAAGATTCTGAACATCGAAATCGGCGCAACCCCAATAGAGATCGAAGAAGCCATTCGCGAAAAAGAAATCGAAATGGACAAAGCCTCAGCGAATCTTCTCTTCGAGACTGCAGCGATATTGAGGGATGAGATCGTTATGCTTACGAAGGAACTTGAGGGGATGAAAAAGGGGAAGAAAGGGAAGCGAAAAACGAAATCATAAATCTGTATGCTCAATTCCATTATTGTCAAAGGGGCGCGGCAACACAATCTTAAGAATATTACGGTGACGATTCCGAGGAATCGGATGACGTGTATTACGGGATTATCGGGGAGTGGGAAGTCGAGCTTGGCGTTTGATACGATTTTTGCGGAGGGGCAGCGGAGATATGTTGAATCATTGTCGGCGTATGCGCGGCAATTTTTGGGGCAGATGCAAAAGCCGGATGTGGATGAGATTGAGGGTCTGTCGCCAGCGATTAGTATTGATCAGAAGGCGCATTCACGAAATCCACGCAGCACTATTGCGACGATTACCGAGATTTATGATTATCTTCGCGTGCTCTACGCCAGAATTGGTGTGCCGTTTTGCCCGAACTGCCACAAGAAAATTGAAAAGCTGACGGTTGATGAGATGAGCGACATTGTGATTCGTGATGTTGAGGGAATCGCGAAGCTGAAATCTGGTGACGAGGTTCTGATTCTTGCGCCAATCATCCGCGGAAGAAAAGGTGAGTACTATCAATTGCTGTACGATTTGTACAACAGTGGTTTTGCAAAAGTGCGTGTTGACGGCAAGCTTCATCGATTGAGTGAAAAGATCGAGCTCTCGCGATACAAGCAGCACACCATTGAGGTTGTTATTGATACGCTCACGGCAAGCACATTGCTTTCGCCCACAAAAGACAGTCGGCAGCGACTCAGCGAGGGATTAGAAAAAGCGCTCAGTCAAGGATCCGATCTTGCAATCGCGGTAATGCCGAACAAGGAAGAACGATTGTTGTCGTCGAAGTTTAGTTGTGTTGATTGTGGATTTTCGTTCCCCGATATTGAACCGCGATTATTCTCGTTCAATAGTCCGTATGGTGCGTGTACGGCATGTTCCGGTTTAGGAACGGTGGATCTTTTTTCATCGGAGAAATGCGAATCGTGCCACGGTGACAGGCTACGAAAAGAAGCACTTTCCGTGTTTGTCGGAACAAAATCGATTGTGGATGTTACAGCGATGTCGATTGATGGTGCAGTCACATTTTTTCTGGAACTCGGGCTTTCCGATCGTGAACGAACTATCGCGAGTGCGGTGCTGAAGGAAGTTGAGTCGCGATTATCGTTTATGCTTGATGTGGGTTTGCATTACCTCACGTTGAATAGAACTGCGGGAACATTATCCGGTGGCGAGGCGCAGCGTATTCGTTTAGCATCGCAAATTGGTTCGAGTTTGGTTGGTGCGTTGTATGTACTCGACGAGCCAACCATCGGATTACATCAACGTGATAATGAACGACTGATCGAAACATTAGAACATCTCCGAGACATCGGAAACACTGTTCTCGTTGTTGAACATGACGAAGATACGATTCGTCGATCGGACTACATGATCGAGATCGGTCCTGGTGCTGGGAAACATGGCGGATACGTTGTTGCGGCAGGAAAAACGCCGGAAGTCTTCGAGAATAAAAAATCACGAACCGGCGCATATCTTCGCGGCGATGCCGTTATCGCGGTTCCAGAAGAGCGCCGTGAGAGTTCGGCGGGAGCCATCAAGGTTCGTGGCGCAACGGAGAATAATTTAAAAAATATCGATGTTGATTTTCCACTGCGAAAGTTTATTTGTGTCACCGGTGTTTCTGGTTCGGGGAAGTCCACGCTTGCGTATGACGTGATGTACAAGTCGATTGCAAGGAAGTTGTACGGTGGAAAAGATCATCCTGGCGCAGCGAAATCTGTGCTCGGCGTTGAGTATATTGATAAAGCAATTCTCATCGATCAAGGCGCCATTGGGAGGACATCCCGATCGAACCCCGCGACGTACACTGGGGCGTGGGCACCGATTCGTGAATTGTTTACCGCAACAGAGGAGGCGCGATTCCGCGGGTACAAGCCGGGACGATTTAGTTTTAACGTGCCTGGCGGCAGATGCGAGAATTGCGAAGGTCATGGAGAAATTGAAATCGAAATGCATTTTTTGCCAACGGTGTATGTGACGTGTGAGGTGTGTAAAGGAAAGCGATTCAATCGGGAAACGTTAGAGGTGACGTATAAAGAAAAGAACATTAGTCAGATTCTCGACATGACCATCGAGGAAGCGGCACCGTTCTTTAAAGACATCCCCGATATTGCCGATAAGTTGAAAGCACTCAACGAGGTGGGGCTTTCGTACATTACCCTGGGGCAATCTGCGACCACGCTTTCCGGCGGCGAAGCACAGCGCGTGAAATTGGCATCCGAGCTTTCAAAACGTCAAACGGGGAAAACATTGTATCTGCTCGACGAGCCCACAACAGGTTTGCACTTCGACGACGTAAAGCAATTACTCGATGTTCTTCATCGATTAGTCGACAAAGGCAATACCATGATCGTCATCGAGCATAACTTGGACGTCATCAAAACCGCAGACTGGCTCATCGACATGGGCCCAGAAGGCGGCGACTTAGGCGGCACCGTCGTCGGCGTCGGTACTCCAGAGGACATTGCCCGAATGACAAAGAGTCACACGGGGAAGTATCTGAGAAAATATTTGAAATAGTTATTCGCGTTCTCGTTCCTGAATCTCTTTCGCTTTAATCACATTGAATAGAAGATATTCAACGGTTAATGGGCCGGCGCCGCCGGGGACGGGGCTGAGAAAGCCGGCGTGACCGATGACATTTGGGGCAACGTCGCCAACGGTAACGCCGTTCAGTTTGTTTGCACCAACGTCGAGCACCACGGCGGAAGGCTTTACCATGTCTGCGGTGATGCAGTGAGCAGACCCAATGGCAACAATGAGAATATCTGCGGCGCGCGTAATTGCTGCAAGCCCTTCGGTGTGCTTTGGAATGAATGTTGCGGGAACGCCGGCATCGCGAAGTAATTCGATGAGTGGTTCTGCAAAAATAGTGGAGTTCCCAACAATGACAGCTGTTTTTCCTTTCAGCGGCACATGGCTTGCTTGTAAAAGCCGCATGAGCGAAAGAGCGATGGGAGGAACGATGTTTGGCGTGTGTGCTATGAGCGCTTTTCGATTCTCGATATGAAACCCATCAACATCTTTATTGGGATTCATCGCTCCAATGATTGCATTGGTGTCAAAATGTTTTGGGAGCGGGAGCTGGACCAGAATGCCGTGAATGTCATTGCGCTCATTGATTTCGTGAATTTTTTCTACGACTTCTTCTGTGGTTGCTTTGGAGGAATACGCATGGCGTTCAACATAAATTCCCACGTCGCGTGCAGCAGTTTCTTTGAGCTTTACATACAGCCGTGATGCAGAATTTTTCCCAATAAGAATCACCGCAAGCCCAGGAGGAAATTCCATTCCTTCCACGCGTTGCTTTGCTTTTCCATGAATGGTTTTTGCGAGCACCTTTCCGTTGAGAATCTCCGTCATACGTTAATCGATGTATGAAAGATTCGGATACAGAGGAAAATCAGACATGAGCGTTTTAACCTCGTGACCAATGGCGCGCAATGCATCGAGATCATTGTGATGCGCAATCGCGCGATCAATCCACTCTGCGATGAGCGGCATGTGCTCAACGTTTAATCCTCGTGTTGTAATTGCTGGTGTGCCAAGCCGAATGCCGGAAGGATCCATTGGTCCACGAGGATCGTTGGGAATGGTGTTTTTGTTGACGGTAATTCCCGCATGATCCAGTGCGACTTCTGCTTGCGCGCCGGTCACGCCTTTATTGCTGACGTCGATAAGAAGGAGGTGATTATCGGTTCCACCAAACATGAGCGTGAAATTGCGTTGACGAAGTTCGTGCTCAAGGACTTTTGCATTTGCACGAATGCGCTGCGCGTAGATTCTGAAATCAGGCTGCAATGCCTCACCAAACGCCACCGCTTTTGCGGCGATACCATTTTCATGTGGTCCGCCCTGCATGCCTGGGAATACCATTTTATCGATCGCTTTTGCGTGAACAGCTTTGCATATAATCATGCCGCCCCGTGGGCCACGCAGTGTTTTGTGTGTGGTTGTGGTAACAACATCGAAGAGAGGAACTGGATTATTCATTTCTCCTCCGGCAATAAGCCCTGCAATGTGTGCAATGTCTGCCATGGTTAATGCACCAACTTCTTTTGCGATGAGTGCAATGCGAGCGTAATCAATTTCTCGGGAATACGCAGAGTACCCAACAAGAATCATCTTTGGTTTGTGTTCGCGCGCAAGATGCTCAATTTCATTGTAATCAATCGCGCCATCTGCGGTGGTTTTGTATCGCAGAAAATTGTAGCGTTTTGCGCCATCGGTGACGGGGTGGCCGTGAGTGAGGTGTCCACCGTGTGATAAATCCATTCCGAGAATAGTATCGCCTGGGGAAAGAAGTGCAGCATACACAGCATTATTTGCTGGTGCTCCGGAATGCGGCTGTACGTTGACGTGTTCTGCGCTAAATAATTGTTTTGCACGATCGATTGCCAAGGACTCAATGACATCAATATTTGCGCATCCGCCGTAATAGCGTTTTCCTGGGTACCCTTCTGCGTATTTATTTGTCGCTACACTGCCAAGTGCAGCAAGGACTGTTCGCGAAACAAAGTTTTCCGATGGAATCATTTCAAGCCCGTTGCGCTGGCGCTCTAATTCATTCTGCATTGCATGAGCAACGGCGGGGTCGGAAGAAAGGATATTCATAGATGCGTATAGAATAGCCGTTTTTGGGTACGGTGTAAAAAATTCAGGATTTAGCAGGAATGTGATACGATTTTGGCATATGGAGAAGAATGAAAAGCAAGAAATCCTGGAGGCAATTGGAGTATTGGGGAAAAAGGTTGATGGTCTTGAAGGAAAGATCGATCATCTTGGGGTAAAGGTTGATAACCTTGAAGTCAAAGTGGATCATCTTGAAGTGAGATTTGATGGTCTCGAAACGAAGGTGAATAATCTTGAAACCAAGGTTGATGTTCTTGAAACGCGATTCGATAGTCTCGAGACAAAAGTTGAAACGCTTCACAATGAGGCGATGGAAGCTATTCATCTCCTTTCGTCATCGACTGATGAGCGATTTGATGCCGTCGAACATACGTTGGAAACTCTTGGAGACAAAATTGATCGGACTCGTACAGAAATGCCCACCAAAGATTATATCGATCGAAAATTTGCGGATTATGATCGTGAGGCAATAGAGCGATCATCGCGAATGTTTGTTCATCGGTAAGTTATGAAGCTCGCGGACAAATTTCGAGAACGTTTCGGGGCACAGTTCAAAGAGAACGAGGCGTTGGCGCGTCACGTCAATATGCGTATTGGCGGGCCAGCGGCGATGTTTGTGGAGGCGCGTAGTACGCAGGATCTGATCGACGCGGTGAACATGGCACAAGATTTCGCGGTGGAATATTTTATTCTTGGCGGTGGATCAAATACGCTCATTGCTGATAAGGGTTTTGTTGGCTTGGTCATTAAGGCAGCAAATCGGTCGATGCGCATCGAAGGCGATCGCGTGATTGTTGAAGCGGGGGTGATTTCTTCTGCTGCGGCACGCGCAAGCGCAGAGGCAGGACTTCGAGGATTTGAATGGGCAGTATCGTTGCCTGGCACGATCGGTGGAGCTGTCCGTGGCAATGCCGGCTGTTTTGGCGGCGAAATGAAGGATAGCGTGGAATCGGTTCGTGTATTGCGTCGTGGTACGGTGATAACGATATCGAATGCCGATCTTCATTTTGCATATCGGCATAGCCTTTTGAAGGAATCAGAGAATGATGATGTCGTTCTTGACGCGGTATTGAAGCTGACGTTCGGAGATCGTGACGAGGCATTGGCGCAGATTGAAAAAAATCTTGCGGGGCGCAAGGCAACCCAGCCGCTTGGTGCATCATCGGCGGGATGCATGTTTAAGAATGTTGAGTGGATCGATGATACACAGATGGATCGTTTGCAGTCTCGATTCGACGTTCCAAAAGAATTTTTGGAACGTAAGCGCATTCCTGCGGGATGGATCATCGAAAAGCTTGGATTAAAAGGCGTTGCTGTTGGTGATGCAGAGGTGTCGCTGCAACATGGGAACTTTTTGATGAATAAAGGTCATGCCACTGCCGCAGATATTGTGGCGTTGGTTTCGAGAGTTAAAAAACACGTGACAGCTGAAGTTGGTGTAGTATTGGAGGAGGAGGTCGTACAGATAGGGTTTCATTCTTAACGATTTTTTGTATGCGTATTACCGAGCTGCAGGGAACGAACATGGAAATGACTGACGCGATTCGCGCATACGTCAATGAAAAAGTTGAAAGTCTTTCGCGATTTACCGAGCGCTTTGACCCGTGTGATGTTGCGATTGAGGTTGGAAAGACGAGCGGACATCATCATAAGGGCGATGTGTTCTTTGCGGAGATGAATGTGTCTTTGCCTGGCGATGTTTTGCGCTCACACGTTGAGCGTGACGATGTGTATGCGGCAATCGACGAAGCGAAGGACGATATTAAGCGCCAACTGGTCGACAAGAAGGAAAAAATGCTCGACGCGCGAAAAGGTGAATAGGGTATGCAGTTGCAATCATACCGTCACGTTCATTGTATTGGTGCTGGAGGAATTGGAATCAGTGGCGTGATGAAGTTTTTGCATGCCAAAGGTGTTACGGTTTCTGGAAGTGATGCGAAGCAGTCGATGATCACTGACGGTCTTATCGATCTTGGCATTTCAGTTTCGATCGGACATGATGCAAAAAATATTCCATCGAATACTGATCTCATCGTATATACGGAGGCAGCAATCGAAGAGAATGTTGAGCGCGTCGAAGCGGCATCGAGAAATATTCCACAAATGGGCCACTTCGACTTCCTTGGAGAATTATCCAAAGACTATCGAACCATTTGCATTACCGGCACAAACGGAAAGTCGACCACAACGGCAATGACGGGAAAGATCTTTATCGACGCCGGACTCGATCCAACAGTATTCGTAGGATCAATCGTTCCAGGATGGAAATACGGAAACGTTGCTGTTGGGAAGAGTGACATTCTTATTATCGAAGGAGATGAGTACAAGCAGAAGATGGTGAAGCTCTGGCCTGAAACGACGGCGATAACGAATATTGAAGAGGATCATTTAGATGTGTATCGCGATATCGATCATATTGTTGCCACGTTTCAAGAGTTGGTGAATAAAACACAGGGGAAGACGTTCATCAATCGGGAAGATTCGAATTCGATGAGACTTGAAGGGGCATCGATGATTCCGTTTGATGCATCGGTGATTGGTGAAGTGGCGTTACAGATGCCGGGTGCGTTTAATCGAATGAATGCATCGGCGGCGATGAGTGTTGCGCGTGAATATGGAATTGATGACGCAGTTGCACTCAAGTCCCTCGAATCATTTCAGGGTATCTGGCGGCGATTTGAACGCGTGGGAGAATTCAAGGGGTGCCCCGTGATTTCGGATTATGGGCATCACCCAACGGCAGTACGGGGAACACTAGAAGGTGCGAGAGAGTTTTTTTCAGAGAATCGGATTGTGCTTCTCTTTGAACCACACCAGCATAATCGCACAAAGGAACTGTTCAACGAGTTCGCGCAATCGTTTGGTGGGGCTGATGTTGTAATATTGTCGGAAATCTACGGTGTGCTTGGGAGAACGGAGAACGCCGATGCCGCAGTATCCAGCAAAACGCTTCTTGATGCGGCGATGAAGTCGAACAACGCACCAAAAGAAGGATATTACGCAAAGGATCTTGCCGATGCAGAGGCGCAACTCCGATCGCTCATTCGCGAAGGCGACGTGATTATTGTGATGGGGGCAGGGGATGTGGATGTGGTGGCGAGGAATCTTATCGCGACCCCCTCCGACTCCCCCTTGTAAAGGGGGAGAGTTCACTCTGAAACTGATTATGACAACACTGTTTAATCCCCGGTGGAGCATGGAGCGTCGTCGTGAGCTTCGTGGGAACATGACGCGCGCAGAAAAGAAACTTTGGAATGCGTTACGGAAGAGAAGCTTTGGCATAAAGTTTCGTCGTCAATTCGGCATCGGTCCATACATTGTTGATTTCTGTTCTCCGATGCATCAAATGGTTATCGAAGTTGACGGAGAGTCCCATACTGATTCTTTGGCTATCGCATACGATCGAGAGCGCGACGCATATATGCTCGCTATGGAAATTCAGGTTTTTCGATTCACGAACGATGAGGTTATGAAGAATCTCGATGGGGTCTTAATCCGAATTCAGGATGCGATCTCTCCCCCTTTACAAGGGGGAGTAGGAGGGGGTGGAGCTTGAGGGATTATTTGTGAATTCCCCCCAAATCAGGCATACTGGTGCAATCTATGGCATCAATATTTTCCACGATTTTTGGGGATCCGAACGCAAAAGTGATTAAGAGTTTTCAGAAAGATATTCAGAAAATTGGGGGGTTTGAGGAGGTGATGAAGGCGCTTTCTGCGGATGAGTTGAAGGCGAAGACTGTTGAATTTCGGGAGCGTTTAGCGAAAGGCGAGGTGCTCGATTCCATAACGCATGAAGCATTTGCTGTGGTGCGGGAGGCGAGTAGACGTGTGTTAGGGCAACGGCATTTTGATGTGCAGATGATGGGTGGGCTTGCGCTGCATCGGGGCGCCATTGCGGAAATGCGCACCGGTGAAGGGAAGACGTTGACGGCCACCGCGCCAACGTACCTGAATGCGCTTGTCGGAAAGGGCGTTCACGTCGTTACCGTCAACGATTATCTCGCAAAGCGTGATGCGGTATGGATGGGTAAAGTTTTTGCATCACTTGGGTTAACGGTTGGGTGCATTCAACATGAAAGTGGGTACGTTTACGATGCTGACTTTAAGGTCGATGCGCCGGCAGAAGGCGCGGAAACCACGGCGTCATTCCACGTTGCTTCGGATTCTCTGCGCCCCGTGAGCCGACCCATGGCATATGCGGCAGATATTACGTACGGTACAAACAACGAGTTTGGTTTTGATTACTTGCGCGACAACATGGCAAGCCGTGCCGAAGATGTGGTGCAACGCGGATTGCACTATGCCATTGTTGACGAAGTCGATTCTATTTTAATCGACGAAGCGCGCACGCCGTTGATTATTTCTGCCCCAGCACAAGAGTCTGCAGATTTATATTATCGGTTTGCGGATGTTATTACACAGTGTGCAGAGAAAGAGGATTTCAATATCGACGAAAAAATGCGAGTGAGCACATTTACAGAGAATGGCTTACAGAAGCTTGAGCGATTGCTCAATGTGAGTAATCTTTACGAAGAGGGTTTAGCAATGGTGCATCATGCCGAGCAGGCATTAAAAGCGCACGCATTGTTCAAAGTGGATCGTGATTACGTCGTCCAAAACGGTGAGGTAAAGATCGTTGATGAGTTTACGGGGCGCATTATGGAAGGCCGCAGATACTCGGAGGGTTTGCACCAGGCGATTGAAGCAAAAGAAGGTGTAAAGATTCAGCGCGAAAGCAAAACCATGGCAACGATTACGTTCCAGAATTATTTCCGCATGTACGAAAAGCTTGCGGGTATGACGGGAACCGCAAATACGGAAGCAGAGGAGTTTGCGAAGATTTATACTCTTGATGTCGTAACAATTCCTACGAATCACCCGGCGAACAGAAAAGATTTGCCAGACAGGATTTATAAAAATGAAACAGGGAAGTGGATGGCGGTGGTAGAGGAAGTGAGGCGTTTGAATACCATCGGACAGCCTGTTCTTATTGGAACGGTGTCTATTGAGAAGAATGAATCGTTGTCGAAGTTTTTAACGGCGGCGGGCATTATTCACAACACATTGAACGCAAAGAATCACGAGCGTGAAGGAGAGATTATCGCCCAGGCTGGTCGCAAGGGTGCGGTAACGCTTGCCACGAACATGGCAGGCCGTGGTGTAGACATTTTGCTCGGTGGGAACCCGGTAGATGCTGCAGTGGCAGAAGAAGTGAAGAAGCTCGGTGGCTTGCATGTCATCGGAACAGAGCGTCACGAATCACGTCGTATTGATAATCAGCTTCGTGGGCGTGCTGGCCGCCAAGGCGATCCGGGAAGCACGCAGTTTTTCGTATCACTCGATGATGATTTGATGCGTATCTTCGGAAGCGATCGAGTGAAAGGCATGATGGACAAGTTGGGTATTGACGATGCTACGCCGATTGAGAGCAAGATGGTCACAAAGGCGCTCGAGAAATCGCAGCAACGTGTTGAGGGGCATCATTTTGATACGCGTAAGCATGTGTTGGAATACGATGATGTATTGAATAAGCATCGTACTGCCGTGTACAGCGAACGTCGTGAGGTGATGAAGAGCGAGGAAAAGGCGCACGAGCTTGTTGCTGCAATCATTGAGAAAGAGGTTGAGCGTGTGGTGTTCTTTCATACAAGCAAAGCGGAGGCCGATGTGCCCAAAGATTTTGTCGAAGACGCCGAGGTTGCAAAAGCTGATTGGGATCCAAAAGAAATTGTGGAGAGTTTGAGTACCATCGTGAAGTTGGAAGATACTGAGTCTGCTGCGATTCTTGATGAGCTTGCAACGTTGTCCATCGACAAGGAACAGCTTGCACATCAGCGCACGCGTGTTATTGATGTTGTAAATGGCGCTATTCAGCGGGCGTATAGTGGCGCAATCGAAAAGTTTGGTGATGCAAAGCACCTGATGACGCTTGAGCGCAACATTTTGCTTCGCGCGAACGACACCTTATGGATGCAGCACTTGGATGACATGACGTATCTTCGTCGTACCATTGGGCTGCAAGGCTATGCCCAGCGCGACCCGCTTGTTGAATACAAACGCGAATCGTATCGCCTGTATAACACCATGCGCTCAGAAACTGGTCGCGAAGTTGCGTACAATCTTTTCAAAATCATCGATCAATCTGTTGCAGCAAAAGCAATGTTCGAAGCCGCTCCCCACCTTATCCGTCAAGCCGCCCAATTCTTATCCCAACAATCTTCCGGCACCACCACTGTTATCGACGTGCCAGCACAGAAACAAGAATCTGCCGTCATTGCGAGTGTAGCAAAGCAATCCACCGCAGCAGAGCCCTCAAAGAAACCCCGTCCGAACGAACCGTGTTTTTGTGGAAGTGGGAAGAAGTTTAAAAAGTGTCATGGGGGATAGGGTAAAATAGGTCATAGATCAGCAGCTCCGTGCCCTTGAACAAGCGTTTCTTGAGAACGGAGGATTTACTGAAAGGCTGTACAATATGCGTAAAGAGAGCCGAGGATAGACTATGAATGACTTATTAATCCTCACTTGCGAAACGCTTGACGCTTCTTATCTCATGTCTCTTGGCGTTTCCGATGAACAAGGTGTCTGGGTCGCGGATGTGATTTTTGTGTGTGATGATGATTTGAATGTTTATTGGATGAGTACAGTAGACCGACGGCATTCGGTGGCGATCGAATCGAATCCAAATGTCGCAGCAGCAATAACGGCGACGATGCAACCTGGTGAGCCAGATCGTGGTGTGCAGATGAGTGGGGTTGCTGAGATGACCGATTCCGTGCCTCGTGAGGTTATACTTCGCTATTTCCACAAACGAAATAAACCAGAGCCGGCTGAAGATTTTGTCGTTTCCGAGGAACACCAATGGTACGTCCTTCGTCCAACACGAATTGAACTCATCGATCAGGCGAGGTTTGGATATGATCGGCAAAAAGTACGATAATATATATGCACGAGCATTTTTTTACTCTTGCTGCTGGAATTGCGAAGCATGCGACGTGTGGGAGAGATTTGTGTGGGGCAGTGATTGTGAAGAACGGCGATGTGATCGGAGAAGGGTGGAATTCACCGCCGGGGAATAGTGAAGACCAACGGATGTGCGCGGTGGAGGAGTATGATTGGCTGAAGAAGAAAAAGTCAGACAAAACATGCTGCATGCACGCAGAATGGCGAGCGATCATCGATGCGCTGCGCCGTCACCCTGATGAGATTCTTGGATCGACGCTGTATCTTACGCGCATTAATACGGAAGGAAGCATTCTGAAATCTGGTGAGCCCTACTGTACGGTATGTAGTCGTTTAGCACTCGACGTCGGCATTGCGCACTTTGCCTTGTGGCAAGAGTCGGGCATTCGCGTGTATCGCACCGACGAATACAATCAATCGTCGTACGCATTTCATAAGGAATGAAAGACGGTAACGGATTATGTTCTTGTGGAATGGGGAAGAGGTTTAAGAAGTGTTATCGAAAATAATAAAAATGTGAAGAAAATCCTACAAATTGCGCTTGCCATCGGATATTTTTTTCTGGGATTCATTGCATCTTCACTTTTTACCGGAGAAGGTAGCGGAACATCACAGGGACAAAACATTGGAATTATTGTTTCATGGATACTGTTTGTTTCCGGAATTATCTCTTTAGCAGGTACTGTACTGATCGTTGTATTACTTCGTCGGCATGATTGGTATGTGTTTCCTGCGGTGGCATTTCTTCTGTTGCTCTCCGGAATAGGCATAGCGCTTTTGCTGGACGTTATTTTTATCACTCCACAAGAATACGGTGAACGCGGCTGGGCATGGGCAGCTGGAAGATATGGAACCTGGCGAGTTTTAAGATAGAAACTTTTATGAAATGCAAACTCGTCGTCACCGTTCCTGTTACCCATGCTGATATTCTTCGTGACGCTATCGGAAAAACAGGACTCGATCGTGTTGGGAATTACGGGTACTGTAGTTTTTCGACGAAGGGCGTTGGACGATTTCTTCCTCTTGATGGTGCGAGTCCTACGATCGGCACTGTGGGAAACATAGAAGCGGTTGAAGAAGAGCGTATCGAAATTAGTTGCACGCGAGAAGGTGTTGCGGGAATTATTGCAGCGATTAGGGTAGTACATCCGTACGAGGAGCCGGTGATTGATGTGTATTCGTTGGAATTCATTTAAATATATGATCACCCCAGGAACGTACATCCATTATAAGGGCGGGAGGTGTGAGGTGATTGGGGTTGCGCGGCATTCGGAGACGTTGGAGGGGCATGTCGTTTATAATCATGTTGATGGAGATACGGGGTTGTTGGGCATGTGGGTGCGTCCGGCAACAATGTTTGCGGAGAATGTTGTGGTGGAGGGGAAGACGGTTCCCCGATTTCGGCGGGTTGATGAGTGACCGTGGTACCATATTCGCACTTTAGAATTTTCTTTCCACCGTATGCCACAACTTCACGATGTTCATGGAAGATTATTGAAAAAGAAAAAGGAAAAGCGGGAAATGGTGCGGTCGTTTCAGGATGAGTTGCGTAATAATGCGCATTACATGGAGATTTTGGAGAAAATTGAGGCATTGAAGGCGGAAAAGAAGAGCATTGAGAATGAAGCACGGGGAAGAGATATGGATACCGCAAAGATTGAAGAGCTGAAGGTAGATATTCAAACCGACACGATTCTTTTAGCAGACATTGCGCTCAACATGTACGTCCAGCAAATGCCGGTGGAAATTGTCGATGACATGAACGTGAAATGGTCACCAGTGTTCAAGGTGAGTTTTAAGAAAGAATAGGAAAGGGGCGTGATATAATCCCTTCATATGCAGGGAGCGCATGGAGGAAATGCTGCGGGAATATTTTGGGAAATTGGGGGAGATGTTTTGCGTTTCCCGGCGTGGTGGTATGGAAAGGGGTTGCTGCATGCGGCGCAATCGTGCCTGCAGTTTGTGCGTGGATATGCGCGGAGTATTGGCGTGATGGTGTGGGCGAAGAATATTTTTGTGCCAATGTTCGGGCGATATGACTGGCAAAGTAGAATAATCAGCGTGTTCGTGCGGCTGGCAAATGTTATCGCGCGCGGGTTCGTCACCATAATTGTTGCAGTCATCGTGATGGCTATTTTTGCGCTGTACGTTGCATTGCCGATTGTCGCGGGTGCATTTACACTCTTTCATAGCGTGTCGCTTTTCGATGTATGACCGTCGATCTTTTGCGGATGAACGAAGAGCAGGATGCGCCGACAGGAATCCCCGGCGTATTGATTGATGGAACGTTTTGGTATTGGGATGGGGTTATCGACGTGTCAGCAATTGCGTATCGCAAACATACGCATGCTATTGCCAAGATGCTGCAGTGGATTGGCGTAGGCTGTGCATGTGTTGCATTTTTGGTTTTCGTCATCGGCATCGTCACTACGCATGCCACGGATATTGTTGATAGTGATTTTTGGCTCACACCGCACGTCGACCTTTTTGCATTGTGGCTTGGTGTGCTTTTTGCATGTTTCGCCTGGTACAAAACGCGATCCATTCACGATGCCTTTACCAGTATTCCCAAAGCAAAGCAGGGAATGCCAGAGCAAACAATCATCGGCTCATTGAGCGCAACGGCACACCATAAGGGAATATTCAATGCGTGTTCTGCGGAATCAATTGGAGTTATTGAGGAAGCATTTACGTTAGCGAAACAATCCAATCATCGTGCAGTAACCCCAATGCACATCTTTGCTGCAGCCACGGCGGATCGGGATGTGCGGGTGCTGTTTGCGCGGCTTGGTGTAAGCGTTTCTGCGGTGATTGATCCATTACGAAGAAAAATGGCAGTGCTGGAAACGGGGGAGACGGTGTTCGGTGCTTCTGCAGTAGCAATGGGAGTGACGGCATTCCATACTGCTGCCACACGGGGTGCTCCGCACGTTGCGCCATTGGAATTCTTTTCTGCCGCATATGATGCGGATGCGTTCTTGCAGGAGGTGATGTTTGCGGTGGGAGTCGATCGCGATGCCATGACGAATGCTATTGCATGGATGCATATTCAAGATGCGCTGCGCCGGAGGTACCAAGAATTCCGCAAAGCTGCTGGGTTCAAGCCAACAGGCAACATGGATCGTGCATATACCGCCGTGGCAACACCGTTTCTTGATGGGGTGACAGACGATCTTACCAAACGCGCGGTATATGGGCAGTCTGAATTTTGCGTGGATCGTGATGGTGAAATGAAGGCATTGTTGCGATCGATCGAGGGTGGCAATCAGAGTGTTGTGCTGGTGGGAAGCCCGGGGGTTGGAAAAGGGGCGATCATCGAAGGGCTTGCGCAGTTGATGGTGGAGGAAAGGGTTCCAGAGATTTTGAAAGATAAACGATTACTTCGATTGAATGTAGCGCACATTGTGAGCGCGGAGGGTGGCAATGGTGCGGAGGAACGATTCTTATACGCGATGAGCGAGGTTGCGGCATCGGGGAATATCGTATTGGTGATCGAGAATATTCATGAGCTTGTGGGCATTGGTGGCTCGATCGACCTTTCGTCGATTTTGGCAGGTGAGCTGGAGAAGGGCTATACATTCGTCATCGCCACTGCAACGCCAAATGGATATACGGAAAAGCTTGAGCGTTCGAGTCTTGGCCCGAAGCTGCAACGTATCGCGATCGACGAGCCGGACAGGAACCTTGCGATTCGTATTCTCGAATCGCACATCGGGGGCATTGAGCATCAGAATACGGTGGTGTTTACGTATCATGCCGTTGCGGCATGCGTTGACTTAGCTGCACGCTATCTTCACGATACGGTTTTGCCAACATCGGCGTTATCTGTGGCACGTGAAGCGGCGTTGGATGTGGGGAAGCGACCACGGGGGAAAGGGTTAGTATGGGTGAATCGGGAGGATATTGCTGCGCGTGTTTCTGAGCAATCAAAGGTTCCAGTGACGTCGATTTCACAAAATGAAGGGGAAAAGTTGCTTCATTTAGAGGCGCGATTGCACGAACGGGTCATTGGGCAGGAAGCGGCGATTACGTCCGTATCGTCCGCCTTGCGCCGAGCTCGTACCGAACTCCGTTCCGGGAGTAAGCCAATTGCGAACTTTTTGTTCCTTGGGCCAACGGGTGTTGGAAAAACCGAGCTCGCCAAAACCACGTCGGAAGTATATTTCGGCAGCGAGAATGCCATGGTGCGGTTTGATATGAGCGAATATCAAGATCAAGCCTCTGTTGCACGGCTGATTGGTGGTAATGGCGAAGCGGGCTTGCTCACTGAGGCTATCCGCAAAACGCCGTTTACGTTGTTGCTGCTCGACGAGTTAGAAAAGGCGCATTCCGACATTTTGAACTTGTTCTTGCAGGTCATGGATGACGGACGGCTTACAGACGGTATGGGCCGCACCATCGATTTTACGAATGTGATTCTCATTGCAACGTCGAACGCGGGCACACAGTTTATTCAAGACGAGGTGCAGAAAGGAACTGAATTGCCAGCGATTAAGGCAGAATTATTGGAAACACAATTGCGGCAAGTCTATCGACCAGAGTTCTTGAACCGGTTTGATGACGTGATTGTGTTTACGCCGCTTACGCAAGACGACGTTGCAGCGATTGCATATTTGCTTCTTGGAAAGATTGAAGAACGGTTGAAAGCAAAAGGATTGAATTTTCATATCGACGACGACGCGGTATTCGAACTTGCGCAACAAGGCTACGATCCAAAGTTCGGTGCTCGCCCACTTCGCCGTGTACTTCAAGACAAGCTGGAAAACCTCATCGCCGATCGCATTCTTCACGGCGACGTTTCCCGCCGGGATACCATCGTCTATCACAAAGGCGGCACTGTTACCGTTGAAAAAGCGGAGGCGTTGTAGGGGACGTGATCGGATGTGAGGGGAGTCTTTGGAGGGTGGTGGGAATGGAACGTGAACCCTCCCCCTGCAAAGGGGGAGTAAGGAGGGGGTCGTGCGTGGGAAGTGAGGTGAGTCTTTTGAGTGGGTTGTGAATCCGGATGTGAACCTGGATGTGAACCTGGACGTGAATGACGGCAGCCAGATCCTGAGGCTCCGCCGAAGGACCTCGAATGAGCGGGGGAGTAAGGAGGAGGCTGAGTCGGAGGGGGTCGCGATTTGCGAAGGCACCCCCCATTTTCGACGTTTTTCAACAGCGCATTGTGCCATGACATGATCGTGAAATCGATGAAAAGTGTCTTAAATAGATGTAGCAGTGCGCAATCGATGGCATACGTCGTCACCTGTCCTGGGTTGTCATCATCAGTATCGACCAGCGATTTCTTCTTGCGAATCATTCGCGTTAGCAAAGTACCCTGTTTGAAATTGAGTACCCTCAAGCTCTAGACCCTGAGTACATACGAAGGGTCTCCGCCAGTCGTTCGATCGTCTCGCCGTAGACTGCGTTCGAGATCCTTCGGCAAAGCCTCAGGATCTGGGCTGTCCCGATTCCTGTTTCCTCCATCACAACCCCCTCCAAAGACTCTCATCACTTCTCCGATCCCTCCCCTAAAAATAATCGCCGCCCCAGACGTTCTGGGGCGGCACGCAGCGCAGTGATTAGGGGCGGGGTATGGACGGCTCGTCTCCCCACCAGCCGATTTTTTGAAGATAGTCCCTCGCCGCCTGGAGAGCGAGGCGATTTGCCGTAAATGCGAGAATTTCCGGATCAAGATTCCGGAAATCGACGGCGACTCGTTCGGTCGACTCATGACTGGGAACGAATTCTCCGACCGAATGTTTCCGAATGCGAACAAGGAAGCAGGTCACAGTGACTCCCGCCACCTCGAACCATGATCCTATGTAGAGCTTCTTGAGTGCTTCGATGTCGATTCCGGCTTCATCTTGAACCTCGTGGTTTACCGTCTCTTCGGGGGTCTCCCCGAAGTCGACGTATCCGCCTGGGAAGCAGAGACCACCGACTGCTGGAGGAATTCCCCTACGGATGAGATAGGTCAAACCTTTTTCATCGAGGAGAATTGCGTAGGCGACCGGCGGGGATTGCACCCACCGGGAATGTCGGGGATTCTCGGAGCAGACGTACTGATTCCAGTCGTCTGCAGGCAGCCGTTCTCGGATCGGTGCCGAACATTTATCGCAGAAAACCGGCACGAAATGCGCCGGTATCTTGGGGCGTTGTTTCATCACGTTGTCCTCCTTGTGACCGCCCGACAGTAGCGCGAAAAGGGGGGGGTGGCAATTCCGTGCTACACTTTTTTGGACTATGGTACCTATTCTCTACGAAGACAATCATGTGATTGCGGTGCAAAAGCCGCATGGAATGCTGGTGCAGGCGGATGAAACCGGGGACGGCACCTTGATTAATGAGGTGCGGTATTTTTTGAAACAGCGCGAAAATAAGCCGGGAAATGTGTTTTTGGGGCTTATTCATCGTCTTGATCGACCAGTAGGCGGGGTAGTGGTGTTTGGGAAGACGAGTAAAGGATCATCCCGATTATGCGATCAATTCCGCACTCATTCCGTTGAAAAAGTGTATTGGGCAGTGGTGGAAGGGGGCGGGGAATCGGAGAGGGCGGGGACTGTGAAGCACTGGCTCGTCAAAGACGAATCGACGAATACTTCGAAGGCGTTTGATCACGAGGTGCCTGGATCGCAGTATGCGGAGACGGCATGGTCGGTGATCAAGAACCTCGATAACGGTCGTTTGCTCGTCGAGGTAAAGCCAAAAACGGGGCGTTCGCATCAAATTCGTGTAGCAATGCAGTCGATTGGTATGCCGATTGTGGGGGATATGAAGTACGGGGCAAAGGCAGCGATTCAGTTGCCAAACGGATCGACGGCGCTTGCCCTCATGGCGCGATCGTTGAGCTTTGATCAGCCGGTCACCAAAGAACGGGTCACGGTAGTTGCAGAACCGGAACTTGAGGTGTTTCTTTTGTGAACCCCCTCCGACTCCCGCCCCCTCCTTACTCCCCCATGAATGGGGGAGAGAAGCAAAAAGATGGATCTCGATTGTGAACTCCCCTCCATTTATGGAGGGGTTAGGGGGAGGAGGGGGATTAGAGGGGTGCATGTGAATATATGAAGCAACGTGTTTTACTCGGAATGTCTGGCGGAGTCGACAGCAGTGTTGCTGCGGTGTTGTTGTTGGAACAGGGGTATGAGGTGATTGGGGGATTTATGAAGAATTGGAGTGCAGACCCCCTCCAACTCCCCCTTGAAAGGGGGGAGGGTTCACATCCAGACCCTGAAGAATGCGAGTGGCGGAGGGAGCGGCGTGATGCGATGCGGGTGGCAGGGCAGCTGGGGCTGAAGTTTTACACCTTCGATTTCGAAGAGCAGTATCGGGCAAAAGTGTACGAGTACATGATCGATGAGTATAAGGCTGGGCGCACGCCAAACCCGGATGTTTTGTGTAATAAGTACATGAAATTCGATCTGTTTTTGAAAGAAGCGGATAAACTCGGTTGTGATTTCATCGCAACAGGGCATTACGCAAGGAGAATTGATGATGAAGGAGGTTTTGCGCATCTACTCACCGGCATCGACGAGAACAAAGATCAGACGTACTTCTTATGTCAGTTGAATCAGGATCAACTGCAGCGATCACTGTTTCCGATCGGAGACTTACAGAAATCTCGGGTTCGGGAAATCGCCCGCGAACATAAACTTCCGGTTGCGGAAAAGAAGGACAGCCAAGGCATTTGTTTCGTTGGCCAAGTGGATATGCAGCAGTTTTTGGAGGCACGCATTCCGCCACATGAGGGAAATATTGTAACGACGGACGGAAAGATTCTTGGCACACATCGTGGATTCGAATTCTACACTATTGGTCAGCGTGGCGGCTTGGGCATTGGCGGTGGCACGCCGTTGTACGTCGTCGATCGGAACCCTGAAACAAATGAGGTCGTCGTCGCCATCGGTGCCGATGATCCAGCACTGTTCCGATCAGATTTGATCGCAACGAATATCAGCGAAACGGTTCCGGGCGCAATCGATCGCGCAGTCGGGGAACCAATTATGGCGCGTATTCGTTATCGTCAGCCTTTGGCGGAGTGTGTGATTGAAACCTCCCCCCACCCCCTCCTTCGTAAGGAGGGGGAGATCGCGACCGAATTCGTGGTTCACTTCACTTCCCCCCAACGCGCCGTTGCCCCGGGGCAATTCATCGCTTTTTATCGGGGGGAGGAGTTGATTGGGAGTGGGGTGATTGATGGATAGACGAATGTATGGTATTGTAAGGTTATAGTAACTAACCTTACAGTATGAAAGAAGAAATACAAGAAGATTCATCTCTTTTGACGTTGAAGACCGCAAGCGAGCTTTTGGGCTGTCATCCCAATACATTACGGCAATGGGACAATAACGGTACGCTGGTGGCAGTGCGTCTTGGGGCAAGAAAAGACAGATATTATCGAAAAGCAGATGTTTTGCGATTGATTGGGAAATCGAGTTACGTCAAAAGCGCTCAAGAAGTAACCCAAGTTTCAGAGGTTCGTAAGGGATATTTTCAAGAATATGCGGGGATTTTGGCGCAATGGGGGCGTCTTACGTCAGATTCGGTGTTTGTCGACGTCCCTTGCGGCACAGGGGAAATGGTTAAGGAATTGGTGCGCAGAGGTTTTGGGCGAAAGTTTTACGCGATTGATATTAATGCGGACATGATTCAAGCCGCCCAAGCAAGCCTCGAACTCGTCTCAAATGCAGGCACGTTTATTCTTGGTGATGCCGGTGATATCGCCGATCTCGTTCCCGAAAAAGTCGACGCAATATTCTGTTTAAACGGCTTTCATATTTATCTTGATCGGAAGGAGGATTTCTTGCGCGGATGCTTTGCGATGTTGAAACCAGGAGGCTATCTCATTTTTGACGTCTCTACGAAGGGCATTCGTGATCAGATCTCACAAGACTTTCTTGAAGCGGAAAAGGGAGAATTTGCTCGCCTTGCATTAGAAGCTGGAACAACATCACAGCGACCGTTATGGTCGAATGAGCAGAGCCTGGAGGCGTATCGATCACTTGCTATGGTACATGGATTTGTGGTCGACGAAACAATTTCCATCGACAAATACATGACGACGGATGAGGTTGTGCAGTCAACGATAAAGATTCCTGGTCGTTTGCGCCCATGGTTGCCGGGCATTTCCGATGAGAAGCGTATGGAGATTTTTCAGAATGCCCACAATTATGCGGTGAAAGAAACAGGAATCACAACGGTGAAACATAATCGTATATTTTTCATCGCGAAGAAACCGTAGAGTTGCACTATGAAAAACAATGAAGCGAAAAAAGGATATCGGATCTTTGAACTCGACACGATCACTGTGCAGGCCATAGCGAATCGATGGAATCTTGGTAGTGTTTTTGCGGTAAAGCGATTTGAAAAAGGGATGATCAACGATACGTTTTTGGTGAATGATGCGTATGTGGTGAAGGTGAATACTGCGCATCCAGATTGGCCGAAACTGGAAAAAGAAGGAGTGATATATCAAGCATGTTCTTCGGGTATTATTCCTGTTCCCGTCTTTGTGGCGTACGATGATTCGTTGAGCGTGATTCCTTTTCCATATCTCGTCTATCGCGCAATTCCTGGTGAATCGCTGGACGGTGTGTGGCAAGAGTACGATGCAAAAGATCAGGAGCGCCTTGCGGAAGAGATGGGAGAATTATTGGGGAAGATTCACGGTATTTCGTTAGAAAACGTGCATCTGCCCGGTCAAAAAATCTATCCAGGTTTACGAAATACTATCACGCAAAGAATTGAAGCGATTGTTGAGAAACTCAAAAGCTCTGATGTTTTACCTCACGATGAAAGAGAGGGGATTCGGCGTTTCTATGTGGAAAGCGAAATGTTTAACGACAGTGTTTTGCCATCGCTTCTGCACGGGAATTATACGTTTGGAAATACTATCGTTGCAGAAAAGAAGATTGTCGGCATCATTGATTGGGAGTTTTCCAGTGTTGGGCACAGTGAAGAAGAATTGGCAGTGGTGCTGTATCGCGTCTTTTCTCACGATCACCAGCGCGAATGTTTCAGGAGGGGCTATACGAAGCATCGTGCTATCGATTCAGCATTTGATCGTCGATACCTCGCCTACGCCTTACTCTATTTTCTTACCGTCTTGCCGGAGGTACCACAATGGACGCATCGTCCAGATAAGCAGAAGGAATATATGAATCAAGCACAGATGTTGATGCAGCAGCTGGGTATTGGTGCGCAATAGCCAAGTGCCTCAAAATCAGGGTACAATCGGGCAAACATTATTATGGCTGTTCCTCAGAAGAATATTCGGAACTTTTGCATTATTGCGCATATCGACCATGGGAAGTCGACGCTTTCTGATCGGTTGCTGGAGGTGACGGGAACCATTGATAAGCGGGTGATGAAGGATCAGGTGTTGGATTCCATGGATATTGAGCGCGAACGTGGTATTACCATTAAGCTTGCTCCGGCACGGATGGTGTGGAAAAAGGGCGATGTTGATTACACGCTGAACTTGATCGACACCCCTGGACACATCGACTTTAACTACGAGGTGAGCCGATCATTAGCATCGGTGAATGGCGCGGTGCTTCTCGTCGACGCAACTCAAGGCGTGCAAGCGCAGACGATTGCGAATTTGTACCTCGCTGTTGAAGAAAATCTTGAAATCATCCCGGTGCTGAACAAGATTGACTTGCCGGCAGCTGATGTCCCTACTCGGAAAGCCGAGCTCGTAAAGCTGCTTGGGTGCGATCCGGATTCCATTTTGGAAGTGTCGGGGAAAACGGGTGCTGGGGTTCGAGAATTGCTTGATGTGATTATTGATCGCATTCCTTCGCCAGAAGGATCGGAATCAAAGCCACCCCGTGCCGTTATTTTCGACTCTGCGTACGACGATTACAAAGGCGTTGTGGCATATGTGCGAGTGATGGACGGAACATTTAAAAAACGGGACAAATTGAAATTATTGGCAACAGATGCAGATGGGGAAATTCTCGAGATCGGCGCGCTGACCCCAAAGTTTTCTCCGCTGGAAGAATTAGAAACCGGGCAGATCGGGTACATCGTTACAGGCTTAAAAGACATTCGCGCCTGTCGCGTGGGTGACACGATCACGACGAGTGCTCTCCCCCTTACGAAGGGGGAGTCGGAGGGGGTCGTGCCGTTGCCGGGGTATCGCGAAGTGCGGCCAATGGTGTTCGCTGGCGTGTTCCCAGCGCAGGGCGATGAATACGGCTCATTGCGCGATGCGATGGATCGCTTGAAGCTGAACGATGCTGCACTTGTTTTTGAACCAGAGCATTCTCCGGCGCTCGGGTACGGATTCCGATGCGGATTCCTCGGGATGCTGCACCTTGAGATCTTGAAAGAGCGATTGAGTAGAGAATTTGAAATTGATTTGGTGGTGACGTTGCCGAGCGTGGCGTATCACGTTTATCGGTCGAATGCGTCTCATTCGACCTATGACACCGTGAAAAGCGCACTCGATCTCCCAGATCCAAGCTTCATTGATCACATCGACGAGCCGTGGGCAAAGGTCGATATTATTACGCCGATTGATTCTATTGGGAACGTGATGTCTCTAGCGCAGGATCGCCGGGGCATTTACATCAACACCGATTATCTTTCTGAAGGGCGTGCGCTCATTCATTATGAATTGCCATTATCCGCAATCATCGTCGACTTTAATGATAAACTGAAGGGGGCATCGAGCGGATATGCGTCGATGAGTTATGAAGTATTTACCTATCGTGAAGCAGATGTGTGCCGATTAGATATTTCTGTTGCCGATGAAAACGTGGATGCGTTTGCGATGATCGTTTATCGCAACGAGGCAGAACGTGTGGGCAGGCGGGTGCTCGAAATTTTGAAAGAAAGTATTCCTCGTCAGCAATTCGTTATCAAGCTCCAGGCGATGATCGGCGGGAAAGTGGTTGCCGGTGAACGCATTTCCGCGATGCGCAAAGATGTGACATCGGGATTATATGGTGGCGACTTTACGCGAAAGCTGAAGTTGTTGGAGAAGCAGAAAAAAGGAAAGAAGAAGATGTTAGCGATGGGCGTCGGCAGCGTCGAGATTCCGAGCGAGGCGTACATGAAGGTGCTTAAACGGTAATCAATCTTCTATGATGAATAGCAAACGAACGAAGAGGTTCTGGGCGATTGTGGCGCTGTGCGTGATGGTATCGATGTTGGTTTCTATGGTGCAGTTGGGATACTAATGTGGCGAAAACCACGTGGAGCATTGCGGAGCGTACGGAAGGTGATCTGGTATCGCAGCTTTTGGCGAATCGTGGTGTTGCGGTGGAGAATCGCGAAAAGTTTTTGAATCCGCATTGGGAGCGTGACACATTTCCTCCCAGTGATTTTACGAACATGAAGAAGGCAGTTGCGGCAATGTTTGGTGCGCTTGAGCGTGGTGACGCGATCGTTATTCACGGCGATTATGATGCGGACGGCGTTTCGGGATCGGCGTTACTCTTCGAGGCATTGCGCTACATCACCGAGAAAATGTCGTTGAGTTTTCATGTGGAAGTTTTTCTTCCTGATCGGGAAAAAGACGGATATGGTGTGGCGATGCATACGATCGAACGATTCATCGACGAGAAGAAGAAGTTCTTGGTAACTGTTGATTGCGGAATCGCGAACGGTTTGGAACTCGATCGCGCATTCGAAGCGGGAATCGATGTCGTTGTGTGTGACCATCATCAAATGGGAACGCATTTTCCGGGGCACGCGATTATTCTTCATCCGTTAGCGCCAGGGGAAACATACGCAAACAAAACATTATGTGGCACCGGTGTTGCGTTCAAGTTTGCATCGGCGCTGATTCATGAAGCGCAGCATCGAGGCGCTAACATTCCCGAGGGATACGAAAAATGGTTCCTCGACTTTGTCGCCATCGCAACGGTGACCGATGTGATGCCGCTCCTGGGAGAAAATCGCACGCTCGAAACATTTGGTTTACAGGTGCTGAATAAAACACGTCGTCCAGGTTTGTGCGCCATGCTCACGATGTCGGGAACCGATCTTGGAACCATCGATACGCAAGCAATAGGATTCCGTATCGGCCCTCGATTGAATGCCGCTGGGAGATTACAAAGTGCGAAACTCGCGTTCGATACATTGACGGCACGAACTCCCGAGGCTGCCAATGTTGCCGCAACAAAACTCGAATCCTTGAACAAAGAACGTCAATCCATTTTTCGTGATTCGTACAAGGAGGCGGAGCAAATGGCGCGATCGATGATTGGTGCTGATTGTAGCGTTCTCGTCGTTTCATCGGAAACATGGCTTCCGGGAATTGTCGGCCTTATTGCCGGCAGACTTGTTACCGACTTTGCAGTGCCAGCATTCGCACTGACGAAGGTCGGCGATCATTATGTGGGAAGCGGGCGTACGGCTGGTGGCTTGCATCTGGTGGAGGCTATGAATGCATGTGGTGATATTTTTTTAAAAAAAGGCGGGCATCCTCAAGCATGCGGGCTTTCTGTGCCGTCGATGACAGAGGTGCAGATGTTTCGAGAGCAGATGAATGCGTTTGCACAATCAGTCTTCGGCGAGGCTGGCGCGGTGGTCACGTTTCCCATCGATGCCGTTGTTACTCCGTCGACATTTACTCTCGATGACATCGGTGCATTGAACGCCTGTGCACCGTTTGGCGAAGGGAATCGTCCGCCGGTATTTGCGGCATTAAAAATGACGGTGATGATGGCAGAAACCATGGGTGCAACCGGAACGCATTTGCGATTGACGGCGCTCGATGATGTACAAAAGGTGTGTAAGATGGTGGGGTTTGGCATGGGCGATATGGCAGAGGCGCTTCATCGGGGGAGAGTCATCGATGTGGCATACGAACCCGGCATCAACGAATGGAACGGAAGAAAAGAGGTACAATGTAGGATCGTAGATATTCGACTATGAAAAGAATTCGCATGTACGCAGATGGTGGTTCGCGCGGGAATCCTGGCCCAGCAGCAGGGGCAGCGGTTCTGTTTGCGTTATCGGAAAACGGTGAGCAAGGGGAACGCGTGGCAGATGCGGCAAAGTACATCGGGATCGACACGAATAATCAAGCGGAATATACGGGCATCATCGTCGGCTTACAAAAGGCGCTCGATCTTGGATATGATGAGGTCGACGTGCGACTGGATTCTGAGCTTGCCGTCAAACAATTGAACGGAATCTATCGGGTGAAAAATCCAGAAATCGCAAAACGATTCTTAGAGGTTCACAACCTTCGCACCAAATTCCACAAAGTCACATTCTCCCACGTCTTCCGCGAGCAAAACACCGCCGCAGACGCACTCGTCAACAAGACTCTTGATGATCAACGGTAATATGCAGCGCTATTCTTGGGAAAGTCAGTCAAGCATCTCTTTCCGCGGAGGTGCCCGAATCGTTGTGGCGGTCATCGGAGTCGTCTTCATCGTTGTTGGTGTACGTGCAGCGATGTTCATCAACTCTGCATGGTACGCACATCCCACCGGAGATTCGCTTCTGCAGTCGACGATCATCGTCGATCCTGGTGAACCCGTGATTCAGCTTGCAACAGTATTGGA
>CALRGY010000010.1 GCA_943358395.1 Candidatus Uhrbacteria bacterium | reverse complement strand
GGTTCTGGAACCGGTGCATCAACATCCGCATTGCTCGCCTTCTTCTCGAGCGACGCAACGGCAATTGATTTGCGTGGGTACGCTCTTTCCGGTGATTGTGCGCTCTATACGTATACCGGCTATGCCATTATTCAAGTAACGGGAACGCCAACCGATACAAACTACGAGCGATTCACTTGTACGTTTACCGTTCCGGTGCTCGCAGATACGTCCGCGGAAATCGCAGTAAATGCGTATCTCAAGGGTGGTGACTTATGGTTTGACGAAGTACAGCTCGAGCAAGAGTCTGAGGCATCGGAGTATCACGAGGGATATAGCAGTAGCACGCTCGACCTTTCGTATGTGAAAGTGGCACCGGCATATTTGGGCTGTACTGGCGATCCAGCGACCGACCCAGCAGATTGTGCCGACTACGCCACGATGTGCTCAGAAACTGATGTTGGTTGCTCGTTGTACACGCCAACGAACGGCGATCCTTCAGTGGCGGGTATTACCGACGCGCTCGATGTCTGCCCAGAAACGTGTGTGGGGTACGACACGTTTAAACAAGAGGCGACGAAATACGAGCCAACCGGCAGTTTCCCTGTGTACTTCATTCCCGATAGTGCGGAAACATGTTCTGCACAAGCGGTCGGCTGTGACGAATTTACGAATATCACCACCGAAGCAGCGGAGTATTTCACCAGTCTTCGTGCGTGCGTCACTACCGATCAAGCGGCATTAAACGTGTCGAGTTTGGATGACGCGGCGGTGTTTTATACATGGGAAGGGTCGGACACGGCGGGCTATCAATTGAAAACATGGAATCTTTTAGAGTCAGACATGGGGTCATCGGCGTATACGTATGCTGCAAGCTTGGGAACCGATGACGCACCGAATGCGGCACCATGTACCAACTGGACAGCGACCGCAACGGGAATCACCTGTAACGATGATTCGATCACATCGGGCACCCTCGATAGCGATGATGAATCGTGCGATGAACACGATGACACGATTCTCAACCCCGACTGTCGTGAATTCTACGATGTCGACGGTATTATCCATTATCGTGCATGGTCGCTAACCGTCACCGTGGATGATCTGTGTGTAAGTTATCGCAAAACTACCCTGGTTGGTCTCGGCGAGGATCTGAACGGCGATGGCGCTGATGATGGGGAATCGAACTGTGAGGCATCCGGTGGATTCTTCGATTCCAGCACGTCGGAATGTCGGTACTATGGTTATGCTGACGAGAGCTTTACCTGTTCGGAAACGGAATCTGGCTGCCGGGAATACACTGGCGGTAGAAGCCGTAATAGTCGTCAGGCGTTCATCGAGTATTTCGAGGACGGAGATTTGACCAACTGGGATTCCGTGAGCGCAACAAAAGTAACGCTTTCGAATGAATCGGTCGCAACGGATGGGCATTCATTGTCATCAGTTGGTGAACCAATTTGGACGTATGTTGGTGGCAGCAGCACGGTGTGTGCAGAAGCCGTCACCGATGAAGGATGCGCCGCAACCACGGGAACGCTCGGAGGAAATTGCACCATCGTCAACGGCGAATATTACTGCGGAACGTTAGCGAACGATCTCTTCGCAGACAAAACATACACACTCTCGTTCTGGGCAAAAGGAACCGGAACATTATCCGTCGGGTTCGATACTGCTTTTGCTGGGGGAACAGCGGCGATCGATGCATCATTCGCGAGCGGAACTGGCGCAATCACATTGGATACCGACTGGCATCAATACACGTACGGTCCACTCGACATGACGAGCACCGCATTCCCAGATTTCGGGAACGGATCGTCGGCGTTAGTGTTCACGCTCGGATCGAATACCGACACGCTGTACGTTGATAACGTTATCTTGCGTGAAGGGGAAGATAATATCGATGTCATCAAGGATTCGTGGGTAACCCCAGCAGAATGTGACGAAACCGAAGGAGGAGCATCTTCTCCGCAGTACATGCTTGGTTGCCAGGAATATACCGATCAGAACAGCGAGACGTCGTTCTTGAAGAGCTTTAGTTCGTTGTGTGAAGAATCCCAAGTGGGTTGCTCTGCGTACTTCATGACGCACGAATCCGACGCCACCACAGCAGCCGTGTACGGCGCAGTATGTAGCACCGTCGACGGCGCAGAGGCGACGGAAGCAACGTCATGCTATTACGCACTCGACAGCACGAGCACGGCATACGACAGCACGAGCCAGTTCCTGTGCACCATTGGTGTTGGAAAAACATCGTGTGAATTCAATCTGGACTGGTATGCGCCTGATACCAGTTTGCCGGTGCACCTTTCCTATGTGGCATCGACGGTGATTTCCCCTGCAGATAAAGATGTGTTCCTCGTGCTGAATGACAGTGTGGAATGCTCAAGTGATGTTGCGGGCTGTACGGAAGTAGGGTTGCCAGTGTTTAGCCAAGACCACACTGCTGTAGAAAGCTGGACGGCAAAGTATTTCATGAACACGCCAGCAGATTACGCCACCACGCTCTGTTCCGTGGGCGAATTGTTCTGTAATGCGTGGACAGATAAAGATAATGTCACGTCGTACTTCAAGGATCCACAGAGTCAAACCTGTGAGTATCGCGCCAACGTTACCGTCGATAATGTGACGTATAGCGGCTGGTTCAAAACAGGGAAGGATGAATTGTGTGCAACGAATGGGGACGGCGAGCCGCAATACGTTATTGGTGGTGATGTTTCGGGTATCTGGAGAAATGGGGATACCGATTACGCAAACTGGGTGGGAGCATGTTCTTCCGAATATGACAGCTGTACGGAATACCAAGACCTTACAGACATCGGTTCCGATGCGTTGTACGGCGATGCCAATGGAACAAGTTACTTCTATTTAGATAATAATGCGTTGGCAGATAACAGTTTGCCAGATAGTCAGCGGTGCAATGGCGAAGTAAGCCAAAAAGAAGGGTGCGGACTGTTCAACAACAGCGCAGATCCAGAAAAAACTGCGAACATGAGTGCGACATACGTGGCAAGCACCCACGCCGATGACCTCTTCGGCGATGTGCCAAACGGAATGGTAGAGCCGATTGATTGTGATGCTGAGGACTCTACGATTACGACCCCCGATGGGGAAGTTGTGGATTTGTGTGAGAATCGCTGCCGGTATGGTGCGGAAAAGTTCTACGATATTAGTGGCGCTCCATCGGGTACCGGTGCTTATGTGTACGACGGCTCTTGTTACACAAACGATGATTGCCGACCATTAACCAGTGAATCGGGAGAGACGGTTAATGGAGGCTGTAACTCAACGTCAGTGATCGCACCTCGTCTTGAAAACGATGCAAATGTCATCCTTAAAGTGAATCGCGATAGGCAGTGCAGTGAATGGCTGAGCTGCTCTGATGCGCAAACCACATGGGATGAAAAGAGCGGAAGCTACAAAACTATCTGTGGCGATATTTCTCTCTGTACCGAGTACTCCTCCGATGGGAACGCCTCCTTCTGCTCTGCGTGGAAGAATGATGATCCTGCGGTAGTGCTCGACGAGGAAACATATGCCGAGCGTGATGTTTCTTGGTACGGCGAAGAGTATTCCGGCTTTGCGTTGCCAGACTTGTTGCCGGTAGATCAGCTCACGCAAAAAGACATATCAAATCCCGCCTCAGAAAGCGACGCAGATTATAGTTTGGCGTACGTTGCCGGTGCGTGTGAAGGGGATTACGGCGACGTGTGTACGGTGGGGTATTGTGCAGAAACCGGTTCTCCGTGCGCATCATCGGATAGTTGCGGCGCAACGGGTGGATCATGCGTTATCGGTTCGTGTTACACCGTCTCCACCACATCGTGCGCTTCTTCGGATGATTGTTCGGGAACCCAAGAATGCGTGGGCACGTTCTGTGCCACCGAAGGCAATGATCCAGTTATCGAGGGTTATGATGCCACCGATTCTGACGCATCGTGTAGCAGTGGCGAAATCTTCTACCCATCGGTGAATTTCAAGCAGGGTACCTGTATTCGCGATGAATGTACGCTTACCCCAACGGGTAGCACGTTTGATGTGACGTTAGCAGATGAGAAGGAATGCCGTGGATACCCAGAAGTGAACAGCCCATTCCCAACGGATGTTGTGACCAACTGGCGCAACCCGTATGACCAAACCGAAACGACGAATCCGGATTATGGTGAATCGCCGGTAACATATCGGGAGAACTTTGAGAACGTGAAAACGTGTGTGGCCGGGGAAGAGTGTGATTGTTCGTATAAGAAAGTTACGTACGGTGAGGAGCAGAAGTACTTCGGTCAAGACACAGACTTCCCATTAGATGCTTCAGTCGGCATCTGTTCTGGCGGTGAATTTAATGGGGCGTTCTGTAGTGATGATGGCAGCGCAGGAGCCGGGGCAGAGACGTACGATGGCGTGGTTATCGAAGAAGCAACATGTAGTGCTGACGACATTGGTACCTGTATTTACCGTACCAAAATTGACGACGTGCTCGGTATGGACGGCTATTGCTTAGAACGCGATTCCTCCACCAATATCCTTGGCGATCGCGACCTCAACGCCTGTATCTCCTGGCTTCCCGTCGACCAACTCTCTGGTAGTACAGATTTGTATGCAAAGTACACGGAGGCAGGATACTTCGAAGAAACCAACTACTGCACATACCTAGCGCCGTATGCGAGTGTGAATCCACAGTGGGGATGTTTAGAGCGAGATAAGTCAGAACCGGAACCATGGTATTCGTGTATGAATGAAAATACGGCATGTCCTGCAGGATTTGTGATGCTTGCTGGTCCGTACGATGGCGCAGACATTGATGGAACGGAAAGCGGCTCAGCAACTGCAGCGAATGTCACTGGTTCTGGCGGAAATGATCAATGCACATCAGGATCTGGTGATGCGGATTGTCCATTTATATGCGTGCCAATAAACAGCGTAACGAACGATGGAACGGATTGTATCGAGCGCATTCAGGATAAGGCATGGAAATATATAGAAAAATATCAACCCGATGGTTATCATCTGGATAGATATTGGATGTATACCGCAGAAGGTTTTAAGGATCTGTATAACGACGTGACTGACTGTACGACATATGGCGTGGAGTATCACGATTTCTATACAACAACCAATATAGGAACGCCATTTTGGCAGACATCGTGGGGCACTATGCTGGAAGAGCAGAAGGTGAGTTGTGCTTCTGGGAGTGGAGACTGTGGCTGGAAGGACTACGGTGGTAGTAGTACTTCTCCTTTTACACCGTATATGGGATGTAAGGAGGTAACACAGGTTGCTTCGGGGGATCCGGAAGACGGCTCTGCGGCGTGGACGGACATATTGAAAAACGGAAGCATCGTCTCTTCGGCGCAGACGTTGCTCTCCATGGGACTTACATCGGCGGATTACGAAGCGTTTGCGTATCTGAGAAGTACTCAGAATTCACCGTTTGGCGCAGCGCAGGTGCTGAATGATATGCAGACGGAAAAGGGAGATAATAATCCTTCGTACGTGAATCAGTGTCGAGAAGAGTCGTCATCGACGTGGACGTTCTATAATCCAACAGGTAATCCTAATAGTTTGACATGTGCCTCGGGCGACGAAGTGGGTGGCGATGTTAATGCGGCAGAAGCAGCGTCATATACGTACTTTGATGGGTACGAGTTCTATATCGATTCTTCCGGACTCTTCGGTGATGAGTTTGACGATGGAACGTCGTTCACCTTCGATAACGTTAGCGCATCCGGTGGTGAACCTTCCCACATTTTTGATCGATTGTTCGCGAAGAGTTTGAACGTGTGGAAGTTCGTAGACGGTGTGTACGATGAAAGCACTACGGTGGGATCAGGCAATCCTAAGGATAACGATACGGAAACGGAGCTTTGGGGAGACGGTGAGTTTGAGAAAACGGAACGAGAGAATGATGATCACTCATCATATGATTGGGATCGTCGATCAGAATTTGGCAACCCTCCTTCTGTGTGGGCAGTGGATATGGATAACTGTTTTAATGATAAGTGCGAAGAAGATCAGGCACATCCGCTCACGGTGAATGATCAGAATGACGGGAATATTGAGGCAGATGGGTTCTATCGGGCATACCTTAAGTTCTATGCGGCAGCAGATAAGAACCAACTTCCTATCCGCAGGGTGATTGTGGATTGGGGGGATAAAGTGGGTAGCGACGACCAGACTGGTTCATCTTCTGGCAAAAACTTCTACAAAAACCATCGTGGTTTGCAATCCGATACCGAAGTCTCTATTTGCGACATGACCACCAGCGGCAGTGCGGACTACGATTATGAATGGGGCATGAACAGCGAAAGCTGCGACTCAAATTACTTCAGCTACAACCACATTTACACCTGTAACCCTTCCGGATTACCTTCTTGCGACAGCGGCGGATCCGACGGCATTCCCGACAACGCCCCCTGCTCCACCGACGGCACCTCCTGCACCTTCCGCCCCCGCGTCCACATCCGCGATAATTGGGGTTGGTGTACTGGGGTGTGTACGGCTGGGGGAGATGGGACGAATGGGTGTTTTGATGAGGATGGGATTGTAGACTCAGTGGCCCCAGATGATGAGTGTATCTATGCGAGTGCGTTGGAAACAGACAATGTGCCGTTTGTGAGTTATGATGGGGTGATCGTTGTCACTCCATAATGAGAAGTGTGCCTAGACATTCGGAGTTCCGAAACGAAAAAACACTCGAGAAAATCTCGAGTGTTTTTTACGCCTCCGCTCCGTCATGACAGAGAGAAGGCGCGACCCACGGTCACTCCCTAAGGAGCAACCACAGGTCACCATCCCATTCCACTTCAGCCTCTTCGGCTGAGTGAAACTCACCTAGCGCGTCGCGAACGACGAACTGGATGGGGTAGCTGGTCGACCAGCTACCCGGGACGGACGGGGAAAGCGCGCCGAATGGCGTACTCTCCCCGTTTTCCCCAAGGGTGGCGCAGGTTACGCCATCCTCGAGGCACCAACGACCGAGCAACTCCGCGGGGAGTTTCTCGGTGTCGGTGTCGCCATCCGCATCCGCGTCGGTGTCGCCGTCAGCGTCGGTGTCGGTGTCGGAATCGGTGTCCGCATCAGCGTCGGCGTCATAAACGCCGGTATCTGATGCGGATCGATTGCTCGGCCCGCACGACGCGACGGCGAACGCCGCCGCGAAAGGGATGGCGGCCCAGAAGCGGTACTGCTTCATGGGTCACCTCCTTGTTGTGAGTTTTTGGTTTCATCATTTTTATGGATGAAGCGAAGGACTCACAACAGGAGATATGCCGCCTGGTTTGTTTTTTGCTCTCTGTTCAATTAGAGCGGAAGAAGTTGTGAAGGGGCGTATGCCTCGGGCTGGGGGAATTGGGATTCGACCCTGGCTCAAGAGGCACTGGTCACGAATGTAGTGTAGCAGAAATGGGGGGAAAGGTAAAGAATCAGGAAAAAGCAAGGGGATAAGTTGGGGGATTTCCTCATTTTGCCCATTTTCGGCGAAACTGGTCGAAAATGAGAAAGTCCTCTAAATTCTAAAAAATAAATGGGTGGAAAATACCACTAAAAGCCCCGATTGCCGGGGCTTTTTGGTGCGTATGCGGTTTTGTGTTACAGTTTTGGATATGAATACTCGAGAAATGACCACGGTATTTTTTGATCATACGCCCAGTGTTGGGGATCTTTTTCGTGAATTATGGCGTGTGCTTCGTGAGTGGACAACGTCTCGATGGCACGCACGAATGCTGAAAAAGATTGATTTTCGGGAATTGCGGGAGGATGAAATCACAGATGAGATGCGAGCAGAAGCTGAAGAGGTATTGCGTATTCCAAAAAAAGACTTGATCAATATTAAATAACTCCTCGGCTCAGACCCCCTCCTTACTCCCCCTTGGCAGGGGGAGAGTCCGCATCCGGATTCGTTACCCCTCTCCTTACAAAGGAGAGGGTATGGGTGAGGTTTTGATGCGTGATGTATGTTTATGAAGTCGATCCCTGAAAAAATTCATCTCGGCATTTACGGTATCGGTGTTCGGGATGGAAAAGTGCTCATGATCCAAAAGGGAAGAGGGCCGTATACGGGCTTATGGGATTTGCCTGGTGGGAAAATAGAGCCGGGTGAGGCATTTGAGGAAGCGTTACGGAGGGAATTTGATGAAGAAACGGGTTTGAATGTTTTGAGCCATGAGCCGCTTTGCGTGAGTGAATATCAGTGCCAGTGGGAATTTGAGGGTGAAGAAAAGGGTTTTCATCACATCGCTTTGTATAATGCGGTAGAATTAGCATCTGGTGCGGTGAAGCAGGAAGCAGATGGACATGATTCTCAAGGTGCACAATGGGTCACGCTCCCCCTTGTTGCCAGCACCATCGCTCCAATTGCTCATGACGTGCTTCGTTCTCAGGGTCTGTTGAAATAATTTCTCTCCGTATGTCTACAAAACTTGAAACGATCGTGAACTTTGCTACACAGAAAGGGTTTGTATTTCCGTCGTCGGATATCTACGGCGGGTTTGCGGCAACGTACGATTTTGGTCCGTTGGGTATGCTCCTCAAGAAAAACTTGGAGGCGGCGTGGCGATATTGGAATGTGGCAAGCCGTACGGATATGGTGGAAATTGAGGGCGCGATTTTTATGCATCCCAAGGTATGGGAGGCTTCCGGGCACGTAAGTGGCTTCGCCGACCTTCTCATTGAGGATCTCGTTTCACATAAGCGATTCCGCGCTGACCATCTCATTGAAGACGCAGGTGTAATGGAAAATGCTGGAGGATTAACGCCGGAGCAGGTTGATGAGCTTGTCGTGAAGCATAATCTTAAAAGTCCGGATGGTAATGCACTTTCGAAAGCAAAACGCTTCAATCAACTCGTCAAAACCCATCTTGGCCCCGTGGAAGATGAATCATCACTGGTCTATTTAAAGGGCGAGAGCTGTCAGAACATTTATCTCGATTGGAAGGCGACGCAGATGGTGACTCGTCGAAAACTTCCGTTCGGCATTGCGCAGATTGGTAAGGCGTTCCGCAACGAAATTACGGTGAAGCAATTTTTGTTCCGTACTCGTGAGTTTGAACAAATGGATATTCAGTACTTCTGCAAGCCCGCTGATGCCGATGCGCAGTACGAGGCGTGGAAAGCGAATCGATGGGAGTTTTATACTAAGGTGTTGGGATTGAAAGAAGAGCATGTGCGTTGGAGGCAGCATGCGCTCGATGAACGCGCATTTTACGCGCAAGACGCATGGGATATTGAATACCAGTTCGGTGAGCTTGGATTTAAAGAGGTTGAGGGCGTGCACCACCGCGGAAGTTACGACCTTGATCAGCACGCCAAATTTAGCGGAAAAGACTTGAGCTATTTCGATTCGGAGACGAATGAACGCTACAATCCATGGATCGTGGAATGCTCTGGTGGGTTTAGTCGATTATTCCTGTTAACGTTGTTTGAGTTTTATCGTGAAGAAGAGGTGGTAACAGCAAAGGGGGAGAAAGAAACGCGCGTAGTGCTGGGCATGCCGTACGATTTGGCGCCGATGAAGATCGCGATCCTGCCGTTGATGAAGAAGGATGGTCTTGCGGAAAAGGCACGGGAAATTTACGTAGCATTGCGCAAGCAGGGTGTTTCTGCGGAGTACGATGAAAGCGGAACCATCGGCAAGCGGTATCGTCGGCAAGATGAAGTCGGAACACCATGGTGCGTAACCGTGGATTACGACACGTTGGAAAGCGGCACCGTCACGCTTCGTCATCGGGATTCGATGGAACAAGTTGGTGAAGGGGGCAGGATCCGCATCGAAGATATCGAGAAGTATTTGCGTAAGGAACAGTTCGGGAAATAACATTTTTTATGAAATCGATAAAAAAGGTTGCGATGGTTCATGGAGAATCTCGGGGGTATCCGGTGATTGTTCAGGAAGAGGTTTCTGGAGGATATTGGGTATCGTGTCCGGTGTTTGAGGGGTGCTACAGTCAAGGAAAAACGATTGACGCTGCGTTAAAAAATATTCAAGAAGCTATCGCGCTGTGCGCGGAAGATGCACCGAAGGTACGGAAGCGTTATATGCCGAGTGTGAGTGTGCACATGGTTCACGTATGACGCTCCTTGCGGGGTTTTCGGGTAAAGACGTGATTCGACGTTTGGAACACGAGGGGTATCGTGTTGTTCGTCAAAAGGGGAGTCATGCTCGACTCGTGCACACCGATTTTGCACGAAGAAAAATTACCGTGCCATTGCATAAAGAGATTGGCGTGGGTTTGCTGATGCAGATTATCAAAGATTCTGGGATGAGTGTTGAACATTTTTTAGGATCGAAATAACTATCCCCAGTGAACGTCGGACGTGTTCCGACGGAGAAGGGAGGGAATAGTGGGGAGAAAAGCAGAGAATACAGAGACCGTCGGATGTGTTCCGACGGTTTTTTGTATTTTGAGCGAAAAAGCGATTGTGGGAGTGGAGGATATTCGGCACGATGTGTGCAGAACAGTTCTGTGACTGCCGATGGCCGTCGGCACAAGAGAAACTCAGGGAATGATGCATCGGTTGCGTACGATCCAAAAAGAGTACTTCGGACTTTTTGCCGGCGTGACGGTTTCATCTTCCGCGGCTCGGGATTCGATCACAAGTGGGGAAGATTGATCCCGAGCCGTCACAGCGCATCGCGCACATTCATTTGGTCTATTTTCGACTCAGATCATCGGAAACTTCTTCAACGTACCATGAGTACGTCTCAGAAGATTTCCTCGATCTTCATCGAAACTCGCCTCAAATGACTGTGTGCTCCATATATTCGATTTAATCGTCCATCACTTTTTCCGACTCTCCAGGAAAGAGGGGTGGCGCGATCAGATTCGATTGCGTATATCTCGATACCACTCGGTTCGGAGGGATACCATGATCAAGAGAGTCGTGACGCTCGTCAACATCGCGTTCATCGTCATTGTGCTGCTCGGTTTGAGCGGCTGCTGCGGCAAGCTCTGTGAAATGGAGCGGCTGGACGGTGAGCGCATCGAGAACGCGGGCAGTGAGGATACGGGCATGGACGGTGGCGGAGTCGATCTCCTCACCATTCAGCTCCCGTTCGTGAACGGGTACAACTCTTTGTGCACGCAGGGCGCGAACGGAAGCTACTCGCATCACGGGCGTTCTACCCGATACGATGCGGACTTCGACACGCCCAACAATGCTCGTGATGTGGTGTATGCCCCCGTGGGCGGCATCGCGTACGCGCACAGCGAAAGCCGCACGAAGAACTACGGCAATCACGTCACCATCGACCAGAACGACGGCACGTACATCATCATCGCGCACATGGATGAAGTGCTCATCGGGAACGGCAGCGAGGTGGCAGCGGGGCAGATTCTGGGGTACGAGGGGCACACGGGCATGGCAGACGGTGACCACGTGCATATTGGCAGGCACAGTGGGGACGCGAAGAAGATGGGGGAGTACGGAACATCCGTGAACGCCCTCGCCTTCACCGCCACGGACAAAACGCTGGGCACCACCGTCACGAAAATGACGACGGAGCTCACCTGTGACTTGAGCACCGGGCACACCTACACGTCGCTTCTTCCTACGCCAAAGTGGCACCCCTCGGGGAGCCTGCTGAAGCTGCCGGATTCCAGCACGGTGTACCTGTTGAACGGGTTCACGTTGGAGCCTTTCCTGACGGAAGAGGCATTTACGAGTCGGAACTACGACTGGGATGACATTGTGCTCATAGATAGCAGTGAGAAGAATTGCTACATGGCAGGCAGCTCCATCAGCGGAGCCAGCCTGGTGACGGCGGTGTATGACACCACGGCGTATACCGGTGGGTGGCTCATTGTGGGCGCTGCGAGTGATGCGAACCGGTATCGTGCGCAGCTTACATCTGTGGCTGTAGAAGCGGTGCTTGCCACCTGGGGCATTTCTGCCACGTCACTTACCAGCTTGCCGAGCCCTTCGGCAGCAGGCGTGACGCTATCGGCATACCCCACGAAGGGCGTTGAAACAGCAACCTTCCGCGACGGAAGCCTGGTTTCAACGAACGAGGCATCCGACGTGTACGTAATGGAAGGCGGCGCGGCGATTCCCGTCATGGATTGGGACACCTACCTCCTGATGGGCTTCGAGAACCGTACGGTGCATGAAATTCCCAAGCGCGACTTCGATACGCTGGTGGATATTGTGGGGAACTGCGTTACGGATTCGTACTGCATCGCGAACAACGACGTGACCACCTGCGGCGGTGACACGGAAGATGTGCCAGGAACCTATCCGGGCGAAGGCACGGGAACGGGCGGCACGGAAGCAGAAGAGGGTGAGGGTGAAGGCGAAGAGGAAAGTGAAGGCGAGGCTGCCACGGAACCGACGACCCCGGAAACGGGTGTTGGGCTGGAGCTGTGGTGGGTGCTCGACACCTCTGCCGACTGGATGACGATTTCGGGTGAATTCACGAATGAAAGCAGCTACGGCTACGGCTGGAGCAGCAACATTACCTGGAGCACCTGGAGCAACGAGCTGTACTTCGCCATTGTGGATGCCGGCCCCGGTGACAGCTTCCGCTATTCCTACGGCTACAACGTGGCTGGAGTGAATGGTTGGGGATGCGTCGGGCCGTTTCCCCCGGGTGATACCACGGGCACGTTTGTGGCAACCTACAACGGTTCTGCCCTGACGGTGAACATCGTGGAAGACCCAAGCAGTGACGGTTGCGGCCTGGAAGTACGCATTCCGTAAACGACGGAACCCGCACAACGAACGAACGGTGCCGATGATTCTTCATTGGCACCGTTTTGCGTTTTCATCTCTTTTCTGCCATACTCGTTCTGCGGGGTAGAGCAGCCAGGCAGCTCGTCGGGCTCAATCGCAAGAATTGCTATCCCATGGATACCAAACAGAAAGGCGACATTGCAGAACACGCAGTTGCGCTTTATTCTTTAAAGCAAGGCTGGAGCGTTCTTCAACCCATCGGGGATCGATTACCATATGATTTGGTGCTCGATGTGGAGGGAACGTTGATTCGTGTTCAAGTGAAATCGGCTTGGCGACATGCAAAGAGTGGAAATTATGTTGTTGATAGTCGTCGGACAAAGACGAATCGACGGGTAATGAAGCGATCTGTATATCAAAAAGAAGACTTTGACTTCGCGATAGTTTTTCTGGAAGACAGTGAGATATTCTATATCTTTCCTGTTGAGGTCTTCATTGGGTATAAGAGTGAGATTCATATGGTTGAATCTTCCAAGCGCCAACGGAAGCCAGTATCGGCTCCGTACCGCAACGCTTGGGCACTCATCTTGCAAAGGGCTGCGCGCAATGAAAATCGCGCGTGAACTTCTGTCAAATTCGGGGAAGCCTGTAATGGTAATCCCGAGCCAAGCCTCGAGAAATCGAGGAAGGTGTAGAGACTTGATGGCAGACACCCTCTTTCACGTCGAAATATCGATGATGAACGGGTGAAGGGAAAGTCCAGACCAACAAATTCGATCCGTCGAAGTAGCGAAAGCTATAGTGGTATGCATAACCCGAAGGTCGCTGGTTCAAATCCAGCCCCCGCAACCAAAAATTCCTCGTCGCAAGACGGGGAATTTTTTGCTATACTGTGCGTGCTTAGGACTTTCTCATTTGAGGCTAGTTTCGATGAAGATCAAGGAAATCTTTCGAAACGTACTTCATGGTACGATGAGAAAGTTTCCGATGATCTGAGTCGAAAATAGACCAAATGAGGAGGTCCTAATTCTTATGGCGCATATTGTTTCGATCGTAAATCAAAAGGGAGGAGTAGGGAAGACCACCACCTCTATGAATCTTGCGGCGTTTTTGTCGCATTTGGGAAAGTCGGTGCTGTTGGTGGATTTAGATCCGCAAGGCAATGCCACGAGCGGGTTTGGTCAAAATCCGACGGAGCTTTCGGGAACGTACGAAGCGCTTGCTGGCACCCATCAGGTGCGAGACCTCATCATCGGCACAGCACACCCCGGCTTAGCTCTGCTCCCTGGCGGACCCGATCTTGCTGGTTCAGCGGTGGAGCTTGTCACCGAGTTTAATCGCGAACGTAAGCTGGAGGCAGCACTCATGCCCATTCGCAATGATTACGATTACATCCTTATCGACAATCCACCATCACTTGGTCTTTTGACGATTAACGGACTCGTTGCGAGCGACAGTGTTCTTATCCCCGTGCAAGCAGAATATTATGCGCTGGAAGGGCTTGGTCAGCTTATGCACACGGTGAACTTGGTGCGTGAGCATATTAAGCCGAACCTGGGCATTATGGGTGCGGTCATTACCATGTTTGACCCGCGAACGAATTTATCGAATCAGGTGCTACAAGAATTGTATAAACACTTTCCAGGAAAGATTTTCCGATCCGTTATTCCTCGAAGCGTACGGCTCGCAGAAGCACCAAGCTTCGGGAAAACCATCCTTCATTACGACCCTGAATCCAAGGCCGCAAAGGCGTACGAACGATTGGCACGAGAATTTCTCGTGAGGGAAGAGTCCGGGGTCGCGAATGTAACACTGTAAATATGCAAAAGATTCAAGGAGGGTTGGGTAGAGGTCTCGGATCGTTGTTACCGTTAGGAGCTGCAGTAGCTCCGGTATCTGTGCCGGTTCCTGAGAGTGCACAGAGCATCGAAAGTGCTGTTCATCGGGAAGTGTTACCCGATGCTGTTCGTTCCGATGCAACGCTTTTACATATTTCCCCGAAGGATATTATTGCGAATCCGCGGCAGCCCCGGCACCACTTCGCCGAAGAGGATTTAACGGATTTGATGGCAAGCATCCAGGAACACGGCATTTTGCAGCCATTGGTTGTTTCGGTGCGAGATGATGGGAAATACGAACTCATCGCCGGTGAACGCCGGTTACGCTCGGCGCGGGCAGTGGGATTGGAATCAGTGCCTGTGCTTGTGCGAACAGTGAATGATCAGCAGAAGCTTGAATTGGCGCTCATCGAGAATATTCAACGCGCCGAGCTGAATGCGGTTGAAGAAGCCCGGGCATATCAGGCACTCATGAACGATTTTGGATTAACGCAAGAAGACGTAGCAGGGCGGGTGGGGAAGAGCCGTTCACAGGTGGCGAACACTGTACGATTACTGGAATTGCCCACAGAAATGCTTGCGGCAGTGATTGAGGGAAGAATCACCAAAAGCCACGCACGAACATTGCTCTCGGAATCGAACGCTGCTCGTCGTCAAACGTTATTCGAGAAGATGCTTGGCGGGGGAGTCACGGTACGTTCGGCGGAAGCATCAACATCGCCTCGTCGATCTGTCGCCAAAGATCCGAATGTTCTTGCGCTGGAATCTGCACTTCGCGAAAAGCTTGGCACCAAAGTCACTATTGATAGCCACGGCGCAAAGAGCACAATTACGATTCATTGCTACTCGAAGGATGATCTCGCTGCCATGATCCACAAATTGAATGAGTAATTACCGTTTGACCTTTCCCCAGAGTGATTGCAGCAATCCGCGTTGTGCACCATGAAGTGCGGCGCGGATTTTGCTTCTTGCGTGGCGAGTTTTGACGAATTTCAACCAGTCTTTGTTTGGAGCTTTGCGATTTTTGTCGATAATCAGCTCACACATATCTCCGCTTTGCAGAGAGCGATCCAGTGCAGCAATTTCACCGTTCACCTTGGCTTGTGCGACTTTGTTTCCAATTTCGGTATGAATCGCGTACGCCATATCGATTGGTGTGGATTCTTCCGGAAGGTCGATCACGTCACCTTTTGGCGTGAACACAAAAATGCGATCCCGGAACATGTCGAGTTTCAGCTCGTTTAAGTGCGCCATGAAGTCGTTTGCGTTCAATTCTTTTTGAATGCGGGAAAGCTCTTCCATCCACGCAACATTTCGTTCTTCACGGGTTGCGCCTTGTTTGTATCGCCAGTGCGCCGCCACACCGTATTCACTTTCTTCATGCATGGCTTGCGTGCGAATTTGAAACTCAAGCACCGATCCGCTTTCGTCAAACACGGTGGTGTGAAGGGATTGGTAGCCGTTAGGCTTCGGCTGGGCGATGTAATCTTTAATGCGTCCAGGGAGTGGTGTGTACAGCCCGTGCAAAATGCCAAGTACGGCATAACAGTCTGTAATATCTTTCACCACAATCCGCATTGCAACAATGTCGTACACCTTGCTCATGTCACTTTTGTATTTCTCCAGCTTGCGATACAGGCTGTAGCAATGCTTCACACGACCATGAATATCCACATACCCAACAGTATGACGATGAAGTTCATCGCTCACATGCTTCATAGCGTGATCGAGTGATGGGCCGAATTTCTTCACGCGTTCCTCAAGAAGGTGCTTTGTCCAGCCGTATTCTTTGGGTTCCAAGTATTTAAACGCGTAGTCCTCGAAGAGTCCTCGGTATTCACCCATCCCTAATCGATTCGCAATAGGGGCGTAAATTTCGAGCACTTCTTTTGCGATACGCAGCCGCTTATGTTCTGGGAGTGCATAGAGCGTCTCCATGTTGTGCATGCGGTCGGCGAATTTAATAAACACCACGCGCACATCTTCTGCCATTGCCACGAACATTTTGCGCAAGTTCTCGATGTATCGTTCCTCACCCCGATATTTTACGTGCCCGAGTTTCGTAATCGCACCAACCATACTTCCAATATCCTCTCCAAATTCTTTGGTAATATCCTCAATGGTAAACGTGGTGTCTTCGGGAACATCGTGCAAAAGGCCTGCAGCAATAACATTGCTTGGTAATTTTAGATCCGCAAGCTTCAGCCCAACAGCGAAACAGTGAATAAAATATGGCTCACCTGTGGCGCGCTGTTGGCCTTCGTGGGCAATGAGGGCAAAATCGTACGCTTTACGGATCATGGCGAAATCTTCTGCGCCGTAATGCGTATCGAGGCGACGTTCGAGATTCGAGAAATCGGTTGTTTCCATATTGAGGTATAATACTCACGACTCTCTCATTTTACACGTCTTCTGAATCTCTTTGTGCATAAGCATCATTCCACCTCCGCGCTGTGCGAAGAAGCACGAGCACTTGCAACGTCTTTGGCACAAGCTCTTGCTGTGTCGAGTGTACCAGAACACGAAAAGCGTGCCTGGGCAACCCTTGTGCCCGAATTGCGTTTGGATCAATTGTCGCAGCTTGCGGGAATATTGGACGGCGCAGTTGCGAATGCTGCACAGGCGAATCTTGCCGACGTTCTGCCAAAGATGCGGAAGATCTTTGAAAAACATGCCGCAATTCAGGCGCAGATCGACAGCGAATGCGTGATGGGCGTGAGTGCGATCGTTCAAGAGCTTCGCGACGCAGAATCTGGTCGGCAATAAACCTTAGAGTGATATGACAAAAAGTACCATCGATAAAGCCGTTCTTGATGCGCTAGAAGTAGGGATGCAGGTGATTGATGCTGATATCGATAAATCGTCTCCTCTTTTAGAAGGTCAACGCCGAAGCTCGGAGCGAGCAAAGAAAATGACGAAACCCTCGATTCTGAGGGAGCGTTCGGTGGCGCAATCGATGGATCGGGATGCTGCTCCTTTGGAAACAGAAGAAACACTCAACACTGCACAGTCTCAGCGTGTTGCGGAGGGTGTAACTCGGGTGCTGGAAGAGGTGTTTGGTGCTAAGGCATTTGCTGATGTGGTCGACGATCACGGTGCTCCGAATCTTCTCGCGATAAGGCGTGTTGAACGTGCGGTGAAGACATCTTCGGATCTCTCTGATTCTCAGCGAGAATTCTTGCTCGATGGTGTACATGATTTGGAAAATGCGTATCGTGAAAGGCTTGCGGCAGAGTACGCGCATCATCAGCAAGAGCTTGCCGATGCGCGGCAACGTGCGATTCATGATCGGATTCAGGTGCCGCTTGCTGCAGCGGTTTTTTGTGTGGATGGGCAGCGGAAAGATGCAGCAAGGCAGCTACAAGAGCATTGTGAAGGTGTGGCAAAACGAGGAAATAATGATGCGGAAATCGCGCAGGCTGCGACGGTGTTTCGCAATACGTGGCAAGAGATATGGGGCAGTGGAGCGGCGAATACGTCGATGGGTGCGCAAGAAGCATTAGAGGTTCTTGGGAGTTCGGTTTCCGATACTGAAGACGCAGTGATCATCGATGCGCTGCCGCGATTGCGTTTGTTATCTGGGCTGTACGACGAGCCCGTTTCGCCGATGCTCCTTGCTCGGGGGCGAGCCGCGCTTCAAGTTGTAACAGATGAGGTGCTGCGCAGAAAACTACGAGAGAACCGTGCTACTCGTCACTAGCTTTTTCCTTTCGTTTCCACATCTTTTTTGGAGCTTTGCGTTTTTTGACGAGAAGATCGATGGCATCGTTCAGTGTAACGGAAAGCGGATCGATGCCTTTTGGAATGGTAGCGTTTGTTTTGCTGTCGGTGACGTATGCGCCGTACCGTCCGTCTTTGATGACGATATTCGCCTTGGTGTCTGGCTCGATGCCAAGCTCGGCAAGCGGAGTCATGGCTTTGATCTTTTTCGCCACACCCTCTGTGCAAATGTGTACAGCCTGTTCAAGAGTGATGGTGGCAGGGTGATGCTCTGGTGGGAGCGTAATATTCATGGCGCCGCATTTGAGATACGGACCAAAACGCCCCACGTTCGCAACGATCTCGTCGCCATTGGGGTGATTGCCGAGCACGCGGGGGAGGGAAAGAAGCCTGAGGGCTTGATCGAGGGTTAGTGTGTCGATCGTTTGGTTTTTTTCTAAACTTGCACGCTTTGGTTTGGGTGCTTTCTTGTTTGTAGGGAGTTCGCCGACTTGCACAAATGGCCCAAAACGCCCGGTGCGCGCCACAATCATCAGCCCAGATTCAGGATCGATGCCGATTTCCGTCACTTTCATGATGGCTTCTCGGCTCAGTTCTGCACCCTTCGTAGCAATTGCTTCATGAAATGGGCCGTAGAATCCGGCAAGAACAAGTTGCCAGTTTTCGTCGCCTTCCGCGATGTGGTCGAGCTTCTGCTCCATGGTGGCAGTAAAATCGTAATCAACAATTTGGGGAAAATGCTCTTTCAAAAGATCGATCACCACAAAAGCGATGTCCGATGGAAAAAGCTTTTTATTATCGTCACGAAGAACGTATCCACGCGCCTCGATGGTTGCCAGCGTTGGGGCGTAGGTGGATGGTCTGCCAATTCCGTATTCTTCCATGATTTTAATCAGAGAAGCGTCGGAGTATCGGGCTGGCGGCTCGGTAAAATGTTGTTCCGGTGTAACGCTCATTGCTGTGCCGATATTCTCGCCCTCGGAAAGATTGGGGAGAAGTTTGTCTTCCGATGCTTGCCACACTTTCATGAATCCTTCGAAAACAACAATGCTGCCATTGCCACGGAACGTGTGATCGTTTGCAGAAAAGTCGATTGCCGTGCGCTCAAGTTTTGCTGGTGGGAGCTGTGAGGCAACGGTACGTCGCCATAAAAGATCGTAGAGTTTCCACATGCCTGGATCAAGCTCTGCGCGCACGCTTTCCGGTGTGGCAGTAACATCAGTTGGGCGAATGGCTTCGTGTGCTTCTTGTGCGCCTTTCTTTTTGGTTTGGTAATGCACGCCTCCGGTGAGGTATGTGGCACCCCATTGCGCCTGGATGAATGCTTGCGTTGCTGCCATAAATTGCTCACCGAGGTTGGTGGAATCGGTTCGCATGTAGGTAATACGCCCGGTTTCATAGAGTTTTTGCGCGAGCGTCATGGTTTGTTTTGCACTCATGCCCAGACGATTGTATGCCTCTTGCTGCATGGTAGACGTGGTAAGCGGCGTTGGCGCTTTGCGAGTTGCAGACTTCTTTTCAATGCTTTTGACGACGAAATCTGCACCACGTACTGCCGCAACGACAGCATCGGATTCCGTTTGAGTTTTCAGGTCGAGCTTTTCAATTTTTCGATCACCAATTGCGATCAGCTTTGTAGAGAACTCCGATCCTCCTTTTGCGAGCATTGCCTCCACGCTCCAGTATTCGTCGGTTTTGAAGGCAAGTCGCTCGCGTTCGCGTTCTACCACGAGTCGAACCGCAACAGACTGCACGCGCCCGGCAGAAAGCCCGCGTTGTACCTTGCTCCACAAGAGGGGAGAGAGCTCGTAGCCGACGAGTCGATCGAGAATGCGGCGTGTTTGTTGAGCATTCACCATGCGCATGTCGATATGACGGGTATGCTCAAGGGCTGCGGTAATGGCAGTTTTGGTAATTTCATGAAAGGTAATGCGCTTGGCAGTGGCAGGGTCAAGATCAAGAACCTCTGCAATATGCCATGCAATTGCCTCTCCTTCGCGGTCTTCGTCGGTTGCGAGGTAAATGTCACTTACGCCTTTTGCAGCAGCTTTGAGAGCGCGTACCTTATCTTTTTTATCGTCTGGAATTTCGTAGGTGGGGGTAAAGCCATTGTGCACATCTACGGCAGTGCTTTTCTTTGGTAAGTCGCGAATATGACCAAAAGAAGAGATAACGGTGTAGTCTTTTCCTAAGAATTTTGTAATGGTTTTTGCCTTAGTGGGGCTCTCAACAATAAGAAGTTTGGGCATATTTCGCCAGTGACGATAACACGAACTGGGTTGTAAAGGGAACGTGTGGGCGACCTCTCCCCCATTTATGGGGGAGTCGGAGGGGGTGAGGGAATGTGAGGGGAGTCTTTGAATGGGTTGGTAGGGGAGAACGGGAATCGGAGCATCCCAGATCCTGAGGCTACGCCGACCTGTCCCACGAAGCTTTAGCGAAGTGGGAAGGGCCTCAAAGAGGACTACGGGTAAACAGTTAGAGGTAGGAGGAGCGGGAGTCTTTGGAGTGGATTGTGAATAGGGGGGGACTGAGCCGGAGGGGGTCTCGATCTGCGAAGGCACCCCCTATTTTCGACGTTTTTCAACAGTGTGTCTCCGTTCGACATGATCGTGAAATCGATGAAACGTGTCTTGGACGGGTAGGAGCGGAAATCATCGACGGTATACGTCATCACCTGCCCTAGATCGTCATCATCAGCATCGATCAGCGTTTTCTTATCGCGAATCATTCGCATTAGCAAAGTGCCTCTTTGGAAAAGTACATGGTCAGATTCTGATGTTCAAAATCGATCACCGTGATCGACGGTGCGCAGAAAAACCGATGAAACATGAAATTGGTTGCCTCAATCAGAATCTCGATCACTCTCGATAACCACAATCGATTCTCGTCGAAGTCCCACTATCATTCCGTCCTCTACATGCAACTCAGTTGCATTAGCAGCACCCCCATTTTCAAAACAACACCCCCTCCCGACCGCAGCCCCCTCCGATTCACAACCCACTCCAAAGACTCCCGGTAGGCGCATTTGAGGTCCTTCGGCGGAGCCTCAGGATCTAGGATGCGCCGATCACTGATCCGCTCCACCACCTTCCAAAGACTCCCATCCCTCATAACTCCCGACTCATTTCCTCACAAACTGTTTCCCTCCGGTATCCTCGATAACTCCCAGTAATTCTAAACCTGTGAGCGCAACAGATCCTGCGCTAGTGGAAAGCTTTGCGCGTTCAATGGCGGCGTCGATATGCACAGGTTCGGCACCAAGCTGTGCAAAGAGAGCAATTTCGTCCGGGGATCTGCCGATGGGCAAGAACGTGGTTGCGCTGGCATTTGGTGCGATGTCCATGCCAAACACGCTAAAAATATCCATGGCTTCTGTAACAAGGTGCGCGCCATTCTTGAGAAGCGCATTGGTTCCTTTGCTCATGGCTGAATCAATCTGCCCCGGCACGGCGAATACTTCTCTGTTCTCTTCTGTTGCCGACGTGGTGGTAAGCAGTGTTCCCGATGGTATTCCTGCTTCTACTGCCAGCGTGCCGTGGCACATGCCTGAAACGATCCTATTTCTTATGGGAAAATTTTGCCCAAGCGGCGGCATCGTAAAGCCGAATTCCGAAATAATGGCACCGCCTCCGGCAATAATGGCATCGCAAAGCTCGTTGTGACGGGGATTGTCGATGCCGAGAAATCCCGAGCCTAGCACCGCAAGCGTAATACCGTTTGCTTCAAGTGTGCCCTTATGCGCCGCCTGATCAACGCCGTACGCCAACCCACTCACAATCACCATCCCGGCATTGGCACACTCTTTCGCGAGTCTGTGCGCAACCCGAAGACCGTAACCGGTGGCATGCCGTGAACCAACAATCGCTAAATGCTTCTTTGTGACGGGCGGCAACGTGCCCTTAATAAAGAGGAGTGTTGGTGGAGTGTGGATAGTCTTGAGCATCGATGGATATTCGTCATCATCGATTGTTACTGCATGAATGCCGTGCTGTTCCATGGCGGCAAGAAATTCTTGCGGATCGTTTTTTGTACGAAATGCAGGAAAATATTTCAGATCCTGTTGACGAATGCCTAGCGCAAGCAAGTCATCAATAGATGCATTCCATGCATCAGACCGATTCGAAAACGCTGAAAACAGTAATGCAAGCGTTTTTGGTCCAAACCCCGGTACATTGGCAAGCGTAATAGTGTATTGGTCGTGAGGGATCATAATCGGACAAATCTTATCATGATATACTCTACCCAGTATGCGAAAGTTTTTGGATTCTGTGGGGAGGATTGGTGCGTGGTGCACAAAACATAAAGCAATCATCGCGCTCACGATAGCGTTGGTTCTTGTGATTATTCCTTTACAGTATTCTTTTGCGAGCTCGCATACGAGTTGGACGGATTTCGCCATGAACCCGATCGACACGACCATGCTCACGTTGGCGAAGATCATTCAAGTATTGACGGGAGGCCTTGGGCAGCTCACGTTGCTCCTTATTCAATCCATCGTTATTCCGATTTTGGGCTACAACGGTTTTTACAACAGTCACATTACCAACTTGGGCTGGAGCTTGGTGCGTGACGTGGTGAACATGTTCGTTGTCATTATATTAATCGTTATTGCAATGATGACGGTGATTGGGTACGAAAAAGCAAACTGGACGCAGCAATTGCCAAAATTGTTTATCTCCATTGTGCTCGTTAACTTCAGTAAGCTGATTTGTGGATTCCTCATCGACGTCAGCCAAGTGATCATGTTCACCTTTGTGAATGCAATTGTTTCGATTGCTGCCGGAAACTTTGCCGCGATGCTTAGTTTGAATACCTACGGGCAATTTGCTCAAGATTTTATTGTAGAGATTAATAAAAATGGTTCCGGTGTGGAGGCATTTCAATTTTTAGTTGGTGCGTATTTACAATTTATTGTCCTTTTAGGAATTCTTGGCGTGATCTTCCTTCTTGCCGCAGCATTCGTGTGGCGCATTATCATTCTCTGGATTGTCATTATCATGTCGCCATTGGCGTTTTTCATGATTGGGGTAAAGGACATTTTTCATGCCGCAGAGAGTAGTTACAAAGAATGGTGGAAGAAATTTACGAGTGCCCTCATGTTTGGCCCGATCATGGTCTTTTTCCTGTGGCTTGCCCTTGCGGCATCATCCGGATCCAACCTCGCCCAAACCGAGGATTTTCCCATGCCAGAATCCCAAACCGATGCTGGTATTCCATTAACAATGTTTGAACTCGACAATTTCCTTGGCATGTTCCTCGCCCTCGCCATTCTTCTTGGCGGCATGCAACAAGCCTCCGCCAGCGCCGCCGGCATGGGTGGCTTTGCGAGTAAGGTGTTGAGTGAGGGTGCCGGCATTGGATTATTGAAAGGAATTGCTCGCCCATTGAATTCTGGAAAGCGTTTGGGTAAAGCTGCATTTGAAGGTGGAAAAATTGGAGGGATGGAAGTTCCTGGTATTGGAAAGATTGCACCAAATTATTCTCAAAAGTTTGGTAAAGGCTTGGCGAATATCGGAACTGGTATGACCAAGGCATTGGGCGGTGGATTGGTTGCAGGGATGATCGGTGGCTCATTGGCCGGTGCGGGAGCTTCTATTGTTGGAATTGGAAAAGAAGAACGGAAGAAGCGAAATAAAGGTGGCGCTGAAGATGCAGAACACATGACGGACGATCAGAAGACGGCATACAATTTAGCACGTGCCGATGTTGTGAATGGAAATGAGAAGGTCACTAATGGTAAAGCGGCATTAAAAACCGCGAAAGATGCTAATGATCGCGAAGGTATTCAGCGCGCAGAGGCAATGATCAAACAGGGGGAGTCACTTGCTGGTTCGGGTCGCGGTGTACTTGCTCAATATAAGGGAGAAGTACATGGCGCACGGTCGAAAGCACTTGCGACAACGGTGGCAGCACAAGATAAGCTTCGTAAAGATTTGGAAGAAAATTATAAGAAGAAAGATCCTAATTCTGATTATAAAGCACTTGCTGCCGCAGATTACGGAAAGGTTTTGGGCGATCAATTAGCGTACGCTTCCACAAAGGAAGGCGCAGCATTTATGCAGCTCTCTGCGGAAGAGAAGGAACTTATTCAGGATACGTACACTGCGAACCCTCATCTTATTGAGCCCGAGGGCGGAAGAGGGGCGTATGGAGATGAGGAGGCTTATATCAAGGCGAAAGCAGATAGCATCGAGACGCATTATAAAGCAAGGGCTGATAAGCGAGGAAAAGTGGACTTTAAAGTTCAGAATGCGGCAGCATATGCGGATAAAGCAGTTCAGGCAGCAAATAAAAAATATATTACAGAAGATGGAAAGACGAACGCGTGGGATTATATCGCGGATGGTGCTGGAAGGAATGATCAGCGTAAAGCGATGGCGGCTACCATTACCGCTGATGATGTGCGAGATACCGCAACATCTTCTGCGAGCGTGAAAACCTTGGTGAGTACGGGAATGTTGCTCCAGAAAGATGCAGACGGAGTGGGATCGACGAGAAGTGATGCTGTACTCGATGTTCTTCAAACCACAAAAGCAGAAAATCTAGAAGCCGGTGTGCACGGAGCAGCTTCGGCATCATTTCTTGCTAATGGAAAGAATTTGGCTGATGTTTTTGGGAGCAATGTTGGAGAGCTTGCGCAGGAAGATACGGCGGATACCCGTCTTTCTGCACAAATGGATGCCATGCTCGCAGGAGATGCAACGAATGCTCGTCACGTCGATCTTCTTATTCCTGAAGGTGCACCTGCAAGTGTTCTTACGGAATTAGTTGCGAAGCGAACGAATAGAAACATGATCCGTCAATTAGAGAATACTCGCATGGCTGGGGGTGCTGACGGAAAGAAGGCAGAAGCTTCTTTGGCGGTGCGTAAGCGCGCACTTCTTGCAGAACATGCCAAAGCGGTAAGTGGTGGGGATGCAAAGCGCGCGAAGGAAATTGAGGAAATGTCAAAGGATATTAGTACCGGTGGAAGATATGGAGAGCGTCGTACGTCAAGTGCGGGCGGTGGGAGTGGAGGTTCTGGTTCATCAGGAGGTGGTAGCGGAAGCTCTGGAACTGGAGCGCCGGCTGCGCCCGCTCCTGCATCATCGGGTCCTGATGAGGAGTTCTTGAATGGGAGAGGAAATGCACGTCCTGCTCCAACGCCACGAGTGAATTCTGCAGCGCCTCGTCCACCGGATGAGTATCGATCGGGAGCGTCAGCAGGACGAAAACCGGTGGTTCGGCAGGTTCGGGGTTCTGGTACTCCGGCACCTGCACCATCGGCTGCACCAGCTCCGGCGCCTGCGCCGTTTACGCCAAAGGCACGTCCACCGTTGCGATTCCAGGATGAACCAACGCCTGCACCAGATGTGCCAAATCCAACAGGGGGCAGATATGATCCGCCAGCAGGAGGAGCAGGAGGAGGCGATCCGTTCCGATAGTATGATCGTGATACAATTGAACCAGATTCCTTCTGGTTCTTTTGTTTGGTGAGCAATATTTTCTATGCCCATTGCTGAATTAATCAAGATACCACCGGTGCAGGCGTTTTTGATGGATGGTTCGGTGATGACGGTGTTTGAGACGATTTTGGAAAAGTTTGCGTTGCCAAAGGAACGGGCAGTGGAATTGCTCGACCTTACAGATGCGGTGCTGGACGAAGCACTCACACTCGACGTGTTCCCAACGATGCTCATGGAAGCATTCGGCATTGAGGAGGAGCGTGCAAAGCGGCTGGCGTGTGATGTGGTGGGCTTTCGATTGTTGCCGCTGGAAGAGCATGTTCCTGGTGTTGCAACGTCTATTGGGGCATGGGGCGGAGACGTACAGAAGTATCCAAAGTCTCGGGTGGGGAAAATGAAGATGAATGCGGAAACATTTGCCACCCAGCTGGATGAAACGTTGCAGATGAATTTCTCGGAAGTACTCATTAAGCGTTGTGCTTTTTTAGTGAACGCATACTGGACGGGGGAAAAAACGAAAGAATCGACGTTGACGTTTTTTTCTCGTGCGCAAACGATTGGCGGGCTTGGGCTAAGCCCCGATGCTGCACAAAAGCTTCTTTCCACGATTGATGGCCGGAGAGATATGGTGGATATTGTGGGTGGAGTAACGGGACAAATGGTGAACAGTGGGGACGTTGCCATTCAAGAGATTGAACGTGAAATGAAAACGCAGTTTGCTGGAGGCGGTTCTTCTGAGAATGAGGGAAGCACGAAAGAGTTGAGCACGTCACGTGTGCTGGAAATTTCTCCGTCGCACGAAGTTGCGGCAGAAGTGCCGGTGGTGAATGCACCAAAGAATGACATTCTCGACCAACGTTTTTCTGCGCTGACCAAACGTGCGGCTGTGGAGCATATCGAGCCAGTGCTTCCAAGTGCTCGCGTAAGCATGGCGCGCACATCGCATGAAGAAACGGCACAGCAGGTGGCAGCAATTCCGCAAGAGAAACGGGTGCAGGCAGCCTTAGCAAACAGGCCAACGCCGGTGATGCCAATGCTCACCGTTGGTTCTGTTGCGCCGCAGCACGATGCATCGGTTCCTGTGACCGATATTCAGCCAGTCCGCCGATTAGTCGGCCCTGTTGATGAGTTGGGAGGCATGACCCCGGTTGAATTCCGTAGGCTTTCTACAGTGCCAGCAGATGCCGCACAAAAAATTGAAGATATGTTGGCGACCATCGAGCATTCCTCATACGAGGAGCGAGTGAGGGGTGTGAATGCTTGGCGAAAAAGTCCTATGCATCAGTTGTATGTTGCTATGACGTCTGCGGCACTTGCCCAAGGCGTGAGTGTGGCAGAAATCGCCACGCGTCGCCGCGGTGCCGGTGAAGAGAGTGTAAGCCCGGCAGAGATTCGCGCGATTGCCTCACTTAACGATCGAATCCGATTCTAGAGGTGATATACTCTGAAGGAATTCTCTCTTTTTCATGCCCAACCAATTCGTGGTTCCACAATTCCTCGATGTCGAATCCAAAATTATTGGCCCCATTACTGCGCGGCAATTTTTGATTATGTTAGGTGTGCTGTTGGTGGAGTTTGTGATTTATCGCATTTTCCTTAATGTGATTTACGTTATTCTTCTTGGCGTTCCGGTGCTGTGCATTGGTTTGGCGTTTTCATTTGCTAAGGTGAACGGTCAACCGTTTCATTTTATTGTGCTGAATTTTATTCAAACATTTCGTAAACCACATTTGCGTATTTGGGACAAAACATTGAGCGATGCGGATATTCGCTTCTTTTTAAAAAAGGTAGACGAAGACGTGGCGCCACCACCAGTGCGGAAGGCGCCGCTTGAACGATCGCGGCTCAATGAATTAACGCTGGTCGTGAATACTGGTGGTGTGTATCACGCCGAAGACGACGTATAACTATGTCCAATACAAAGCAAAAATCCGGGCAACCCACGCAGCGGTTTTTAGATATTGCAGAAATTCGTGAGGACTGTGTGGTCATGAAAGACGGGACGTTGCGTGCGGTACTGATGGTATCGAGCGTGAACTTCGCTCTCAAAAGTGAAGATGAACAACAGGCGATTATTCAGGGGTACATGCAGTTTTTGAATGGGTTAGAACATCCGTTACAAGTCGTCATTCAGTCTCGGCGCATGAATGTTGACGGCTATATTGCGGCATTGAAACATCAAGAAGAAACAATCCACAATGAATTATTACGAACACAGATTCGTGATTATACGTCGTTCATTCAAGAGCTGGTGGAGCTGGGGCAAATTATGCAGAAGCGTTTTTTTGTGGTGGTGCCGTACGACCCCTCGGAAGATGCCGAAAAAGGAAAGGGGTTCATAACAAAGCTTACGAGCGCGTTTTCCCCGGCAAAAATTATTACACTCAACGAAAAGCACTTTCAATTACGGCGCGATACCCTTATGCGTCAAGTGTCCACCGTTGCTTCTGGACTTTCGAGCATGAGCTTGCAGGTGGCATTGCTCGATACACAGGGGCTTATTGAGCTGTATTATTCTTCGTATAACCCAGACGTGTACGACACAGAGAAATTGGTAGACGTTGGAAAGCTGCGCGTAGAAACTCATTTCTAATATGGCATTCGATGTAAACGATCCCAAGAAAGCAGCCATCACTTCCGTAGCAGAGCCAAAGAAGCTCTCGGAAGCGCAAGAGCGAGCAATGAGCGAGCGTACCACGCTGGAAGAAGAGCGCGTGTATCGCCGTGGCACGGTAAGTGTTCGCGACCTTATTGCGCCGTCGTCGTTTGAAGTAACGTCGGCACATTTGCACTTGGGCGACATGTTTGTTCGTACACTTTTCGTCACAACATATCCCCGATATGTTGGGATTGGCTGGGGCGCGCCCATTATTAATTACAACAGCACCATTGACATTGCGATGTATTTTTACCCCATTGCTCCAGCAGTTATTTTGAAGCAGCTGCGCAACAAAGTGGGTGTGCTTGAGGCGCAGATTGTTTCAGATAATGAGAATGGAAAGCCACGCGACCCTATTCGTGAAACGGCATTGCGTGACGTTGAGCAGCTGCGCGACGACCTTACTCAAGGCATTGAGCATTTTTTTCAATTCGCGTTTTACGTCACCATTTATGCCAAGAGTACAGAGGAATTAGATAAGCGCACGGAAGAAATTGAATCAATCTTCGGTCAGAAGCTTATTTACTCGAAGCGCGGATTCTATCAAACGGAACAGGGTTTCAATTCTACGTTACCACTCTTGAACGACGAGCTCGCGATTACGTTCAACATGAACACATCGCCTATTGCTTCTTCGTATCCGTTTATTTCGTCGGATGTTACCAGTGATAATGGCATTCTGTACGGCATCAATCGTCACAATAATTCGCTCATTCTTTTTGACAGGTTCAGCTTACAGAATGCGAATTCTGTGGTGTTTGCAACGTCTGGTGCTGGAAAAAGTTATGCAGTGAAGCTGGAGATTTTGCGTTCGATGATGATGGGGGTCGATGTGATTGTTATCGATCCTGAAATGGAATACAGGCAGTTATCGGATGCTGTTGGTGGAACGTATATCAATGTTTCGCTTGCATCGGAGAGTAAGGTGAATCCGTTCGATCTTCCGCGAGCAAAAGGCGACGAAACGTCGGTCGATGATATTTTGCGCAGTGCGGTGATTACGTTGAAAGGATTGCTCCGCATCATGATCGGCAAGCCGATGGGTGAAAAAGGAACGCTCAGCTTTACGCCAGAAGAAGATTCTTTGCTCGATCGTGCGCTGTTAGAGTCGTATGCTAAGCGAGACATTACGCCAGACTTGGCAACATTAGAGGGCATTGCGGATTACCCGATTTTGGAAGATTTGTTGCAGGTGCTCCAGGGCATGCAAGGTGGGGAAAATTTGGTGGCACGTTTGGAGAAGTTTACTGCTGGTACGTTTTCTGGACTGCTCAATTCACCAACCACTGTGGAGATGCGGAATCAGCTTGTGGTGTTTTCTGTGCGAGATCTGGAAGACGAGCTTCGGGCAATGGCGATTTATACCATCGTGAACTATATTTGGAATGTGGTGCGCAGCGAGCGTAAGAAGCGTGTGCTCGTCATCGACGAAGCGTGGTGGCTCATGCAAAATGAAGACTCAGCGAAGTTTATTTTTGCACTTGTGAAGCGTGCGCGAAAATATTTCCTTGGTGTAACAACCATTACGCAAGACGTGAACGACTTCTTAACATCGTCATACGGGCAAGCGATTGTCACGAACTCATCACTGCAGCTTTTGCTGAAGCAGTCGCCAGCAGGAGTGGATAGAATTGCGGAAACATTCAACCTTACACAAAGCGAAAAGTATTTGCTCCTTGAATCTGCGGTGGGGGAAGGAATTTTCTTTGCAGGGCAAAAGCATGCCGCAATCAAAATTGTTGCGTCGTATACAGAGGATCAGATTGTAACCACGAATCCACAGCAGTTGCTCGATATTGAGAATGAAAAGAAACGACTTGCGCAAGAGCAAGCAGATGAACGTAATGCATAATCTATGGAACGAAAGACGAAAATTGAGATTGGGCTTGCGATCGCGGTACTGATGTTGTGTATTGCGCTGGGATTGATGTGGAGGAATAGAACGGTCGCACCAACAGCGGTGACGATTCCTGCGTCGCAAACCATCAATACAGCAAAGGATAAACCTGGAGCATCGACATCTGGCTCGTCGACTGCACCTGAGGTTGCAACGCCGATCATCAAAGAAACATCAGCGATCACTGTTGCACGCACGTTCGTGGAACGCTTTGGAAGCTATTCTTCTGAAGCAGATGCAGAGAACATTGATGACGTTCTGCCAATGGCGACCGTGGCATTTCAAAAGAAGCTCACGTCATTAGCGAAAGATGTGCGCGCATCATCGACGGGTGCGTATTACGGCGTTTCAACATTGGTAGTGACCGCGCCAAAAACAGTCAGCGCAAGTGCAACCCAAACAGTGCTAACAATGACAACGCAACGCGAAGAAACAAACGGCGATCCGTCCAATACCACAAAGAAGTATCAGTCGATTACGGTGACGTTGGTGAAGTCCGGAACTACGTGGTTGATTGATGGATACACATGGAAAGACGGTGTGTGATTTGGGATGCGATGTTTCCACGGTATTGCGTACGATGCAAGGCTGAAGGATCGTTATTATGCATGACATGTATGGCGGAGTCGTCTTTTGATGGCCCGCCATTTGCATATGCGAATCCGGTGATTCGGAAGCTGATTTGTGCATGGAAATATGATGGAGATGAAGATGGACTCGTTCGTCTTGTCGCGCTGATTCGATCAAGGATCGCGCCGTGGAAGAGCCTGATTGAGACAAAAAACATCGAAGCGATTGTGCCAATTCCGTTGTCGTCGTGGAAAGAGAGGAACAGGGGATTTAATCAAGCAAAGCACGGCGCTCGCGGTGTAGGCGAATTCTTACAGTTGCCTGTTGTAGAACTCCTTGAACGAAAGCACCGATGGTTTGCGCAGGCGAATGCGTCGCATGGTATGCGAGAGAAGGCGTTTCAAAAGAATCCATTTTCGATGCGGCAGGGAATTGAAGTGCCAACGCGAGTGATGCTGTTTGACGATGTTGAAACAACAGGAGCAACCATGAGTGCGGCTGAGGCGATATTGCGGGAAGGGGGAGTGAAGGAGATTGTGAGGATAAGTATTGCGAGGGGGTAGTGAAGTGAGGGGAGTCTTTGAGTGGGTTGGGAAGTGTGGTGACGGGAATGTGAAGTGATCTTTTGAAGGGGTTGGGAATCCGGATGTGAACCCTCCCCCCTGCCAAGGGGGAGTTAGGAGGGGGTGCGAGTCGGAGGGGGTGCGTTTTCAAAAGGGGCATCTTGCTAATGCGAATGATTCGCGTTAAGATTCCAGTACCTATGAAAAAGGATTTGAATACAGGCGCAGAGATCGCATATGAACTTTCTGCTGAAGGTTTTCGAATGACACCACTTCGACGAGCGATTATTGCGATTGTGGCAAAGCAGGTGAAGCCATTCACAATTGATGAAATTCGAGGTCACCTTCGGGAAAATGATGTCGTCTTCCACCTCGCCTCACTCTACCGGGAACTCGAGGTTCTCACCGACGCTCACGTTATTACTCCCATCTACTTCCATGATCACATCAAACGGTACGAATTCGTCGAGCAAGACCATCACCATCACATTGTTTGCATAAAGTGCGATGCCGTTGCCGATATTCACGTCGATGATCCGTTTAATGAACTCGAAGATCGCGTTGATAAAAAGTCTAAATTCACAATTCTCCGTCATTCCCTAGAATTCTTCGGCCTATGCAAAACCTGCGCCTCCGCATAGTACTCATTCTTTCCCTTTGCATCATCGGTGCTTGGACCGGTCTCCTCTTTTTTATCTCTTTTCTCCCAGAAAACAACTTTCCCGACTATTCCAAAGACGACGGTACCGTCTCAATCGTCGCCACCATCTATCCCTTAGCCTGGATGGCATCTGATCTCGACCCCGCTGCAACCATCACCACCATTGTTCCCCCAGGCGTCGAACCCCACGATTTCTCACCAACCATTGATGACGTGAAAACCATTCACGACGCCGAGCTTCTTATTGTGAACGGCGGCGTTGATGCGTGGATCGACGACGCAACGCTTCAACGGAACTTTCCAACAATTCTCGTACTTCGTGGTCTCCAGTATCCAGAGACCGATCCCCACGTCTGGCTCGACCCCGTGCTCATGCAAGACATTGTTCGCGCGATTGGTGGTCAGCTCGAACTCACCGATTCAACGCGTGCAGAGATTATTCGTGAAAACGTTTCAAAGAAGATCGCGATTCTTCAAGGGATCGATGATGAGTATCGTGCGGGTCTTGCGACGTGTCAGATCCCAGAAATTGTCTCAGCGCATGATGCATTCGGATTCCTTGCAAAGCGTTACGGCTTTACCGTTCATGCTATTTCCGGGTTTTCCCCAGAAGACGAACCATCGCCATCGAAGCTTGTTGAGCTCACAAATCTCATTCGATCACATCACATCACAACTATCTTCTTCGAAGAGCTCGTGAATCCAGCACTTTCAAAAACATTGGCACAAGAAACGGGAGCGAAAACCGATGTTCTTGATCCTATTGAAAGTCTTGTTTCCGATGAGCAGATGCAACTGGAGTATCCTGGTCTCATGAAAAAGAATCTTGAGAAGCTGCGAACCGCAATGCTATGCCAATAGCCCATTCATTGTTTTCGCTAAACGATGTTTCATATATCATCGACGGCAAAGAAATTCTTTCCCATATTTCTCTGGAGATTCATCGTGGGGAATACATTGGCATTATCGGGCCAAACGGGGGAGGGAAGACGACGTTACTGCGATTGCTTCTCGGGCTTGCTTCGCCCAGTCATGGCGCAATATCCTCGCATCTTTCCAAGAAAAAGATTGGGTACGTTCCGCAGCGTTCTAGTGGTGGAGATACAACATTCCCGGCATCGGTTGCAGAAATTGCGGCAAGTGGAATTTTCGATGCATCATCGGCGCAGGATCGCGATCGTCGCATCCATCGCGCGTTGAAAACAACTGGAACGGATCATCTTTTTTCTCGTCGTATTGGCGCACTTTCTGGCGGAGAACGTCAACGGGTTATGATCGCCAGGGCATTAGCAGGGAACCCAGACGTGCTTTTTTTGGACGAACCTACAGCAGCAATTGATCCAGGAAGTCAGGAGGAATTTTATGCATTTCTTCGTGAGCTCCACATAAAACATCATCTCACCATTGTGATGGTGTCCCATGATACCGATGCTATCGCCCACGAAGTCCAGCGCGTCATCTGTTTAAACCGTCATTTGGTTTGCCACGGTTCTCCAAAAGATGTTCAACATCACATCGAACATTATGGTCATTAAATATTTTTCGTGGGCAAAGATTTTTGCGGCAGTAGTCATCACTATTCTCTGCGCTGCACCGATGGTTTCTTTTGCGCAGTCTGTAGATTCCTCAGAATTTTTCTTTGGTCGTGTCACGATTATTTTCAGTGAACACGAAGGTACGGATCCTGGATTCCCCGAGAAATTTCAGCGTGTGAATGTGAAATTGAGTAATGGACCAGACGCGGGAACAGATCAGCTTTTAGAATATTCAATGTCGCCGAATGCGTTTGATCAGCAAAAGCTCGCAGTTGGAGATACGGTAATTGTCACAAAAGATACGGTCATTGAGCAGGCTGGATACATTATTTTAGATAAATTCCGGATCCCCGGTGCACTCATGGGTCTTTGTATCTTTTTCATTCTCGCCATCGTCTTTGCGGGGATTCGTGGATTCACGTCACTGTTTGGCCTTGCGGCAAGTTTAGCAATTTTGGTATTCGGTGTTGTGCCAGCGATTTTATCCGGTCACGATGCATTAATCGTGAGCGTGCTTGGAGCATTTGCGATTGCGATCATATCGATTCTTCTTGCCCACGGCGTGAATACGCGCAGCGGTATTGCCTTAGGATCCACGCTTGTGACATTGATTGGCGCGGTTGCATTTTCATTGCTCGCCGTGTTTCTTGCGAAGCTTTCAGGTTCCGGAACAGAGGAGGCGGTGTATTTGCAGGTCGGTTCATTGCCGTCGTTGAATCTTCAAGGTCTTCTTTTGGGAGGAATGATCATTGGAACACTCGGAGTGCTTGATGATGTCACCACGGCGCAAGTCGCGGCAGTCGAAGAGATTGGGATTGCAGATCCTACGTTGGGAAGAAGGGAATTGTATCGACGGGGTATTCGTGTCGGCCGCGAGCATATTGCATCGTTAGTCAATACGTTGGCACTTGCATATGCCGGTGCTTCATTTCCATTATTTCTTTTATTCGCAACGCATAATGGTCCACCGCTCTGGGTAGTGTTGAATGCGGAATACGTGATGGAAGAGGTCGTTCGCGCGATCGTCGGCGGTGCATCATTGGTGATCGCGGTTCCGATTTCAACGCTTGCTGCGGCGTGGTATTACGGAAAAAAACACACACTATGATCATGGATTTTTTTGCGTACGATTTTCTCACCCGAGCGCTTATTGCCGGCATCATCATCGGCGTCGTTGCTCCGGTGTTGGGAATGTTCTTAACGGTTCGCCGATATGCACTGATTGCCGATACGCTTTCGCATGCAGCATTAGCGGGCGTTGCGGTGGGTATTGTGCTTGGTATTGACCCTCTTCTTGCGGCAGTTGTGGTTTCGATTCTTGTTGCAATCGGCATTGAGCGATTGCGATTGTCTGGGAAATTTGGTGGTGAGGCGATATTGGCACTGTTTCTTTCGGGAAGCTTGGCATTTGCCGTGGTAGCAATGAGCGCGGTGGGGAAGTTTAATGGAGGGATACTTTCCTATCTTTTTGGAAGCATCACCACGGTAACTGTGAATGATTTGTGGATAATGGGTGGATTATCTGTGGTAACGCTGGGGATAATCATAAAAATGTATCCACAGATTTTTCTTCTTTCCTTCGACGAAGACATCGCGAAAGCGAATGGAGTGAACGTGACATGGGTAAGCGTGCTCCTTGCAGTGCTTACTGCTGCAATCACCGCTGTTTCTATGCGGGTCGTCGGTATTCTCTTGGTTGGCGCATTGATGGTAATCCCCGTTCTTGCAGCTATGCAGTATCGACGCGGATGTAAAATAACGATCGGCATTGCGATCGTTATTTCTGTGGCGAGTGTGATTGTTGGCCTTGCCCTTTCCTATGCATTGAACCTCGCCACCGGTGGCACCATTGTGCTCTGCGCCATCGGTGCCTTCATTATCAGTACCCTTATTTCTTCTTTGCGCTAGCCTTTGGTTTCTTCTTATCTTTCTTCTGTGCATTGTTTCCCTTCGCCATACAGAGAGTTAATGAATGATGCCCCTATTATGCCACACTTCAGATGATGGTGTTGAAGAAAGGGAAAAGAGAGGAACTCGGAATCGACGAGAACGTGAAGAGTTACAAAACCCGTAAATTTTTTCAGGACTAGGAAGAAAATGAGCAATCGTTGATACGTACCCAGATGTACGTTGAGGCGATGCGCAATTTTCTGACAACGTCCTGGAGAAATTTACGGGTTTTGTATGGTGCGCCCGGCACGACTTGAACGTACGACCCTCAGATCCGCAATCTGATGCTCTATCCAACTGAGCTACGGGCGCATGGAGGACCGCACCAGTTTGCCCACTTTCGGTTTGCTGCGTCGCACATTCGCGCAACGTACCGGGAAGTACGTCTTGCGAAGTGTGCTCCTGGCGCACCGAAACTGGTCGAAACTGGTGCAGTCCTCTGAAACTGAATGATTCGATTTTGGAGCATCGAATCTGTAAAATTCCTAAAGAATCTTACAAAATGCTTACAATTTATACACTCTGCGGAGCACATCGGTCAAGCTTTCTCCTTCGCGTTCAAGGTTTTCGAATACAAAGGGAAGAAGAGTGTCCCGTACCTGGTTGGGGTTCATGTCTTCGAGGGCAATAGAGAGCATGGGCTGCAGTGTGCCGTGAAATGTGAGGTAAAGATTGTTTACGTCTGGTGGGTCGTACGTGAGGGAGAAATCTCGAATGTTTTCAAAGCCAAAGAAATTATCCCCAAACACAAATCCCTTGTTCGTAATATGCACCGGAACGCGTGAAGGGCGCTTAATGTCCCGAATAAGCGTAATCACGGCAAACATGAGCACGATTACGCCAAAGATAAAGTTTGCGGTAAAAAGAGCATAGAGAATGAGGAACAGTCCCAATACCGAAGCAATCACATACCATCGTTTGGAACGCTCAACAAAAGGAAACTCCCAGCTTTCCCAGCTCATCATCGGCTCCCCAGCATCAATCACATTGCCAACAATTTCTTCCTCAGTATTTTTTGTATCTTTAGGCATGGGTACAGTATAGCAAATTAGAAATGACATGGAGCATTTCAATGTCATAAAAGCAAAGGTTCATATTTTATGTTATGCTTTTATCGATATAATTTTATGCGATCAAGAATATTTCTCGCTGGATGCCTACTGATATTTCTTTCAACTTTAGGCGGCGTATCGGCAGTTCGGGCGGCAATATCAATGGATCACACGCGTGGCTACATTCTTCTGCACGTGAATAGCCTCGGTGCAGCTTGGTACGTTTTGCCCACAAAGACAGAACGTTTCTACATCAAAAACGGTGATGCCGCGTATTCTGCGCTTCGCAATTTCGGTCTCGGGATAACTGACGCTGATTTATGGCAGATTCCCATCGGCATTCAGCAGCCAGCGGGAGTAATGGATAACGATCAGGACGGTCTGGCTGATAAGCTTGAAGAGGCACTTGGCACAAACAACACAAATACCGATTCTGATAATGATGGTTACAGCGATTTAGATGAGCTTAACAATAGTTATAATCCGCTTAACTCGACGAAGCTAACCATAAATACTGAACTCGTCGATCGTCTCAAAGGTTACATCCTTCTCCAGGTTGAATCCCGTGGTGAAGCTTGGTACGTCAATCCAGCCGATGGCAAGCGTTATTATATGGCAGACGGTGATTGGGCGTATGAAATTATGCGTCTTAAGAGTCTTGGTATTAATGATGATATTGCACAAATTCCTCTTTATGATGGTGTTCTACAGTGTGATCAAAGCATCGATTGTATGATCGGATCAATTGAAGTATTCACGGATTTTGAAGGTGTGGTGGTGAGTGATATTTCTCTGTTCGGTCAGCAGGTTCAGGTCTGGAGCAAGCTCGAATACAGTGCCACGAGTGTCGCAAGTCGCTATCCTTGGACGTGGACAACGTTACGACAGACTGTTAATGGAGTCGAACAAGAAAATGTGGTCGGTACCGGGCAGCATTGTCGCAGTAATCACTATACAGATCTCATCGATGTTTTGAGTGAGGTGAAGCTCGGTAATTATTCAACGGAAACACCGTCGACCATGTTGTGTGAATCGTTTGGAACGGAATAGCTTGTAAGTTCATCCTCTTTTTTTCGCTTGACCTGCCTTGCTGGGGTTTATATTTACTTCAATACATTCACGATCGTTCGTAGATAACTTCGTGGAACCATTGGTAGCGAAGATATTCTTTACGCATCATCGCTATGTCAATTGATGGTCCAATGGTCAAATCCATAATCGCTGAACCATCGGCGCTCAGGAATCTACTAATGAATCGTTGCTCAGTGGTTCCGATGATGAATACGTTTCTTCGTTCTATCGTCGAGCAACCGTATGTACGAACAAAGAGTGGGAAAATGACTTCTTCGACTGAACGAATCGACAAATGCTCTCCCGTTACAATAAGATCAATGTCGCCGTATTCATCTCCGGTCAATGACAATAAAAACTCATGAATACCTCCTCTTCCGCTGGAGCTTCCCGTTAAAAAACATCGACCACCTAGCTGCTGCACGTGTTCAGCAACTTGTGCAACATATCTCGCATCTCGCGCATTTAAGCGCGTGTTTTGTAGGAGTGTGTATTCAAGCTCTAATTCGGTTTTCGCGGCGATGACTGAGGGCGAAAGTGGCGTATACAATGCCTGTAATTGCAAGGCTGGAAATGTGATAACACGATCGAACGTATGAGGAAGGAGAAGTACAATCTTGCTAGTATTTTTGAAAAAGGGCATCAGCTTTTCCCAGCAGGACATACATGGGACGACGTGTTTAAACTTTTTTGCTCTGCCCGAACCCGTTAATGTAAGTCGAGCGATTTTCGCGTCCGGTTGAATGCGTATCATCTGCGCGAGTGCTGAATGTTCTGCATGGTGAAATGTTGTCGGATTTTGTTCTTCCGTGTTGTGCCCTGCGAATTCTTCCCCAACATCTGTTGTAATAATACAGGCAACACGCTTTCCGGTGACTGACGCCTCTGCATAGTCAACCTCACGCTGCAATTGTGCGAATAGTGAAGCGGTTTGTGGTATTTCGAAATCAAGCATTAATGCAGCATGATCAGAAACTTCGTCTGGTAATACCTGGTAATCAAGAACGGAAATGCCCGGTGAGGTGAGTACATAATCGGCACACTTTATGGGCTTCTCATACAAAGAAGTGCGTGTTGATGTAACATCAAATGCTGCATTGAGATTTTGAAGTTTTAGCTCACGGGTAATTGCCTTAAAGCTTTCGGTTTCTGGAAGTAGATTAAAATCACCGGCAAATACAATTTCACCATGAAGTGTTTTTCCGAATGCGACGATCTTCTGAGATTGGCTGAGCCGTTCAGGGTGGCAAGGACCCCATTTTTTAGACACTGTTCCCAAGGAGAGCGTTTTGTAAAAGTGAGTGAATTTGGTGTGTGACGGTGTGTTGGTCCGCCCGGTGACGGAACGTCACTGGCGGCATCCGGTGAGCGGAGTGTATCCGGTCGTTGTTG
>CALRGY010000009.1 GCA_943358395.1 Candidatus Uhrbacteria bacterium | reverse complement strand
CCGTATTCCACAGGAGGCCGTTGCCATGGTCGAGCACATGCTCAATACTCGTCCAAGAAAGAAGCTCAACTATTTAACCCCGAACCAGGCGTTGGAACGATATTTACTCAAAAGGGAGCGAAGTGGTGCTATAAATCCTTGAACCTACCGTGAGTTAGTGATAAACTTTCAAAAGATCTATGCGCATTCTCGCTATTGCTGATCGTCCGCCAGAAAAACAAATTACAGAAATTCTCGCAGAACAATCGATTGATATCATTGTGACACTTGGCGATCTCGAGATGAGCCAAATTCGTTCACTCGAACTCATCGATCTCCCCAAGCTCGGCGTTTATGGTAATCACTGTTCTGGTATGTATATGCCGGCACTTGGCATAGAAAACATGCACATGAAAACGAAGAAGGTTCAAGAAGTAATTTTTGGCGGATTCGAAGGATGCGTTAAATACAAAGAATCATCGGCAAAAATGTATACACAGGAAGAAGCATCCACGATGCTAGCCACCCTTCCCAAGGTCGATATTATGCTCGTGCACTGTCCACCCTATGGCGTCAATGACGATCCATCAGAAATTTCACACACTGGATATATTGGCCTTCGCGAATACGTAGAACGAGAGCAGCCAAAATATCTTTTCCACGGCCACACCTATCCAAAAGAACATGAGCGCATCGCGATGATGGGTAACACCAAGATAATTTATGTCTTTGGCTCTAAAATAATCGAAATATGAACAATACAGAATACTGGCAATGGCTTCAACAATTCATGACCCTCCTTGAAGATCAGGCTCGCACTGGAGCTGAGCATTTTGATGAGAAAATGATGGCGCAATTACGAATCGCCGAGAGAACACTCAATTTTGAGATCGATAGATTTATGAATTCCGTGGAATATCATATTGAGGATATGGAAGGGTGGAACAAGCTCAAAAATCGTCGTGACGCCCTGGCTGATAAGCTTTCAACCATGCTCGAGTCAGATCCAAAACTCGCATCGCGATATCAGCAGTATTGTGAAAATCTTAAAAATCATCGTTCTATTGGCGCGATGCTCTAGTTCTGAAAAACGAAAGTTCTCACGTCGCGCTACTAATCCTTACCACAAAAAACACAGCCGGCATCAGCTGTGTTTTTCGTTAGGGCACGTGGTCGCTAGAACTCAAGAGATTTTTCAACAGCCCATTTGTGAAAGTCGTGGGCTGTGGAGGAAAGGAATTCTTCGGGGCGAATCCATGTTGGCGCGTGATCAGCTTCGTGTGTTGGACGCGGTGGCGTGTTGGATACATGACCCACGAAATATGTTCCGAGCTTATTGATTGGTCCCAAATCTTTCGTATCAAGAAATTGATTTGCATGACCAATGTTCTGTAATCCATCGACCTGATAGCCTGTTTCTTCCATGATTTCTCTCTCAACAGCCTTCAATGGATCCTCACCCGCATCAATGCCTCCGCCAGGAAGATGATAACGATTCTTCGCGATAACAGCGAGAATCTGACCAAGATCGTTTGCAATAACCGCATACGCCCCTGGTCGCTCTTTCGCATTCACAAGCAGATCACCAAATTGTGGGATGGTATTCATATGGAACGGATTATAAGCATAGGCATTGAATACGACCAGAGTTCTCACATCCTGTACTCAGTACATGGTCGTTGATTTTTTATTCGGCATGATAGACTTTCATCGGAGGAATAATCTTCATTCACCGTCTTTAATACTATGGTCGACCAATCCCCAACACTCTCCAACTTACAGGAAGCGATCGATTACATTGCTGCGCAATTCGTTTTTGATGAAGCGAGCTACCCGATTTTGCAGAAATTGACATCAGAGGAACGATTACAGTTCTCTGTCAATCACAGTCTCCAGCACATGATGAAGCAGATCGGAAAAATCGCCACACATCTTGAAGATAAGGATCATGGCGGCGTAGGTAACAACGACATGCTCAAACAGGCTCTCATCAAGGAATTCATCAACATCCTCCGCCTGTCCGAGCTTCTCAACGTCAATGCAAAAGAATTACTTGAGTCGATACCGAAGTTCGTGAAATAGCATACTCATCACTATGAAAAACGTCGTCATCTTTGATCTTGATGGAGTGCTCTTCGATTCCATTGGTCTTGCTATGGCATCAATGGCGGTAAGCTATCCGGGATTAACAGCGGAGATGTATAGAGAATTACTTTGCGGCAATATTTACGAGGAAATGAAAAAGATTTCTTTGCCAAAACTGCAGCGAACAGAAGAGGAAGAAGCGGAACGCAAACTGCTTTATGCAAAAAAGAAGCTTAAAGTCCCCATGTATCCTGGAGCAAAAAATCTCCTTGAAGGGCTTCATGCCGAAGGATATACTCTTGTTCTCAATTCATCCGCATATGAGAGGAATGTGCACCCGCTCCTCGAGAAAGCCGGTATTATTTCTTTGTTTGATTTCTTGGCAACAGCAGAAATATCAAAAAGCAAAGTTGATAAATTTACGCTCATCAAAGAGCGGTATGGCCTGACTGGGGACGATTACCTCTTTGTCACCGACACACTAGGCGACGTGCGAGAAGCAGAGCACGCCAACATCCCCACGGTTGCGGTCACCTGGGGCGCCCATGATAGAAGCTATTTTAATCGATTGCAGAAATCTAAAACCCTGCTTGCGGTAGTGGATACATTTGATGAGCTTAAGAATTTCATTACCGTTTGGACGACGGACTAAAAAGGATGATAGTTCTCCTATCGCGTATGAGCCTCCGTCACATCGGTCGCGATTTCGACATTCTATCGATACGACCAGGGAAAGAAGAGAACATTTTCAGCCTTGCTGAGTTTCGAAAGGCGCGAGGAATTGATACGGAAAAATTCTCATCGCTGGCGCTTTTCCCTTGAACGCATTACTGTGCAGATATATGAACAATACAAAGCTCTACAGAAGTGGAACAGATAAGATGATTGCGGGGGTATGCGGTGGACTGGGCGAGTATTTCGCGATTGATTCCACTGTTCTGCGTTTACTCTGTGCTCTCGTCATCGTCTTTACTGGATTCTTTCCAGGAGGCATCGTGTACATCGTTGCCGCACTCGTGATGCCAATGTCTCCGACCGCACCATCGAGTGCATCACAAGACGCACCGTCGGAAACAAAATAAGCGCCATAAAAAAACGATCACCAGCTGGTGATCGTTTTTTTTAACCTTGTCGAATCCTACCACTTTCCTGAACCATTCGGATTATACCCATTCGCGATTTCAACACCGTCTTTGTACCCATCATTATCACTATCGGAATCAAATCGGTTCGTCCAATGTACCGTCATCTCCGCGTAGTCGGTTAGCCCGTCTTTATCAGAATCGAGCTTACCCGCACCATTAGGATTATAGCCGTTGATGACTTCTGTGTAATCGGAATATCCGTCACCATCAGAATCTGCGCTCAACGGATTCGTCTTCCATGTTTCTTCTTCCTCCTCGTTCGTCAACCAATCACCGTCAGTATCCATTCCAGCAACCGTATCCGCCACACTTGCCATTGTCATGTTTTCCGACGTGGTGAACGACATATCTTCAATATCCTTTGTATTCTTTGGTTCCGCAATCACGATATCGGTATTGAAGCTTTTGAACAGCACGGAAAGATTCACATTGGTATACGACGTTGAGCCCCAATGTACCGCCGTATTCATCGTGAACATGACTGGGAGCATCGCGCGAGTATCCACCCAAAACGCCCCACCAACGCTGACATGTTCAGTCAACATTGCACGAGCCTCTTCTGCTTTTTCTTCAGGAAGGCGATTCTTCGCAACCAAATATTCGACGAAACGATCAGTATTCACCGTATAGGCATAGCGCACCGTCATGGTTTTGTTGATCACCTCTGTGGTTTCAAAACGGTAATCGATAACCCGGTACGCAAACAATTCCGCAACACGTGTTTTCACGATCTCCAAAGATTCTTCATCATCTTCCTCCGGAATATCGATGAGTTCATCCATGTTTGCCACATACCATTCATCGGCATCCTTAGAGAAATATACGGCATGATCCGTAAGCACCGCAGAGCCACTTGCCTCATGAAACGCACCCTTTTCGTCTTCTATCCAAAAGCCAGCATCAAAAGACGCGTTGTTCTGAGCATCAGATGCGCCATCAAGATCAACGTGCATTTTCACTGGCAATTCCAAATTCCCACTACTCGTCTCAATATCAACATCAACCTGATATTCCACAGACGATGCATTCATGGCATTTTCAATAATCGTGCTAGAAGCATCGCTCAACATCATCGAGGCAAGTGCCGGCTGCACCGGAAGCAATACCGTACCCATCACCGCAAACACTGCAAGCACTTTTAAAGCGTTTTTCGCCATAATGTCGGTAAAAAATCAACCGGGTATTATAGCAGAAAATAGGCAAAAAGTCAATGAAATATGGTACTATTGCTGCATATGAATCTTCTGCTCTGGGATATTTACGACATTCGTTCGCCTTCATCGCTTCAGGGCGTAATGCTTCGCGGCAGGCTCCGTAAATTCGCTAACCAACATGGCGTAAATCTGCTGACGGAAAACGAAGAAAACGGCCCCATCGTCCGTTTCGCCCTCCTTGCCGGAACCGATCCTGCGCCGATGACCACCTTCATCATCTCTCTCATCCCAACCGCCACCATCGAACTCGCCCGTCAAAACATCCCGAATCCGGTTCTCTCAAAGCTCCAAGTGAATATCGACGAACGCTATACGATATAAGCATTTCCCACTCCCATATGACTCAATTTTGCACAACACCCTTTCCTGATGATGAATACCTTCACGTCCTTGCCGAAGGAGAAAAGCGACGAGTGGAACATCACCTCTCTTCTGTGGAACGTCTTGTAATGTATTCCGGCGCAGAAATGAATTGGATCGGCGATGCCCTCACTGATCCAAATGTACACTGGGAGAAAAAAGAATTGCAGGTGGATGATCTTGTACTCACGCAAACAACTCCGGAATGGAACGAGATCATTATTCACAAAGCGGAACGCTCCCCTGCAATACTTCGAAAATTAATCCAAGAAGACGTAAAGATTGCTGAGCTTTTTGCAGAGGCGCGCTGGAGTGATATGCCGATTCTTGTGCACGCCAAAAATGGCTACCATATTTTCGACGGAATGCATCGCACAGTTGCCGCAATTCGTGAGAATAAACAAACAATAACCGCATGGGTTGCAATGCGGAATGATATTACCCCTCCCCAACCATCTTGCGAACCTCACGTCATCTACGATTTTCTTCGGGCCTATCGACGAGGGTCACATCGCGATCGAAGTGGTGTCATCATAGCGTTACGCTTCTTACGGAAAGCATATGGGAATGTCGATCTCCTTCTCAAGAATTCGTTCAATCCCCAACGTTTACCCGATGAAGAACTCCAGCTCATTATCACAGAAGCGCTACAAGAATAATTACCAAACCTATGACCATCGAATCTCCCAAGCTCACAAACATGCAGGATGCCATGGACTATATTGCTTCACGTTTTGTTTTTGACGACGCAAGCTATCCGCTACTGAAGAAACTGACGCCAGAGGAGCGACAAGATTTTGCCGTGAATCACAGCGCACAGCACATGGCAAAGCAATTGGGAAAAATAGCCACACACTTAGAAGACAAAGATCATGGCGGTACAGGCAATCCCGACCTCCTCAAGGCAGCACTCGTCAAAGAATTCATCAACATCCTCCGCCTTTCCGAACTTCTCAACATCAGCGCAGAAGAATTACTTTCATCGGTGCCGGAATATATGAAGTAAAGGAAAACAATCCCTGTATCCGTGCTACCATTCACCCGTATGAACACACTGGATGCGCCTTATATTCACGAATACACTGTGCTTACGCCGCAGGAGCTGAGGCAATTGAAATACAAGCGACAGTATAAAACTGATGTTCCGGGGTGGGATGATTCGATGGTGCTGTTGAAAAATCTTGTAGGGGAAAGGATTCGCACAATGCTCGAAAAACCTGCTGTGCTTGATTTTGGTTGCGGGAGAGGTAATTTCGTTATTGATGAACTCGCGGAATCCTTCGGGGAGAAAACAGGATTCGACGTGGCGCAAGAATCGGTGACGGGAAATGTGAGCGTTCATAAAACCGTCATCGGTGTTCCTGAGCATCTTCCCTTTACCGATACATCCTTCGATGTCGCGATTTCTCTTTGGGTTTTTGAACACGTCGAGCATCCAGACGTTGTGATGAAAGAAATGTATCGCGTGCTCAAGCCCGGAGGATTTTTCGCTTTCGTTACACCGAATAAAAACAGTCTTCTCATTATGCTTCGGCGAATACTCTCCGACGGCATTGCGCATCGATTGTTGAAGGTGCTTTATGGTAGAGAAGAAAAAGATGTGTTCTCCGTGTATTATCACATGAACACCATTCGCAATGCTACACGTATCGCAAAGCAAGCGGGATTCACCATCGATGTCGCAACAACAAATGCCGATCCCTCGTATACGTCGTTCAATGCAGGAACGTATACACTCTCAACGCTTCTGACGCGATTCTTCCCAGCGTTGATGCATCCTCATTTGGTTATTGTTGTACGGAAACCATAATCACTATCGTGAAACGTTATTCGCTTTCAGCAATGTGTTTCGCAATGTAACACACTGGTTTTCCGATGGACTGATGTTCCGGGAGTTTTGGGAACACGATTACCCCATTGTGTCGCGAGGTGACGGGATCGGCATCGTGATACCCGATCACTTCCCCTTCACAAATCTTTTCAAAAGAACTCAATCCCTTTCCTTCTGCGAACGCAAATATCCGATCGTCACGAAGAATAGCGTCCACCATTTCATAGACGGGAGCAACGTACGGCGGAGCGTCCTGTTTCTTGCCGTGAAGAACACCAACGCTCACCAAATAGCGCACCGCCGATTCATATACGTTTGCAATCAATGAGTCGTCCCCCACCCATCCTGCCTCAAAACAGATGCCGATCTTTCCAATGCTATCTGCGCACTCATCAATCGTTACCGATGCTCCTCCACCAAGAAAAAAATTTGGATCCGCAAGAATGCATTCCGGCGCAAACCATCGAAATACTTCACGATGCGCAGCATCATTTTTCGAGCAAACGAATGGAACAGAAGGCTTATTCGTCGCGTGAAGATCAATGACGACATCTGCTGCGGCAATATACGGAACCAACTCATGTGCGCGGCGATATTCTGCACTGCCGTCGTCATTCGCTAAAGCACGTGGTGAAAAGTATCGATTCAAATCTCGTCCTTCGACACCACGAACATTCTGGACAATTGCGGGAATATTCCCAAGCACAAGCGTCAGCTTTCCTGCAAAAAGATTCTGCTTTCCTTCTGTAATATCCCGCACCAATCGGCGAACAACCTCAACGCCTGTGCGCTCATTTCCATGTGTACCGCCAATAATCATTATCGACGGGCCAGGCAACGTGCCACTTCGTTGAAAAAAATGCCCATCCTCGATATTCGCCATAGAACACTACAATAATGGAAGCGTACATTTGACACAAGAATCCCACATATGGTTTATTTATTGACGTATGAACATGCATGCAGCATACGCAACCGCAAAGAAGACCAAGGGAAATTCCCTTGGCGCGTAACGTTGCATTGCAACAAAACGACCGAGGGATTTTCTCTTGGTCGTTTTTTGTTTGTACAAATCTTTTCTGTTCATTCACACCATATCGGAGAACACCATGAATTCGATGAACATTCGGGATCTTCTCTCTGTTGCCGCCGCCGCGATCTCCACTTCCTCCATCATCGTGAATGGCACGACGATGGCGCCACTCCTTCCCAAGACCGCCGATGACCTCATCGGTTTCTGGAATGCAGGACTTTCAGTGATCGCGATCCAGAATGATCGCATCATCGGGCACGCCGCCATCGAGCCCCTCATCGGAGAATGGTTCGAGCTCGGAGCCGTGTGGGTCGACCCTTCGGCGCGAGGAGCTGAGGGGAAGCATCCGCATGTGGGATTGCGACTCTACAGAGCACTGCTCGAGAGGCACCGCGAGAAGAACATTCTTGCGACGACGGTCAATCCGGCGGCGATGACCGTTGGATGGAGAGTCGACCTGGTTCCGATTCTCTATGAGCAGTTGCCGCAGGAAGTTTGGGCAGCCACGTGCTGCTGCCCGGCGACCAAAACGGGCGTGCCCCGAGATCAAAACGTGCCGCACTGCACAATGCGGCAAAAAAGCTGTTTCGTTCGGATCACATCGAAAACCTGGCAACGCATCGGTTGCCCGGAACCATGCACGCTTCCGATTCTTCGACCGGAATCATCGGCAACAATTCCCGACGACGATATCGTTATCCTCCTTGCAGGCTAACGAATAGACCGCACTCACAACGGAGTGCGGTCTTCTATTTTTGCGTGATACCATTTGTGCAAGAAACTTTTTCTTCCTCTATGCCAAAACCACAACGTATTCTTCTGAAACTTTCTGGGGAACAATTCGCTGGGAAAGAACGATTTGGGATCGATACCGACTTTTTGCTCGGGCTGGCAGAAGAGCTTCATGATGTTGTAACAAAAACACAGGCACAGATTGTCATTGTGGTTGGTGGAGGCAATTTCCTTCGTGGTGCAACGCTTTCACGCAACGAAGCCATGATTGAGCGCGCAACGGCAGACTATATGGGAATGCTCGCCACGGTCATGAACGGTATGGCGCTTGTAGATATTCTGGAACACTTCGGTCAGCCTGCGCGATTACAAACCCGCATCACCATCACAAGCGTTGCCGAGCCATTCATTCGCAGGCGCGCCATTCGTCATTTGGAAAAAGGACGTATCGTCATTGTGGGTGGTGGCACAGGAAACCCATTCGTCACCACAGATACTGCAGCAGTCTCAACCGCACTCGAGCTTGGATGCGACATTGTGCTGAAAGCAACGAAAGTGGATGGCATATATACCAAAGACCCACGCACATTCACCGATGCAACAAAAATTGATGCGCTCTCTCATCTTGACGCCATTCAAAATGCAAACATTTCCGTCATGGACAACGCCGCAATTTCCCTCGCCATGGATAATCATCTCCCTATTCGTATTTTCGATCTTCTCACCAAAGGCAATATTCAACGCATCATCCAAGGCGAAAATATCGGCACACTTGTTGCAATGCAGAAAGACGCGTGAGGGTGAGGTACACTTCACCTCATGCCTCCCTGGACACAACACGAACGTTCGATTCTCAAAGCGCTGAACACCCCGGCGAAGATTCAGGATTTTGTGAATACGCTTACGTTCCGGATCGTTGGCACAAATGAAACGTGTGATTCGCCGAGAGTCGTGATGCGAAATCGGGAAGCGCAGTGTGTGGAAGGGGCGATGTTTGCTGCTGCGGCGTTGCGGTTTCATGGGTATCCGCCGCTCATTCTCGATCTTGCTTCCACCAAACATGACCAAGATCACGTCATCGCTGTGTTTCAGATCGACGGCTTTTGGGGCGCAATCTCGAAAACGAATCACGGCGTGTTGCGGTATCGGGAGCCGGTGTACCGATCTATTCGCGAATTAGTCATGAGCTACTTCCACGAATACTTCTTACAATCGAACAAGAAAAAGACGCTTCGATCATTCTCACGTCCCGTCAACCTTACCCGATTTAATGCATATCACTGGGAAACCAGCGAAGAACCGCTGTGGTTCATCCCCGAATACCTCGCGACTATTCCCCACACGCCGATACTCAATCGATCACAGATTGGGAGATTGCGGATTGCCGATTCCATCGAAGCAGCGATGACGGACATCGTCGAATGGGAATAATACCGTTTTTCTGCTATGCTGTTGGTATATGAAATATTCTCTTTCGTGCCCAGAATGTGATAGAGGAATGACACCTGAAGGACGACCAGATACGAGCTACGGAAAACGAGGAGAAGTCTATGATCGGCAAATGACACGGTGCGAGAAATGTGATATTTGGCTCAGCATCGAGGTCCCGCAGGAAAAAGAGGAGCCAACGGAATAACAAAAGCTCCGAGCGTTGGCTCGGAGCTTTTTGTTACACGATCGTCTGAATGGTGATTTTCGTCCATGGCTGGCGGTGGCCAACGTTGCGGCGATAGCGGGTCTTTGGCTTGTATTTGATCACAGAGATTTTCTCTGCTCTGCCGTGCTCAGAAATGACTGCCGTTACCTTTGCGTCTTTGACGATTGGTGTGCCGACTTTTACCGTTGCTCCGTCATCGGAGGCGACAAGTAATGCGTCGAATGTGAGCGCGGAGCCAACCTCAAGGTCGATCTTCTCTACACTCAACACCTGCCCTTCGCGAACGATGTGCTGCTTTCCACCTGCGGTAATAACTGCAAACATAGAGAATTGTGCTGCGAAGGCGGTAAGGGAATCCTTACGCTTTGTTGCCTGGTGCAAGCCAAAAATGTAGAAAGATAGTAGCAAAATGGGAGGGAAAGGTCAAAGTCCCCCTCTCTTTTCCGTATATTTCGCCAATGTTTCGATACCGATCACCGCGATAAGTCCCAGCACGGCAAGGGCAATGACCTTCTGCCAACTAGCGAAAACCAAAGTGGTTACACCGAAGAGGAGTGCGAGCATCGAGTAACAGAGAGTAACACCTCGGTGCGACAGCCCGGCATCTTGGAGCATAAGATGCAAATGTCCTCTGTCCGCCGTCGTAAATGGATTCTTCCCTTTTCGCCACCGGCGTAGTGCCACCAACGCCACATCAATTGCCGGAATGCCAAGCACCAAAAGCGCTGTCGCCATCTTACTTCCGGCGATGACGGAGAGCACACCGATGGTAAAGCCAAGAACAGTGCTCCCGGATTCCCCAAGAAAAATCTTCGCCGGGTACCAGTTCCAGAGCAAAAAGCCGAAGATTGATCCGGAAAAGATCAGCGCAAGCAGTGCCACGTCGGATTGAAAATATGTTGGAGTCAGTGCTAGTGATGCAATCATCAACGCGCCCACCAAGGAAACGCTCGATGCCAAGCCATCAACACCGTCGAGCAGCTTTGTCGTCATCGTCATTGCCGTAATCCACACAAATGCCACAATCGATGCAGCTATCGGTGCAAGCACGATAATGCCCCCAAAAGGATTCGTGAGCTTTGCGACGTCAATTCCGCCAAGAATCGCTGCCAGTGATGCCAGCAAAAACACCATCATCGAATATTTTGCCGAAACGGTGAATCGATCATCGACTACCCCGCCGATGACGAGGATAGCGATGCCGATGAAGAATCCGATGAAATGTTGGATTCCAATCGCCCCGCTCGTGAGCACATTCGATGAGCAGAGGATGCTTATCGTCACAACCGCAAAGCTCCCCGCAATCGCCAAGCCGCCAAGCAACGGCGTTGGCGTTTTATGCACTTTCCTTCCGCCATCGGGGGAATCAATCACTCCGAATCGTAACGCAACCCCACGAATCATCGGCGCAAGCAGCGTCGAGAGAAGGAAGGCGAAAATAACAGGAATGAACCACCAAGCGGGCATATATCGAAAAGCTTAGCATAGTCACAGCGTAGGACTTTCTCATTTTCGACCAGTTTCGGTGCGCGACGAAGACGGGATCGTCAAGGCGTACTGAGCTGTACGCCGTCGATCACGTCGAGGAAGCAAGGTATGAAGTAAGCGCTTCGCTTTACTTCATACCAAGCCGAAAATGGGCAAAATGAGGAAGGACTATCCAGGGATTAATCCAGGAATCGATTCACTCATCGTCGGATACGCGTGGATCATCGATTGCACAGCGTCGATAGTGATACCGGCGTGCATAGCAAGGGCAAGTTCGTGGATGACTTCCCCGGCGTGTTCGCCGAGCATCGAGGCACCAAGGATGAGGTGTGATCGCTTATCAACGAAAACTTTAAGCAAACCGGTTCGTTCGCCTTCAATAACGGCTCGTCCGAGGGCACCGACCGGAAATTTCCAGACAGTAAACGATGATTTCTGCGCCATTAACTCATCGATCATCGCGCCAACCGATGCTAATTCTGGCGCAACGAAAATGACCCTCGGAACCACACGCAAATCCACTTTTGCAAAACTCCGCTTTCCCTTGGCAAGCATCGCGGCATTTCTTCCCGCAATCATCCCCTCGTGATGCGCGGTATGTGTGTACGCAAGCAAACCCGAAACATCGCCAGCAAGAAACATCGGCTTGCCTTTGATCCGCAGGGCAGCATCGATAGTAACGGCGTGGGCTGTATTTCGCGATACTCCCGCAGCATCGAGATTCAACGATTCAATGTTCGGCGCGCGACCAGACGCGATGAGGAGCTTTTCGATCCTCAGTGTTTTTCGAGGCGCGGTTCCGGTCTGATACGTCAGCCGAATAGAACGACCAGATGGCGCAACGCCGAGAACACGGATATTTCCATGAAACACCACGCCGCGATGGAGCAGCGTTTTCGTTGCCAACGATGCGACTTCTGCGTCTTCGCGGGGCAGCAATCGATCAGCAACATCGATGAGCACTACAGGAATGCCGAGCAAGGAAAAGAACGTGGCGAATTCGCAGCCAATTGGCCCACCGCCGAGGATAGCCACCGATTCTGGAAGCTCGGTAATCGACGTGGCTTCACGCGGCGTCCAATACGGAACCGTCTCGATTCCCGCGATCGGTGGGATTTTCGGCACGGATCCTGTAGCGATAACGAATGCCTTGGCGCTAATGATATGGGTACCCACGTGAATCGATTCATCATCGATGAACCGTGCCGAGCCTCGAAATACCGTCACGCGTTCGCGTTCAAGAATATTCTCCAGCCGATGGTTCCCCGTCATTGCCCGCACCACGGCATCTTTGCGCTCCATCATGGTTTCGCAATTGAACGTCAGACGAGTCACATCGATACCGAAGCGTGCACCATTCCGGCGAATATCGTCGTACCGCACCGCTGCCGCAAGCATGGACTTGGTGGGAACGCATGCGTAATTTGGACACTCTCCCCCAAGCGTATCTACGGAAATCAATGCCACGCTCGCACCCTCTTGTCGCGCCGCAAACGCTGCCGAAAGCCCAGCAGATCCACCGCCGATGACGACAACGTCAAACCCAGTTTTTCTCCCAATCTTCTTCGCAGGCATAGTTAAACGACCAGAGGTAAGTTTCGCCACACCGATGAGTCGCCACGCAAAACGGATTCGATTCGATACGCTCCATGCGTTGGCGCATTCGTAAAGCCGCTCCATGCCATGCGTGCCAATGCTCCGCTTTCAATCCAATCAAACAGCCATTCATTCATATATTGCGGTGCCAATCCGTCCGCTCCCCCGCCAACGTACGTCAGCCATGCACGATTAAAATCCTCTTGACTTCCCACCGTTGGCGCCATGATGATCGGAATCGCTAACCCCGTGTAGAATGATAATTCCGATGGCTTCGTCCACAGAATATCGGTTTTACGCATGAGTTTCGTGAATGCTGCAAAATATCCGGAGCGACTTTCCTCAAATAACACCGTTACCTTCCCGGCACGCTTTGCGCTCACCAGGCCATCCAAACGAATTTCCCGCTCAAAATACTCGCCTACCTCTCTTCGCGTTCCAGCCACAAGGTTCACGATAATTCTTCCGGCACGAATATCATTCGCCAACGATCGCAGGGCTAATGCCACCACTTCACGCTGTGTTCCTGCGCCGCCCACGGCGAATGTGATACTTGGGGTGGTGGGTTTTTGCGCACAAAATCGCTCGCCGAATGTGGTATCGAGCAATGCATGCGCTTTGGCGACGAAATTCCCACGCGGATCTAAATTACACATTCGCCGACGCAAATCTGCTCGAACATATTCTGGCGAATGCGCACCGCCCACGGACTCGTACGGCAACGGAAAGCCGGTCAAAATTATGCTCTTTTCCTTCACGCCATACAATTTCAGTCGCTCAACCACGCGACCGGTTGGGGCGAAATATTTGATTCTGCTTTTCTTTGGGTTCAACGGAACCCAGGCTCTGCTCACATCTGCGTCGCAAAGCACGATGTAAATATCTTCTGGATAGTCGTATTCTTCTGCGGCAAACGCTGGGGTAAAAAAGGTAGAAACAATCGGCAGCGGGCGCTCGGCGAATCGACGAATAAGGTCGCGGCACATGCCTTTCCGATGGATCAATGCATAGGTTTCACGAACCTGAAGGCTAGGCTGCGACAAATCGCGCTTGGGATAAAAATCCGGAATACGCTGCATGGCATCCATGGCACCAAACGCTGCCGTGCCGATAATGGGAACATTCTTGAATCGCGAAACGAATTCATATAGCCCCTTCCCCGCATTCCATAACCGCCGTTCTTTTTCCGGAATCCCAGGATAATCATTCGCGATCACAACCTGCCCACCGGGTGCCAAGTGCCGCAATGCAAAGGCAGCGCGTTCATGCCCATAGCCCATGTTCACCGCCACAACATGCGCCAAAGCCGCACGTTTCCGCGAATATTCCTCCATATTACACACAGTATAACACGGCTAATCCTTGCTAAAATTCCTCAATTCGGCTACTATTCGCCCATTCGAAACCCCAATTTTCTATGTCAAAAGTCTGCATGATCACGGGAAAAACCCCATTGACTGGCAACAATGTCAGCCACAGTAACGTCAAATCCAAGCGCCGCCAGATGCCGAACTTGCAAAAGAAAACGGTTATCAACCCAGCAACCGGCAAGCCAGTCGTGCTTATGGTCAGCAGCCGCGGAATCCGTACGCTCGCAAAATGGGTGAAGGCTGGCAGCAAAGTCGATCTCCGTCATTTCATTGGATAGCATTTCCCCATTTGGTCGATTTTGGGCTTGCAGCATCGCCCCGCCCCTCGCGAGGGGCGGGGTCAACGTACCGTGAAGTACGTCTCAAAAGCTTTTCTTGCCGCGCACCCAAACTCGCCGCAAATGGGAAAATCCTACACTAGTCACAAAACGCTCCGAGCATAATGCTCGGAGCGTTTTTTGATCGCTACGTGGCGACTCTCTTCCACTACGCTTTCACGTAGGAACCATCTCTATACACCACTTCCCCATCAATGGTGACGGTGGTGACGTCGGCGAAGACGTCGACGTGGTACTTGCTTGATCGCTTTGGGAACCCCTCCTTCGTGTACACCGAATGCTTCTGACCAAGGGAAAGATGGATGCCGCACATGCGTTCGTAGCTGCCGATGTCGGTCAATCTTCGATCTCGAGTGAGTGCACGATTCATGCCGAACCCGAGTTCACGAACCCAGAGGAGCTCATCGGCGCGAATCTGATCAAGAACTGCCGTGAACGATTCTGGAGGATTGATCGCTTCCACAAGAATCCCGTTTTCGATGCGGACGGTGACTGGCTCTGGCGGAACGATCACGTGAAAATCGGCATCGGCGTAGGCGAATAATTTCACGAAACCGTTTGCTTTCGAGAAATCGGCAGCCTCGGTAAACACTTCTCCGATCGGGAACATTCCACCGATATTCTTCATGCCAGTGTAATCTCCAGTATTCAACTTCGCCGATTCAAACGGCCCGTCGTACACAAGCTCGGTTCCTTCACAAGACACGATGATTTGCTTTGCGGAATCAATCTTTTCCTTCAGCCATGAACCAACGGTGTGATAATAGTGCTCATCGTACGCGAGTGAGTCGAGGTAGATTTCGTGTTCCTCTTCTGGCATGCGACCGAGGTGTGGGTGCTCGATGACTGCAAGATTCCGATTGAAGAGCTCAAGACGGAATCGGAATTCATTCAATCGGAAACTGCCAGACTGCACCAGAACAACCAAGCTTCCCGGTGCCAATGTATCGATTGCTGCACGAACCGCATCTGGCGTTGTTTCGTCGAAATTGATAACGATCGCGTTCGTAAGCACGTCCCGATACGCCTTCGATAAACGCGTTGAAAGCGGAGAGTGCTCGTCAAACACCAGCATCGACGGATGACTAACATCAATCCGAAACGCCTTGGTGATAATGTCGCGAAGGTTTTGCTCAAGGGCCACCATAGAGGAGGATGTTACTTTTTTTGTCAGTTTTGCTCTTCGTTTAACGCCGATCACTCGCAGAACACAATACGCAATGACGATCACCACCAATCCAAGCCCTACCCAGCGCAATCCACGGTGGATTGATGACCAGAACTGTCCAAAGAAATAACCAACAGCAAGATATGATGCCGCCCACAGCACGCCACTCGTTACGTTCATCGCCATGAATGAACGCCAGCGCATTTTGAGCGCACCAGCAACAAAGGGAACAAAGGGACGTAACGGCCCGATGAATCGGCCGAGAAATACACCAGCAACCCCGTAATCATCCATGAACTTTTCTGCGCGATCGACGGTGGTTTGCGCGAATAATCGTGGAAAGCGCCGTGCAGGATCTACGCCACGTCTTCCAAGAACAAAGCTAAAAATATCACCCAATATTGCCCCAATGGCAGCAGCAACCCCTGCTTCAAGCGGGTTATACATGCCTTGGGAAAGAATGAAACCAAACAACACCACAACGGTTGCGCCAGGAACCAGCAATCCCAGTACCGCGATCGATTCGCAAAACGCAAAAAGAAAGAGAAGTAGATACGCCCCCATCCCAAGCTGCGAAATCCACGGAAGCCAATCGTTAAACATAGCGTATTGGAGGGTGTTCAAATGTAATCAACGGCGTGTGATCTTTCATGATGTCTTTTGGAATACCGAGTTCCTCAAAATATACCGTAGACACTTCACAAAATTTTGCATCGGCGTACTGGAATCCTAAACACTCCGAAACGGTGCGTACTATTCCTTCATTGGCGGCTTCGATTTCAACGAATGGTCGCAATCCTGGCCATGTATCAATCGTTACATCTGCTCCGTTCAACGTCCACACCTCACGCAATGTTTCTTGATACGCCTTTTGCTTCGCACCAATTGCTTCCAAGAAATTCACCGCCGCATCAAAATCATTCACCGTCACCATCGCTTCTTTCTGATCCTCAATTGCCGTCCCATTCACCACCTTTAACGACATCGTGATCACATCACCCTCATCCCGAACTCGCATCCATCCCCCCGGAACATCAATCGGTGGATGAAACACCGTTCGCCGCATCAACGCCTCCTTCTTTACCAATATCGCACCCGTTTTTGTGAGCGTTGCCCGCATACTCTCCTTATCAACACCCGTAAACGTGGCTTCGAATTCGATGTCCATAGAATACCTCTAGGATAGCGCTCTTAAAACCTTCTTGCCAGTACATTGCCCAACATGATACGATTTTGCAGTGATTTTCATTGAGAATAATGAAAATGCAGTATTTGGATGAGCTGCTAGGAGACAACTGAGCACCGACGAGACGTACTTCACGGTACGTTGAAGGAGGAGCGGAAGTTGTCGACAACGCAGATCGCCAAATAATGCGTTTTCTCAATATGCCGAAATAGCTCAGCTGGTAGAGCAACGGTTTTGTAAACCGTAGGTCACCGGTTCGAATCCGGTTTTCGGCTCCATTGAATACTAAAAAGCGACGAGACGGTGCGACGAAGCTATTTGTGTGAAGTTTGGGTGCGCGTCAAGCAAAGCTCGCGAGACGTACCTTCAAGTACGTTGAGCGAGTTTGCGCAGACGCAAGCCCAAAATTCGCCAAATAGGTTCGTCGCACCATGGGTTGGTACTCAAGCGGTCAACGAGGAGAGACTGTAAATCTCTTGGCTAACGCCTTCGAAGGTTCGAATCCCTCCCAACCCACCACAGAAAACCTCATAAAATCGTCCGTGGCGGTGTCGTCGTCTGCGCGCAGCCCTCACCGTACATCTGGGTACGCCTCGGACTGTGCTCGCCGAGCTCCTAGCCACGAACAATTTTATGAGGTTTTCTTCATTCGTTCTCGAGGATTTTTACTGAATTCGATTTTGAAGAGTGGAAAATATGCTAAGTTTGGCGAGATGCAAGGCGTGACGAAGACGGGATCGTCAAGACGTACTTCACGGTACGTCGTCGATCACGTCGAGGAACAACGCAGCAGATCGCCGAACTTGGGCATATTTTCCCTGCCGCAGTAGCTCAGATGGTAGAGCGCATCCATGGTAAGGATGAGGTCTCGGGTTCGATCCCCGACTGTGGCTCCAAAAAACTCCGATGATTTATCGGAGTTTTTTCTTTGCGTGTTCGGAGCCTTGGACTATACTTACCGTATGAAACGAATTCTTCTTTCTTTGCTTCTTGCATCCATCATCCTTACCGTTTCGACGCTGTCTGGAATGGCGATCTTTGGAATGCAGCATGGGATGACTACTGATGGAGACTCATGTGGATCTGCGCCGTGCATAACAACAGCAACACATCCAGCATCATCTGAAGCCGATTGTTTGAACCACTGTCTCTCCACCGCATCTTCATCCACAACCGCTGTTGCACCGTCTGTTCTTGCGCTTACTCTTCTTGCCATTACATTCATCGTACACGCATCTTCACCACACGCCCCAACGTCGTCATTCCCTCACTCACCCTTTTTCCGACTTCGCGAAAGCATAGGAAAACTTCTCCTTCATCGCCATCTCTCCACCGTCATCTTACGAGATTAACATCAAGGATATTCGCAATCATATGCGAACGAAATCTTGATTTTAATTTGCGTAAAAATATGGACACCACAACATACACGATAAAAGGAATGCATTGCGCCTCTTGCGCAGGCATTATTGAAAAGACGTTAAAGAACGTCGATGGTGTTACCTCGGCTGAAGTGAACTATGGAACAGAAGCAGCGAAGATTGCCTTTAATCCAGCCAAGACCAACCCTGAACAGCTTTCAAAAACAATTGAACCACTCGGCTATACCCTTGTTGTTCCTACAGCGGAGGCGATGCACATGAGTCCGAGTGAACATGCTGCTCATCTTGGTCTCAGTCAGACAAAGAAGGAAAAGCTCGCGGAAATCGCCGAGATGAAAAACACAGTGCTCTCCGTGATCCCTCTCACAATTATCAGTATCTTCATCATGGGTTGGGACATTCTTGCTCAGCTCTCCGTCATCGCGGAAATGCCGAATGTGTGGAGCGAATTCTTCCATCACCTTCTGCCCCTCATGGCGACGTATACGTTGTTCGTCGTCGGCAAACCATACCTTCTTGGCGTGTATCGATTTCTCCGGTACGGCAAAGCGAACATGGACACGCTCATCGGCATCGGAACACTCGCAGCATATCTCTACAGCTTCATCGTAACCGCCTTTGAAGAAACACTTGCACCGTTCCTGAACGTTGAATATACCTATTACGACGTTACGATCGTCGTCGTTGCGTTCATTACACTTGGGAAGTATCTCGAAGCGCGATCAAAAGTAAAAACCGGCGATGCTATCGAGAAGCTTTTAAATCTCCAGGCCAAAACCGCGCTCGTGATTCGCGATGGCAAAGAAAAAGAAATCTCTGTAAACGAAATCGTTCACGGCGAACTCATCGTCGTAAAGCCCGCAAGTCGCATTGCTGTTGACGGCATACTCATCGAAGGGTCTTCGTACGTGGACGAATCACTTGTGACGGGCGAACCGATGCCGGTCAAAAAGGAAACTGGGGATACCGTCGTTTCTGGCACCATGAATACGAACGGATCGTTCACGTTCAAAGCAACGAAGGTAGGATCAGAAACAATGCTCGCAAGGATTATCGCGATGGTACAAGAAGCACAAGGTAGTCGCGCTCCAATCCAGGCGCTCGCAGACAAAATCTCTGCGGTCTTCGTTCCAATCGTCCTCGTCATTGCATTCCTCACGCTTGCCATCTGGTTGATTGTTGGAAGCCAGTACATTGGTTTCTCGCAAGCATTATCAAACGGCTTGGCTTCGTTCGTTGGTGTGCTTGTTATTGCTTGCCCGTGTGCTCTTGGGCTCGCCACCCCAACGGCGATCATCGTCGGGGTCGGTAAAGGAGCAAAAGAAGGAATCCTCGTGAAAGACGCTGCGACACTTGAAAAGCTTTACAAAGTAAACACGGTCGTGGTCGATAAAACAGGAACACTCACAAATGGCAAGCCAGAGCTCGTTTCCGTTCGCGCAATGTCCGATCTTGGAGAGAAAGAAATTATCACTATTCTCGCATCGCTCGAAAAGAAATCTGAGCATCCCATTGCTCATGCAATCACGAGTCATGCCGAGCGCCAAAAGCTCGCTGTATCATCGGTTGAGCATTTCGAGGCGATCAAAGGCCAGGGGCTTAAAGGGATCGTGAACGGAATTGAATACTACGCCGGCAACACAAAGCTCATGACCTCGATGAAGCTTTCCTTCGATACATCGTCTCTCGACCAAGAAACACTCGAAGGAAAAACGCCCGTCATCCTTGCAACACAAGAAAAAGTCGTTGGCGTGGTTATGGTCGCCGATGCGGTGAAGCCCGAAGCCAAAGAAGCTATTTCACGTCTGCATACTCTCGGAATAAAAGTCATCATGCTCACCGGGGACAACACAAACACAGCGGAGTTCATCGGAAAGCAGGTTGGAGTCGACGACGTGGTTGCTGAAGTACTCCCCGAAGGAAAGCTCGCACAAATCAAGGAACTGCAATCCCAGGGGAACATCGTCGCTATGACAGGCGACGGAGTGAATGATGCTCCAGCATTAGCACAGGCTGACGTTGGTATCGCCATGGCAACGGGAACCGATGTCGCGATTGAATCGGCAGGAATCACTTTGCTCCACGGCGATATTTCCAAACTCGTGAAGGCGATCACCCTCTCAAAGATGACGATGCGTGGAATCAAGCAGAATCTTTTCTGGGCGTTTGCGTATAATGTCATCGGCATTCCACTTGCTGCCGGAGTATTCTTCCCCGCCTTTGGCTGGCTTCTTAGCCCTGTATTCGCTGGTCTTGCTATGGCATTCTCTAGCGTTTCTGTGGTTGGTAATTCGTTGCGATTACAAACAAAACGTCTCTAACCGTATGCAAACATATACCTTCCATGTTGCAGGAATGCATTGCAACGCCTGCGTACTCATGACCGAAAGCGAGCTTCAGGATGTTTCGTACATCTCACAGGCAAAGACGAATCTGAAGAAAGAATGCGTGGAAATCACGGGAGAATTCGGAGGGAAAGATCCGGAAACAATCGCCACAGATCTTACGCTGATTCTTGCGAAGCACGGCTATGCTCTCTCAATTGAAAAGCAGAAGAGCGTAAAGCATTGGAATGAGTTCAAGAACGCCATTCCAATTGCCCTCGCATTTCTTATCGCTTTTGCGCTCCTGCAAAACGCCGGACTTGTGAACCTTATTGGCGGGGGCAAGCCGTCGTACATTACCGTGTTCATCATCGGGCTTGTTGCATCTGTATCATCATGCATGGCTGTTGTCGGCGGGCTTGTTCTTTCCATGTCAGCAACGTTCTCAAAAAATGACGCATCGATGAAGCCACAAATCATGTTTCACACCGGACGAATCGTTTCATTCTTCTTTCTTGGCGGGATCATTGGACTCCTCGGTTCTACGTTCCACATCAGCAGCTTCAGCTCACTCATCATCGGCATCATTCTCGGCATCGTCATGCTGATCCTCGGACTGAATCTTCTTGATGTGTTCAATTGGACAAAGAAACTCCAGCCATCGATGCCGAAGTTCGTATCGAAACGTGCACTCGGTGTATCGAAGTTCACCCACACGTTCACTCCGATTCTGATCGGCGTTGCAACCTTCTTCCTGCCATGCGGATTCACGCAGTCGATGCAACTCTATGCACTTTCGACAGGAAGCTTCATCACAGGAGGACTCACGATGCTTACATTCGCGATCGGAACATTCCCCGTGCTCGCACTCATTAGCTTCAGCTCGTTCAGCGTTGAAAAGAGTAAGAACAAAGGCGTGTTTTTCAAAACAGCCGGGCTGATTGTTATCGCATTCGCCGTGTTCAATATTTTGACATCACTCATCGCTGCAGGATACATCGCGCCACTCTTCAATTTTTAATCTCATCGATTCTATGAATACAAACCTCAAAACCACCCTCATCATCGGTGCGCTCGCTCTTGGAATTGTTCTGCTTTTCCGTTCCGGATCGCCATCGAACCCTGAGTCTGGAGCCGGTACTGCATCGAACGTGGTGACCGCTGCAGGACAGCAGATCGTCACTATCGACGTGAACGGTGGCTACTCACCGCAAAGAAGCACTGTAAAAGCTGGCGTGCCCACCACGCTTCGGTTCATCACCGATGGAAGTTACGACTGCTCTTCTGCGGTTCGCATTCCCGATCTTGGTATCAGCAAAAACCTCCCTGCAACCGGAACCACCGATATCACGATCGGCACCCTCGCTGTTGGAACGATTCAGGGAACATGTTCCATGGGCATGTATTCCTTCGAAATCGTCGCTCAATCGTAAGTGAAACGCTCGTCGCGACCTTGATAAAATCCCCTCAGAAACGAGGGGATTTTTTATAAATAGTTTGATTCTATTACCATTTTCTGCTACGCTTCCCCTTCAAAAACGTCAAAATACCGTTATGAAAAAGCGTACAAAAATCATCCTCGGTGCCATAGGAATCTTACTCATCGGTGGTATCGCGTACGGCGCAACGCATCGGAGATCTGACGTTGTCGTTACCACAGAAACCGTCAAACGTGGGGACGTTGTACAAACTGTTGAGGTTACCGGGGATACGCAGAGCGTGAGCAACCTCGATCTTGCATTCAGTACAAGCGGCACCATTGCGGTGATGAATGTTTCTGTTGGCGACAATGTGAAGGCTGGCGATACCCTTACCCTTCTTTCCGATGCAAAAATCGCCGCAAGCCTTGCGCAATCCGCAAGCGCTGTTGATCAGGCTCAAGCCGCTCTCGATCTGAAGAATGCTGGATCCACGAGTGAAGAAATCGCCGTGTATCAATCAACCGTTACTGCCGCAGAGGCAAGCCTTGCCCGCGCCGCTGTTGAAGCAGAGCACACCAAAACCGCCGGCGATATTGCCATGGCATCAGCAACCGACGATCTTGCGCACATTACGTCGTCAACCGCTGCTCTTCTCACGTATGCGCAACAAGACGAACTCGAAGCAATCCGATCACTTGTGGCAGAAGTCCGATCGGCGCTGGGAAAAGCAGACGCTATCCTTGGCGTTGAGAACAATCTTTCGAACATCGACTTTGATCAAGACCTCGGCATTGCGGATCCAAAATCGTATCCAGATGCCATCGACGCATTCGTGATTGCCGCAAAGAGTCGTAATCTTGCCGAAGATGCGTTTACTGTTGCTACAGCGCAAACCGCATACGGCGATACGTATCTCACGCTCCTTGCCACAAGCTGCGTGCTTGATGCAACCACCGGTGGATCATCGTCACTCTCACTCGATGAGCTCGAAGCAATGAAGGCGTCAATCGCAAGCGCGACATCGTCTCTTACCGCCGATGGAAGCGCACTCACGAATGCAGAACAAACACTCGCAACCGCCACCCGATCTGCAACGAACGATGTGACTGATGCACGAAACGCCCTCGCTGTCGCCCAAGCAACACGCGATCAAAACATCACCAATGCGGAGTCGCTCATCACACAACGGGAATCCGATCTTACCAAGGCAAAAGCACAGCTTGCGCAGATTGCCGCAACGCCACGCGCCGTCGACGTTGCCGGGCTGCAGGCTGCCGTCGCTATTGCCCAGGCGCAATATGCTGCAGCATTTGCCAATGCTTCAGACACACAAATCATTGCCCCAATTGATGGTATCGTTACCGCGGTCAACGGTGACGTTGGTGAACAAGCCTCTGCAGGAGCAACGACGATTACGCTTCTTGGAACATCGGATCAGTTCGAAATCGTCATGGATATTCCCGAGGCAGACATCGCGAAAATTCACGTCGGCCAAGCAAGTACTGTTACCTTCGATGCGTTTGGCGATGATCGGACATTCACCGGATCCGTGCTCAGCGTGAACCCGGCAGAAAAGCTCATTGAAGGCGTAGTGTTCTACGAGGCAAAAGTGATCCTCGATGACACCGCAGCGCTCGATGAGGTTAAATCTGGAATGTCAGCGAATGTCACTATCAACACCAGGAGCGTCACCAGTGCCCTCTTCATTCCAAAGCGCGCAATTCTCGAGGACGCTACCGGCAAATATGTTCGCATTCCCAAAGACGATACCGGCGCGTTCGATCGCCGATCGGTGACCGTTGGCCTATATGGCGACGACGGATCCGCGGAAATTCTTACCGGACTCACCGAAGGTGAAACCATCATCGTGACGATCAGATAACGCGTTCCCCTATGCCGGAACCTCTCATCGATCTTCGAACTCTGAGCAAAACCTATCACAATGGCGACATTGAGACTCTTGTGCTTCGTGGTTTGAATCTCACTATCGATTCCGGTGAATTCGTTGCGCTCATGGGACCGTCTGGATCGGGGAAATCCACGCTCATGCACATTTTAAGTTTTCTCGATCGTCCCACGAGTGGCACCTATCTCTACCGCGGACGAGATGTGACGGGACTTACCAACGATGAACGCGCAGCACTCCGATTATCCGACATCGGATTCGTCTTTCAAGCCTTTCATCTTCTCCCAAAACTCACCGTGCTCGAAAACGTCATGCTCCCTCTTGTCTATGCAGGACTTCCTGTTGCCGATCGGAAGCTGAGAGCAAGCGAAGCACTCGGGCGTGTTGGTCTCCATGAACGGCTCGACTACCTTCCGAATCAGCTTTCTGGTGGGCAAAAGCAACGCGTCGCCATTGCCCGCGCACTTATCAACGACCCTTCCGTGATTTTCGCCGACGAGCCCACCGGCAACCTGGATTCTGTTTCCAGCGAACAGGTTCTTGGCATTCTTGCAGACTTGCATAAGGACGGCAGAACCATTGTGATGGTTACCCATGAACAGGAGGCGGCGAGCATCGCTAAACGTATCATCCGTATGAAGGATGGCGTGATTTCTGGATAATTCTATGCGAACCAGCGATCTTTTTATTACGTCCACAGAATCCCTCCGTCGCAATACGTCGCGATCGCTCTTAACGATTCTCGGCATCGTCATCGGTATTGCCGCGGTGATCGTCATGCTCTCTATCGGCCAAGGCGCACAAGGGTATGTGCTGAATCAAGTCGCGAACCTTGGATCTGATGTTCTTTTCGTCGAGCCTGGCGCTGGCGATGCAGGCGGAGGCCCTCCCTCTCCTTTCACCCAACAAACACTCAAACTCTCCGATGCTGATGCATTAAAGAAGCGCGGACCATTTTCTATTATTTCATCTGTTGTTATCACGAGCGCTCCCGTGACCGCGCAAGAAAATAGCACTTTTACGAGCGTGGCGGGAACCGACGAATATCAGCTTGATATTTTCCCTGCAGAAATGGCACTGGGAAGATTCATCGACCATGAAGATGTCACATCGAACAGTCGTGTGGCAGTGCTAGGATGGGACATTGCGAAAGACCTTTTCGGCGATCAAGATCCTATCGGCGAACGTATCACCGTAAAAAATCTTCCTGCACGCGTCATCGGCGTGGTGACTCCGCAAGGCAGCAAATTCTTTTCCAATCTTGATAAACGTATCTACCTCCCCGTCACCACCACGCAACGGGAGCTACTCAACGTGGATTACGTTTCATATATTTCCGCAAAAGCCATTGGTGACATCGATGTCGCCAAAGACGACGTTCGTGCGATTCTTCGTGATACGCATGCCATTAATAACCCAAACGGCGACCTTGCAAAAGACGATTTCATGGTCTCGTCACAGAGCGATGCTGTGAATACCATTGCCGGCGTGGGATTTGCACTCACACTCCTTCTTGCATCAATCGCGGCAATTTCTCTGGTGGTTGGAGGAATTGGTATCATGAACATGATGCTGGTCTCCGTGACCGAACGAACGCGCGAAATTGGACTGCGAAAAGCCATTGGCGGCACAGAGCAGAATATTTTGGGGCAATTCCTTCTTGAGGCGGTCATTCTCACGCTCATGGGGGGATTCCTCGGTATCACCATCGGCATCATTGTTTCATTCCTCGCATCACTCCTTCTCGGTTCCTTCGTCGACGGATGGGCGTTTGTTATCCCTCCATCTGCCATCGCCGCATCATTCATTGTGGCAACTGTCGTCGGCATTGCTTTTGGATATTATCCCGCAAAGCGCGCTGCAAAACTCGATCCGATTGAAGCATTACGCTATGAATAAAGTAAAACAGAAATGCGGCATCGCCATCATCGTGCTCGGGATCGTATGTGTCATCGGTGGTATTGCTCATCGAATGAGCTCCCCCGATCTCTCCTCCTCCGATGATTCACGCGATCTCCTTACCGACTATCACCTTGGTCTGAACTTTTTTGTTTTCGACGGCGCACAGAAATCACAGGATGCATCATCGAGTCTTCGGGAAATGAGCGCAACGGAAACTGCTCAAGATCTCGAAGGACTTCACGCGGACGTCGCGCGGCAATTCACGAATGGCGATGTCCTTTGGAGCACCGTCAATCCAAAGCCCGATGTGTGGAATTGGGAAACCACCGATGACGTCATTCGCACGATCGCGAAAACATCGGAACCGATTGTGACCCTCTTTTCCCTGCAATACGCTTCCCCGAATGCACCGTGGAATACTCGAACCACATTCTCGAAAACGATGACATCGGAAGCAGAAACGTACGTTCGTACCGTAGTACGTCGATATAAAGATACCGTGACGTACTGGGAAATTGGGAATGAAATGGATCACTGGCGTTCGGAGGATCCGAATGATGCTGCAGTCAATATCGCCGCACTCGCTGAAACAAAAGCTCCAGCCAACGCACCGAAAAGCGGATTCAGTCCCGCAGAGCAAGGCGCGTTCCTCGCTGCCGTGGCAGCCATCATTCGCACCGAGGATTCAGATGCCGTCATCGTAATGCCCGGAATGTCTGCGATCAATGAATACACCATGAACACTTGGCTTCCCGGTATCATCGACGGCGCAGGGAAAGAGGCTTTCGACGTGGTGAATTATCACGATTATGGATCATGGGACGGCATGCAGAGCAGAATCGATCTCCTCAAGAAAACAATGAAAACCCTCGGAATCATAAGCTCACCGATCTGGCTCACTGAAACCGGAAGCACCGCAAGCAGCACGCTTACCGTTCGCACAGAGTATCCCAACAGCCCCGTCAGCCAAGCCGCTGACGTGATTCGCCGACCGCTCACTGCATTCGCGAATGGGATCACTGTGACATTGTGGCATACGTATTTCAGTTCATCGGACGAACGAACAAATCGATGGAGAGCATACGGGCTATACGATGCGGACGGAAATGCCTCACCTGCATATTCCGTTTACAAAACACTCACCGATGCTTTCCCGGCATCGTCCATCGAAAATATTTCTCCCAACGCCGAAACATTCATCATGAAAATCACCTCAATAAACAGCGAGATTACCTATGCCGTTTGGGGAACATCCGGCACCTGGGCGCTTCCACCCGGAATCACCGCCGCATATACCATCACCGATTCTGGACTATCCTCATCCCCAACATCCCCAGGAAGCACCATCACCCTCTCATCAACTCCACAACTATTCCGCTAATGTTCGCCATAAATTGACAGTACAGCGCAATTCCCGTATACTTTTTTCAACATTTTTATCCTTTGTATGTCCCAAGATACCCTCATCAAAATGGAATGCACCACGTGCAAATCGCTCAACTATCGATCCACGAAGAATAAGAAAATCTTGAAAGATCGCCTGGAACTGAAGAAGTTCTGCCAAAAGTGCACACAGCACACTGTTCATAAAGAAACGAAGTAGCCAAGGCTACTTCGTTCTTTTTTCTGCAATCTTTTCTTCAAACACTGCAATCTTCTGGTTCTCCGGATTCACCTCCTGTAAGTGATCGAGTGCCCGTTGCGCCTCGTGCAACTCACCCGTTTCTATTGCAGCAGTAATAAAGAAATCAAGATATTTTGGATTATTTGGGCTTACCTCTTTGGCCTTTGCGTAGTATGTAAAGGCAGTCTTCGCGTTATGTTGCTGATCGAACACCTCGCCTAATGCAGCAAGCACACTGGCGTCGCGCGGAGCAAGCTTCAGCAAGAACTCCAGTGCCTCTTGCGCTTCTGCATATTGCCCTTGCGCAAGATACATACGCCCCAGCATTTCATATGCATCACGATTCTTTGGGTCGTGCGTCAGAACCGCAACAAGCTCCTTCTCTGCTAAATCAGACCGTTCCTGCGCAAGAAATGCCTTTGCACGGCTAAACATGCGGCGGACTTCTCCTGCATCCATTGTTCCCAATCGCTGCCGTTCAACATACCTTCGCTCTAATGCCGTCAATTTCCCGGCAATACGACGAAACCAATGTTGCACCGCTCGCACCATCGGCAAAACGGACATTTTCCATATACTGCGACCTTTTTCTTCCACTTGCCGGAGCATCCGTTCTTCCAAAAGCGCGTTTTTTGTTTTGCGTGTGCGGGCTTCTTTGGACGACATTGGGTCGACAATAGAAAGTTGAGGCGCCTTCTGCCAGAGCAGTCGTGCAAGCACAGCCAAGGAAACCGCACACATTGCCCACAATGTCCCATCAAGTATCGTCATATGTTTTGTGCCGTCATCACCTCTCGCCCTGCGTTCACTATTGCTTCGAATTCATGAATCTTCAGACTTGCTCCGCCGACCAAAACCCCATCAATGCTCTGCTCTCGCAACAGCTGATACGCATGTGCTCCGTCAACAGATCCGCCGTATATCACCTGCAGTGCAATTGTTTTGTACAGCGTTTTTAGAGCATTTCGAATTGCCGTGTGCATTGCAACCACATCTGCGACTGTCGCAGCTTCTCCTTTACCGATTGCCCACAGTGGTTCATATGCCACAATCAGTCGGGACGACGAAGAGAGTGTTACCCCTCGAAGCGCCTCATGAATCTGCCCAATAACGTACGCCTCTGCGTTACCAGCATCTCGCGCCGCCTTTGGCTCGCCAACGCAGAGAATTGGTACCAGCGACGTTTGCGCAATGAGCTTCATTTTTGTATTGACAACAGCATCTGTTTCCCCATTCATCGCCCTTCGCTCCGAATGACCAATCAACACAAACCCGCACCCTGCATCGTCCAACTGCGCCACCGAAACATCGCCAGTGTATGCACCAAAACGCTCCGTTCCCATGGTTTGCGCACCCAATGCAACGCGTGTGCGCACTAGCACTTTGCGCACTTCCGATAGTGCAGTAAATGATGGGCAAATCACCACTTCGGGCAAAACATCGTGCCCCACCGTGATATGCAAAACACCTCGCGCATATGCTACAGATTCGCGAATGCCTAAATGCATTTTCCAGTTCCCGATAATCATTTTCATAGAAAGGCTTCCCTGCTCCATTATGCGCGAGCGGGCAGCAATGCGCGCAACTCATCTTCACCGGTGAACGGACCAATAGCCGCAAGAGACATATCATCGATGTGAAGGTACTGTTTCGCAACACGAGCAATGTCCTCAAGGGTAACGGCATCAAATACCTTTAATCGTTCCGCTGGTTCTTTAATGACATCAAGGAACAATGCTTGGCGACCGTAAAACTCTGCTCTGTCCGATGAATCTTCTAGGCTCAGCGACAATCCTCCGCGAACATTATCCTTCACCATAGCAAGCTCTTCTGCAGTCACACCATCTGCGGAAACCTTTCGTAATTCTTCGCAAATAACGCGTATTGCCTCTGGCAACCGTTTTGCATCAAGCCCAGCACGCACCGTGAACATTCCAATATCTTGATACGCATCCACACCGGTTCGCACCGTATAACACAAGCCTCGCTTCTCACGTACTTCCACAAACAACCGAGAGCTCATTGTTCCCCCAAGAATTGCAGAAAGCAGCTTTAATGGTGCTTCGTCGGCATGCCCACGGCCAACCGTAGGGAATCCTAACGATAATTGGATTTGTTCCAAATCCTTGTGCTGATACCGAATACGACCCGTGTTTGCCTGATTACCGATTACACTAAATGGAGAACGAGCAACCCCAGACGATGGCACGGTACCAAACGTATTCTCCAACTGTTCAAGGATGTTACTCGGCAGCTTTCCGGAAACAACAATCACCATATTCTCCGGACGGTAATGCGCCGCATGATACGCTATAACGTCATCACGTTTCATTCCCTGCACCGATGCAGCCGTTCCTGCAATATTCTTACCCAGAATATGCCCATCGAACATTGCTTCCTCGAGCAAATCCTCAATATGCATGATGGGGTTCTCCTCATACATCTTGATTTCCTCAACAATCACATTCTTTTCCCGCTCCATTTCCTCTGCGTTGAACGTGGAGTGAAAAATCATGTCATTCAACAAATCCACAGCAACGGGCAGATGTTCTGCGGCGATTTTTACCCAATATCCGGTTAAATCCTTTCCGGTATACGCATTATATTGTGCGCCATACCGGTCAAGCTCCTTAGAGATATCAATCGTTTGTGGGCGACGAGTGGTGCCCTTGAACATGAGGTGCTCCACAAAGTGCGAGCCGCCCCACACGTTCTCCGCTTCATTACGAGAACCCACCTGAAATGCAACCAAAATCGCCGCAGCATCAGTGCCCACGAATGGAGCGAGCACCACCTTTGCACCATTATTCAACAAGGACTGTGTAAAGGACATAAGGACGGCAATTAGATTGTTGTAATTTCTTTCTCCTTCTTCTCCCCCATTTCCTCAATCTTTGCGGTATATTCCTTGACTGTTTTTTCGAGCAGCTCTTCAACACGACGCTGCTCATCCTCACCGCCCTCCAGTTTCCCGATCGCTTTCCGCGTTTCCTCGCGAACGCGACGAAGGGAAACACGCGCATCTTCCAGCTTTTCTTTTGCGAGCTTTACCATTTTTAACCGTGTTTCTTCTGTCATCATTGGCATGTTCAGGCGAAGAGACTTCCCGTCAACCACAGGATTGATGCCAACATCACTTTTCGTGATTGCTGCCTCGATCAGCTTCACAACGCTTGCATCCCACGGCTCGATAAGAATTGTTTTTGCATCGGGCGTGGTAATGGTTGCCAATGCCTTGATTGGCTGCAATGCCCCATAGGCTTCCACCTGCACAGGCTCAAGAATCGCAGCCGAAGCACGACCCGTACGAATCGCCCCAAGCTCATTCACCAAATGCTCAATCACCTTTACAAACTGCGGTTTTGTTTCGTCAATAATGCTCATAAATATTGGAATGTTCAGTTCGTATTTTAGAACAATCACCACACACCGTCAACGCAGCGTGTGGTGATATTGTGCTAATCTCTGCGAAATTATTTCCTTATAGAACTTTCTCATTTTCGACCAGTTTCGATGAAGATCGAGGAAATCTTCTGAAACGTACTTCTTGGTACGTTGAAGAAGTTTCCGATGATCTGAGTCGAAAATGGACAAAATGAGAAAGGACTACTGCTACTTCTTCTCTACCGTCCCACTACCTAAGTACACATGCGCTGTATTCGCTGGATCGATGAGGAGTGCAGTTGCGCCTCGGGTTGAGGGGAGTTCGCTTGTTGTCCATGCGTTGCCGCCAGATGTTGAGCGGTTTACTGTGGAATTGGTGCCGTAATAGATGATGTCGCCGTCTTCTGGGGCAATGGCAACGGAATAGATTCGTACTTCACCGCTGGCAGAAATAAGGGAAAGTGCAGTCCAGGTTACACCTTTATCTTGAGAAACGAGCAGTCCGTACTGCGTGTTCATCACCACTGTTGAACCATTGGCATTTTGCGCAAAACCGAATACTCGATCAGATGCGCTATAGTCTTTTAATGTCTTCTCAAAGCTTGTCCACGTTGTGCCACCGTCTGTAGAACGGCTCATACCGCTGATCTTGGTTCCCACAAAAACAATTCTGCTATCTGCCCCGCTTATTGCAATGGCAGTCACTGCGCTTTCTGATCGCGCCACCGTTGCCCAGCTTGCGCCACCATCCACTGAACGAATCACATCGCCCACCGATGTACCGATCCATACAATCTTTGGATCGTACCAATCCAGCGCCATTGCCGTCACCGATACCTTTGCCTGGCTTTCAACGTATATCCCCGTGGCAAACGTTCTTCCACAATCTTCCGTTTTCATCACACGGTCTTCTTTTGCAACAAAGTACGTGCATACATCTTTTGCACTCACTGCAACACCAATCACCGCTCCCTTGCGAGCAAGCTCTTCTTCTGGTCGCTGCCACGATGCCCCGCTATCCAAAGAATAAAACACTCCATTTGCCGCAGTCCCCGCATACATCGCAGAGCTATCCTGAGGATCTAAAGCGAAGACGGTCACATCAACATCCGCCAAAGAACTTACACCGGTTGCCGTTGGCACCGCCGCTGTTTGTGTCCACGACTTTGCACCGTCGGCAGATTGCCATACGCCACCGCTCGTCACCGCTGTACTTCCCCCACCAAAACATCCAGCACCCATTACCGTCAACACCGCAAACAATGCTCCACCCTGAAAAAGTTTATTCATATACCCCCAATTGTAGCGCAAGTTGCTCAAGAGCGATTGTGGAGTTCCCATTTGCCGCAATTCGCTCACGCGTTTGCAAAACAGCATTCAGCGTTTTTGACGAGTATTTCTGGGTATTTTTGATGGTTCGGAGCAAACACACGAGCAACTCATCCAGGTCAAATGCCTCCCGTTTCCCCAAGGCTTGCGCCGCCTTCAGCCTATCAACCACAGAAGAAGACAAAAGATTCTTCACATCTGCTAAACGTTCATCGAGATCTGGATGATCGGGGCAAGAGAGCAGAGGGAAAAATATACCCGGTCTTCCTGCTGCAGCATTCAATGCGTGCTCGACGTTCTCCTCGGATACCAAACTCGCCGATGCCGCAGCACGCAATTCCTCATCCACAACCGATGAAAATGGAATCGTTACCGTACGGGAAAGCACGGTCGGTAGCATTGCCGAAAGCTCATGAACGACAAACAGAATCACCGTATTCCCATGTGGTTCTTCTAGCGTTTTCAGCAATGCATTCTGCGCTGCAGCAGAAAGCACATTCGCGTCATCGATGATCATCACCGTTCTTCCATATATCGACGACTGCCCAAGCCTGCGCAATGCTTCACGAATATCATCAAGATCGTATGCCTTTTTTCCGCTATCACGAATCGACGGTGCAAGAAGAAGGACATCGGGGTGACGAGAAAGATCTTGAAGAGGAACGTTGAGGAGTGCTGCAGCACATGTGTGCGCTATTGTTGCTTTTCCGAGATGCTCCGCTCCTGCAAACACCAAACCCTGAGGAATTGCCCCACGCTCCAAAAGCCCTAAAAGCCCAGGAATCTGATGTTTATGCCCACAAATATGAGAAAATCGCTCTTGCATAGGTTTGACTTTTCGTCGATTTTCTGCTATTGTACCTGGTTCGCTTTGAGAGGAGTAGAAGCAAAATCCTCAAAAGAGAACGAGGAGAACATTCCCAGTTTAGACCAGTTTTGGTGCACGTCGAGCAAATCTCGCGAGACGTACTTCACGGTACGTTGAGCGAATTTGCGATGACGTAAGCCAAAAATGGGCAAACTGGGGCTGTTCTCTCTACAATCCTGGAGGAGAGAGATGGTGAATACTCACGGGTAATTTCGTGACTACTCACCGACACGCCAGCGGACGATTGGGTTTCGACTCACCCGCTCCACAGAGGTGGGTCATGGCGTACATCAACTTCGGCTGATCACTTCGCCCGATCCCCTCCAGAATTATAGAGAGAACTTCCCCATTTGGTCTCTTTTCGACTTGTCGCTTCGGAAATTCGCTCAACGTACCGTGAAGTACGTCTCGCGAAATTTCCTTGCTCCGCACCGAAAATAGCCGCAAATGGAAAAGTTCTCCTCGGTCAGATTATGCACCCATCACGGGTGCTTTTTGATATGTAGGACTTTCTCATTTTAGGCTATTTTCGGTGCGCGACGATGACGGGATCGTCAAGACGTACTTCATGGTACGTCGTCGATCACGTCGAGGAAGCAAACCGAAAAGAGACAAAATGAGGAAGGACTACTTCATCCACTCCTCAATCTTCCCCGCTGCGCACCACGCGAGCTCTAATGTCGCCCTACAAACATCAGCGATGGGTTGGGAACGAATGGCGATGACTGCGGTTGCTGTGCCTGAAGATGAAAGAAGAACCCGATCGGCGCAGACGCGAATGTTTCCAGACATCGAAAGCACCGATTTTGGGATGACACGAATATCATGAGGAACACGAGCTTCAATGTGTACGGCATTCGTAATCACCATGCTCCGTATACGTTTGCTGGAGAGATTCTTTTCATCAGCAAAGACATACTGCTCAAAAGCGACATCGTCAAAGAGCTGAATCACGTCGCCGTGCAAGAGGGAGAATTCCGCATACAACACCGCCAGCTCTTCCGCGTCATCTCCATATCGCACTGCAGGCTGTTCCCCTCCGCCCAATGCGGCGAGCGCCTGTAAATTCGGGAGCAACAAATCAAATCGCTCCACACGGGACGCGCTCTCACGTCGCTTCTCCTCCAGTTTTTCTCGAATATTCAACGGTGATGCCATCACAAACTTTCTCTCTTTCCCATCGTGCTTCGTGCGTGCAAGCCCGTGATCGACCAACGACATCATCACGTCATGCGCTGTGGGGCGAGCTAAAGAAAATCGCTCACCCACATCACGCGCAGAAAGCTCCCCCTTTTGCGCCAAGAGTACATATGCCTCTGCAATGCGCTGGGAAAAACCCAATGTTGTCAGCTCATCAACCAAATGAATCATCATATGGTGATAGTATGAGGAAAGAACGAAAAGGGCTCCTGTGCATGAACCGGAAAAATCCGTTCGCTTCTTACCGATTTTTCGCCGCAATGCGAAGCGCTTCCCATGTCGCCTGTGCAGACGTTGCCCATGAAAATTGTGCGCCGTGCTGTAAACCTTTTTTACGATATTCATCCCGAACGTGCACATCCATCATTCGCAGAATCGCAAGGGCAAGTGCACTGATATCATTCGGGGAAACCAACAATGCCGCATCGCCACATACTTCACGCATCACCGGAATATTCGATGCAATCACCGGTGCGCCATGCTCCATAGCTTCCAATACCGGAATACCGAACCCTTCCGCGACTGACGGAAAAGCAAAACACAATGCGTTCGCAAGCAACACAGAAGCATCGTCATCTGAAACATACCCAGGCAAACGCACAGCATCCTCAACCTGCTCCTCTCGAATGATCCGCAAAATATCTTCCTTCCCATATCCAAACGTTCCCGCGAGCACCAACGTGAGCGGGTTCCCCATACCAAGCTTTCGCTTCACGTTCGCAAACGCACGAATGAGCATTGCGGTATTCTTCTTTTTTTCTAATCGACTAAGAGAAAGAACGTACTGCCCCGCATTGATCTGTAACTTTCGTAACAGCGCAGATGCATCTGTTTGCGATTGTGGCATGGTAGCCGCAAGCGGGGTAACCACAATTCTTTCCGGAGCAACGTGATAGTGCGTTTCAAGATCACTCTTAGTTGCCTGCGACGGCGTAAGCAGCAGCGTTGCTTTACGAATCGCATTGCGTACCGCCAGTTCTTGACGCTGACGAGAGGCTGGCTCATACACGCCAGGATTCGTGGCAAAGGCAACATCGTGGACGGTCGTCACAATTCCTGTACTCTTTCGCGCAAAAAACGGTACTTCATGACCAGGAACAAAAAGAACATCTGGAGCACTGATCAGCATCTCGATGCTCAGCCGACCATGCGTCCATCCGCGAGGAATTGGCCATGATAACGTTTTCCACGACCAGCCCTCGATGAGTTCAAGATCCTTTGGCTTGGGCAGATGGCCGTACAGAATAACCCGTTCATCGTTCCCAAGAGGCGCCTTCATCATCTCCCGCAACAAAAACCACACATACCGCGGCACCCCCGTCGCGTTTTCCCGAAGAAGCAAATGTGCATCAATGCCGTAGGTGATCATAGAAATAATTTACGCCGTGAACAAGCTTCGCTTGTAGGATTCAAGATTTTCTAGGGCAAGGCCGGTGCCTTTGGCAACGCAGAGCTGAGGGTCTTCGGCAAGGTAGGTTGGCACGCCGGTGGATTCTGCGATGAGGCGATCCAGGTTGCGCAATTGACTAGAGCCACCGGAAATGACGATACCCTTATCCATCACGTCTGCAGAAAGCTCTGGCGGAGTAACAGTAAGAACCTCTTTTAACGTGGTGAGAATGCCTTCGAGTAACGGCTGAATGGCTTCCGTTACGTCATCGGACGACACTTCAATGATCTTTGGTAAGCCAGTAATCATGTCACGCCCCTTCACTTCCATGCGAAGCTTATCCGTTAAGTACATCGCCGATCCACAGCGGATTTTAATATCTTCTGCGGTGCGCTCACCAATCGCTAAGCTATACGTACGGCGAATGTGATCCATAATGGCGTAATCCATCTTCACCCCACCAATACGCACAGACGTTGAGGCAACAATGCCGCCAAGGGAGATGACTGCCATTTCACTCGTTCCTCCGCCAATTTCCACGATCATATGCCCATTCGGTGAACCGATGGGAATATTGGCACCAATCGCTGCAACAATCGGCTGCTTAATAATGTATGCACTCTTTGCTCCAGCAGAAATTGCGGCGTCTACCACCGCACGCCGTTCCGTTGACGTAATACCACCCGGCACCGCGATCATGACTTCTGGCCGGAAAATACGCACTCCACCAAGAGCTTTATTCATGAAATACCGCAACATCGCCTCTGTGGTTTTGTAATCGGCGATCACCCCATCTTTCAGCGGGCGACGTGCCACAATAGTGTCTGGCGTTCTGCCAAGCATGTCTTTTGCCTCTTTCCCCACCGCAAGCACCGTTTTATCAATCTTTGAAACAGCAACAACCGAAGGCTCATTAATAATAATCCCTCGTTTCGGAACATAAACGAGCACCGTGGTGGTCCCTAAATCGATTCCGATTTTCTTATTCAGCATCATAGAGTTTTCTCACCAAAAATAACAAAACTCTACACGAGTCTCGTTCCCAAATGCTCTCAAACACTACCTTATCGAGGGAAAGCTGACGATCAAGGTATCCCCACGTTAAAAATTCACTCGATATTCACGATTTTCTGAGAGAATATCCGTAACGCTATACACGTCATTCCCCCAATCTTTTGAATCTTCCGGTGGCACCGCGGAGCGTAAGGCACGTTGAAAATCAAGATGAAGAGCAACGTCGTACGGCTCAGTACCCATTTGCTTCAATAATGACAATGTATACGATCGGCTATCGATGGCGTGCACAACGCTGGTAGGCAGAGTATAGACAAACGTCAGCGTTCGCGATTGCCCTGGTTCAATAGAAGTGAATGTTCCAAAGCTCGTTAATCCCAGTTCTGCTTCTGTGGTAACCACACCCGGCAATCCTTGCGGGTTCCGAATAGCATCGTTCGCAAGCGATCCGTCTACAGAAACCAACTCCGATCCTGCCGGAACGTATATTCTTGTGTATGTTCGATATCGCGACGTTTTCCAATCAAATGATCCTTCATGCTTGTATGTGATCGATGCTGTGGCGCGATATCCCCCGTTATACGGCACAATACGATAGTCGATGCTCCGCTTTACCACCGGATCAGACTTCAACGATGCCATATTCGCATCCACCACCATCAGCACATCCGCCGATGTTCCTTGTGCGACTTTCCCAGACCATCCCGCATCGTCCAGCACTAATTGCGTTGCGGAATTTGTGCTATACAGTGCAATTTCTTTTTTGGTAAATCCCTGAACAAGCACCGCGAATACCTCTTCGAACCTGGACGATGGCACTTCAAGGAGCTTATCGAGAAGCGCATTCGTGAGCCTTCCTACAATATCTTTCCGATCCGCACGCAACACGCCCTTTTGTTCAAATGCAATTTCTACTTGATATTCTAAAAGATCAGGTGCATTTTCTGCAGTAAACGTATGCCCGTCCACGGTTACCGGCCCTACAAACCGCAACAAGTCGCTTAGGAATGTTGTTGTCATCCCAAAGGCGCCATGAATTTCAGGCACCGGCTGCCCAGAAGCTGCGATTTCTTGACGGAACAACGCGATGGCATCCTTACTGCCCGCAGCAAAATCTGGCGACCACATGCTGTCACGAAAGAACCACACCGGCTGCTCCAAGTATTCCCGAATTGGTGCCGGCGATGTTGCTGTATATGCCGCGTTCCCCGCAACAAGGGCATCGACGGCATACGTGTCATCTGTCACCAAGCTCTTCATATCGCCATCGCGGATGACCATCAGTCCGTATGTACCCAGGAATCCACCGGTTGGTCGTAACTCGGTGTCGTTCAAAAAGAACAGGAGAAATTGCCTGTCGCCATCCAGCCCGGCAAATTCACGAGTAATACCAGCAAATGGCACCAAGAAATCTACCCCTGTTTGCAGCTTGGTCAGAAGAACTTCAAATGGCGCAAGAATCTCGTCAAAATCTGCAACCGTCGACAGCTCATGGAATCGCGCTAAATCCTCATGCGCAAGATTCAACTTGACCTGCATGGTGCGAAGTGCCGGCAACGATGCTGCCAGCCGCGCAAATAACGTTCGCTTTACTTCAATGGGCAATTCGTGAATTGGCGTGCCTTGCGGAGCGCCGTCCTGCCAATTCAGCGTGGCGCGCGCTTCTGCCACCACGCCATACACATCGCGGGCAATCCCCACCGCTTCCGCTAATACATCAACTGTTTTTTCTGTGGCATCCAGTACCGCAACCCCAGCATCGTACTTTGTGCCAACCCACGGAATCCACGATGCCATACGAATCATTGCCGCACCATTCTTTGCATCAACAAATCCCACATGCGCTGCCGAAAGATGCTCTGCCGCAGCTTCAAAATCCGTTTCCGCAATATCCGCTTTTGCCGCAAGCAGCCCCGTGCGCGCTGCCAGCCCCCCATTCACCATCCGTGTTGCTGCCACTCCGCAATACGCCAATGTTCCAAAAAACAACACCCCACCAACCACAACCACCATCACCGGCACATGCCACTTTTTCCTACGCGAAACATGCACCGGCACCGGCACCGCCGATGATGCAAGCTCCGCAGAATCTTGCCCAGGAAGATGTGTCTCAGAAGGCTCGAGGAACATAGGTATAGTGTATCACTATGCAAAGTGCGGTAAAATTCCTCCAACAAACTTGTCTATGAAATATAATCCCGCAGATCATACATATTCTCCCCAACCAAAGCCCTCATTATTCGGTCTCACGAATTCGAATCGAGATTTTTTACAAAAATCTTCTTGGGGAAAGAATCAATTTAATTCCTCATTCCCAACATCTCTCGTGTGCTACATGGGAAGTCAGAACATAAAGCTGAATTACCTAACATTAACAAAAACTGGAAAAGTCCAGCATGAATACTTAGATCATAAAGACCTTTTTGGAATTCCGTACAACGATCCCGACATCTTTTTTGCATTTGAAAGTGATTACAGTCCATTTCAAAAATTGGTATTGAATAATTTACCGCGCATCGATTTAGTCACCATGAACACTCGTACTAATTCATGCCTGCGGGGACTCGAAATAAAGCTCACCGCTCTTCCGGATAATTCCACCTACACACTCTCAGAAGATCAGTATGGTTCTGAAATCGTTTGCCGACCAGATACTATTGTATACATGGCGCTGAGTATTATTCTCTCGCTCAACGAAAATCAAGATGGATTGCGCCGAGCGCTTAAACCACTTGATCACATCAAGGACTGGAGCCAAGGGATAAATGTTATTCCCCACCTATCGATGATGGGAGAAATGATGGATAAAATTCTTAGTGAGAATACCGAAAAACAGAGTCCACTCATTTTGCAGCCTATCTGGAAAACACAAGGAAAGTCACAAATACTTGCTGATAACGCCTTTGATGTATTCGTTTGGTCTGATTTTGCATTCGCTCAGCTTTTTCTTTCTGTTGTACGGGGTGAATTACAAGACAATCGAACTACGATTACTCGGCAGGTACGATCAGTGATCTGGCTCGTCAAAATGCTTTACGATTATTCTCTCAATGGAAAAATTGATCATCGAAAAGTGGCAAGGACCCCATTTTTTAGACACTGTTCCCAAGGAGAGCGTTTTGTAAAAGTGAGTGAATTTGGTGTGTGACGGTGTGTTGGTCCGCCCGGTGACGGAACGTCACTGGCGGCATCCGGTGAGCGGAGTGTATCCGGTCGTTGTTG
>CALRGY010000008.1 GCA_943358395.1 Candidatus Uhrbacteria bacterium | reverse complement strand
CTTGCTTCAGACGACGAAAACGGACTGGAACTCCAAATGCTCAACGGCACATGGATTCCGGTACGCATTCCCAAAGATGGCTTTATGGTGAATGTTGGCGACATGCTGCAAGGCATGACTGGTGGCAGGTTTCGTTCAACGGTGCACCGAGTACGACGACAAGAAGATCCATCGAAACATCGCCGCAGCACCGTCTATTTCAAACATCCACGCCGGGAACGCATGCTGGAAATGCTTGCGCTCAATGAAACAGTATTCGGCGCCGTCACCATTCCGTGGGAAACGGTGTGCGAAGGCTACGCACTCTTCGATCGGCTCATCGAGAACCATCAATACATCGGGGTAAACCCATACACCAAAACCGGTCGTGATCCAAGCGTTCCCCCACTGGTTCAACGATGATGCTTCAAGATAATGCCCGAGGCTTTCGATCGAAGAACACGATGATACGCGCCAGCAAAACGATGTGCTTCGTCGCGGGCTTTCTGCAGAATCTCCTTACTCGACGCAGCAATCTTCTGAAGATCGGCATTCGATTCATCGTATACCAGCCGATCCTGCTTCCGATCGAATCCTTTCGCGATGCCAATAACGGGAATAGTCAATCCCAGCTCAGCAAGAACCGCATTCACCCGATTCACCTGCCCCTCACCACCATCGATCACCATCACATCAGGAAGCGGCCACATCATCGGCGACGTGCGTAATCGATGAAGTCTCCGACGCATCACTTCCTCCATCGCGGCAACGTCATTCGCACCCTCAACGCTCTTGATCTTGAATTTGCGATACGCACTCTTCTTAGGTTGCCCATGCTCGAACACCACCATCGATGCAACCGTCGACGTCCCAGAGATATTCGCGATGTCGTAGGCTTCGATGCGTTGGAGCCCTCCGATCTCCCTTCCCCCATCCCAATCATCATCCCGCGTAATCAACGCCACATCGTTGACGTGCTCTAAGGCGTTAATCTTATTCCGCAAACCCGCAGCACGCTCGAAGTCTTTCGCTATCGCCGCACGCTTCATTTCCCTCGTCATCTGCATGAGAATCGATGTCTTCTTCCCTTCAAAGAACTGCATCAGCTGACGAATAATTTTTCGATAATCAACCTTCGAAATCGAACCCGTGCATACCCCAGGGCACCGATGAATCTGGGCGTCGAAACAGGGGCGAGGAACCCCCTCCGACTCCCCCTTTGCAGGGGGAGGGTTCTCGCAGACACTCCACGGAATCGACTTTCTCACCAAATTCAACGCCGTTCGTAACGATCTACTACTGATATACGGACCAAATACGGCAAGAAACTTCTTCTTTGCCACAGGCGACAGCACTCGACTAAACGGCTGAATGCCCATGCGTTCAAGGTCTAAACCCCGGAAAAACAACGGCTTCGGGAAATCTTCATTCGTAATGCACAAATACAAAAAGCTTTTATCATCGCGCGACAGAATGTTATACGGCGGCTGATGCTTTCTGATCTGGTTCGATTCAAGAACCAATGCCTCGATAACCGTCGGCGTTTGGACGTACTCGATGCTCGCAATATTTGCGACAAGATCGGCAATCCTGCTGTTGTGCGCCTTAGTAAAATACGACCCCACCCGCTTCTTTAGACTCGTTGCCTTGCCGATATACAGCAGTCGATAATTCGCGTCGTAATACAAATACACCCCCGGACTATCAGGTAATTCGCCGTGAAGGATGCGGATCGACTCAGGAATCATACTCCCCCAATCCTACCACAATCCCAAATCTTTTCGCTTATCTCAGCCAAATCCCATTGACTTTCCCTCCTTATTCTGCAAAAATTCCCCCACAGAAATCGACAGCAACGCCTGCTGTCTTTCTGGGGGGATATCGTGAAAACAAAAATCGCCGTCACAATAACGGCAATAATCGGCATGATCTCGGGCGCGAAATGCGCCTGGGAATACCACCAGATCGAAGGCGATCCGGTGTATACATCCATTGCGAACATCCACGCGGAGTTCGTGCTCATCTGGGGGGGTGATATTAATTTTGCTCTGGGGAAAAAAGTAGATCGATCTGAGCGGGGCCCACCACGGGGCTCCGTTATTAGTTCTAGCCTTCTCCGCCCAGAATTCCACCCCCAATACCCCTTGAATTCTTCTCCTTCTTCTGTAACCGTATACCTACAACATCGTCATCATCCCGGTGGCGTTTTTGGAGGAAACGCATGAAACAAGTCATGGCAATGATGGGGGCGGTGTTCGTCACCCTTTTTTCCGCCCTAGCGGGCATAGACTTTTTGAGGCGAGGCCAAACGGGTCTCGGAATCCTCCTCATCGGAGTTGCCGCATTTGCGGCGCTCGTGATAGCGGCTTACTAGATAGAGGCGTTCCGAAAGGAATGACTCTGTCCCACGGGTGGGGCCCAACGACGGGGCTCCACTTTTTAGATACTGACTGTTCGAATTCGCTGGTTCTCCCGAGCCCCCTCAGTCCCCCGCCTCCCCCGACCCCTCCATAAATGGAGGGGAGTTCACAATTAAGATTCATCACCGAGTACCCTCCCCCCCATTTATAGGGGAGTAAGGAGGGGGCTGCAGCCGAAAAGGGACGGGAATCCGAATGGAACAAGGCACTCCTACACCGATCCAATCATCATTCCCACCAACACCACAAACGCCAATCCCACCACCCACTGGGAAACACGCATCGAGTGTTTCGGGAGATCGGCGCTCACGCGGGCGCGTTCGTAGGCGATGAGGACCATGATGGCGGTGAGGGCACTGAATACTCCGCCGGTGATGGAGAGAACGGTGGAAATATGGCGGGCACCAAAGAAAAAGAAGAAAAGAGGAATACTCATCGTCAACAACCATGCGGGGAGAAAGCGCATTCGCACGTCGTACAGAAACGTATTCGTGAGGGCGGTGGAAAGATTCATAAACGCACTCGTGGTAACAAGAAAAGCAATGCTGCTTCCCACAAACACCGCACCAGAACCAATAGTGGATAATCCAAGAAGAGCATTTTCCGTGGTGAGCGCACCCATGGTCGCCACCATGCCAAAGGCAAACACGGCATACACACACGCAACACTTGCCGCAGCACACATAATGGCTCGCGGAAGACGTCGCGATCCCCTTCCCAACGCATCACGCGCTTCCGGCACACCGGCAATGCCGAAAAACGCAAAGAACATCATGCCGAAGGAAAGCCCAATATTGCCCGAGGATATTGCAGTGAATCGGTCAATGGTCATATGCGAAAACGCCACAATCATCAACACACAGAGCAGAGCAAAACCTAATGGAAGCAGAGCCTTCTGCACTTTTGCTACGAATAACGATCCACCGATAGTCAAAAACGCTGCAAGAAGAAAAAAGAACATCGTCGACTGCGTGATAGTCATCGGCACCACAGAAAAAAGCAGCACCCGAAGGAATTGCCCGCCGAAAATAAGGTATGCCAGCAATGCCCCAAAAATCGATGCAATATATGCAAACGAAGCAATGCCGGTGCCAACATGCCCCAATTCCCTGCCAATCACATGAATAAAGCGTGCTTTTCCGCCACGCATCAGCACCAAATCGCCATACAGGCGGAGCACAAGATAGCTCAGCAGTGCCGCAAGAATCATCTCTACAGCACCAACCACCACCCCCACCTGCAGCACCGCAAACGGCAAGCCCAACATGCCTACCCCCACCATTGTGCCAATCAATGGCCGTGCCCCAGCCCAAACCCGCGAAATATCAGACTGCATATAGCGAAGATGATACCATTTTTTCTTATCCCCTCTGAACGCACAGGTTCTTCACACCTTACGCACTTTTTCCGCTTTCGATGATGCACAGACTCCGCTACTATGCTCGTACTATGGCTGACGTTGGCAGAATTCCTCCACATAATCTTGAAGCAGAACGCTCATTGCTTGGCGCACTGCTTTTGGATCAAGATGTGCTCCTCAAAATCGGTGATGCCTTACGAGCAGAAGATTTTTATAAGGATTCGCATCGCATTCTGTACGAAATCATGCTGGAGCTTGTTGATCGCCACGAGCCGATCGATGTGCTCACATTAGGAAATCGATTAGAGGAAAAGGGCGTGCTCAAGCAAATTGGTGGAAGAACGGCACTTGTTGAGCTTACCAATGTAACAACAACAGCAGCACACGTGGCACACCATGCCGATATTGTGGCAAAAAAAGCCGCATTGCGCAGGCTCCTTCGGGCAGCAAGTGATATTACCGATCTTGGCTTTGACGAATCGCAAGATGTTGACGTGCTGTTAGACGAAGCAGAACGCCGACTCTTTAACGTCTCCCAAAACTTCATCAAGCAATCGTTCACGCCACTTCACAGCATTCTGACAGAAGCATTCGACCGTATCGACGAGCTGCATCGCGAAAAGGGCAAGCTCCGTGGTGTAGCAACGGGATTCGTCGGTATTGATAACTTGCTTGCGGGGCTGCAAAACTCCGATCTGATTATTCTCGCTGCCCGACCTTCCGTGGGAAAAACATCGTTCGCTATGGACATTATTCGCAACGTCGCTCTGAAAACGAATAAGCCTGTAGGATTCTTCAGCCTAGAAATGTCCAAGGAACAGCTTGTCGACCGCATGATTTCTGCCGAAGCAAACGTCGACCTGTGGAAGCTCCGTACTGGCCGACTCTCCGAAAGCGCTGATGACTTCCCCCGCATCGGCGAAGCCCTCGGCAAGCTTTCCGAAGCGCCAATTTTCATTGACGACTCGCCGATCGCGACGATCATGAGCATTCGCACCAAGGCTCGTCGATTACAAAGCGAACACGGGCTCTCGATGATTGTTATCGACTACTTGCAGCTGATGGAAGCGCGAAAGAAAACAGATAATCGTGTGCAAGAAGTGGCAGAAATTTCTCGCGGATTAAAGCAAATTGCCCGCGAGCTCAATGTGCCAGTACTTGCCCTAGCGCAGCTTTCTCGTGCCGTGGAAATGACGAAACCTGCCATTCCAAAGCTTGCACACCTTCGCGATTCTGGAAGCATTGAGCAGGATGCAGACGTGGTGATGTTCCTGTACCGCAAAGCCGCAGACCGTAACTACCAACCGGAAGAACTCACACCAGAAGAAAAAACACGCGCAGAAGTGCATATTGCCAAGCACCGTAACGGGCCAACCGGGATGGTTCCCCTGTACTGGGATGCAACCCACGCCTCTTTTAAAAACCTAGAGGGTCGATCGCCAATGATGCAACCTTCATCATCGAACAGCGCACCAAGCACAGATCCAAAACCAAGCAACGTCGGTTTACCTCCCGGCATCCCGCCGAAAGGCTACGGGCTTCCGCCGAAAGGATAAGATTGATACTATTCGGAGTATGTGACTCGGTGATGCGGGGCTCGCTTGGTGGCTCGGATACATGTTTTTCCGCTGTGAGCCGTGACGCTACGCCGTAACGCCTCGCTATCGCTCGGCTACGGCTGTGCATCGTGGCTCTCGCTGCAAAACATGTACCCGAGCCACTGGCGCTCGCCACACGTTCGCTCCTCATTCATCATCATTTTCAAAATTATGTTCAACAAGCTCAAACAAATCAACGACCTCCGTACACAGAGTAAGCAAATGAAAGCGATGCTCGATGAAGTCATCATCGTTGGTCAGGGCATGGGAGGCAAAGTGATGATTACCGTGAACGGAAGCCACGAAACGCTTGGAGTACAGATTGATGAAACACTCGACAGATCAAAAATCGCACAGGGTGTAAAAGAGGCGTTAACCGATGCAAACAGTAAACTTCAAGGAGAACTGATGAAAAAGATGAAGGAAATGGGCGGGCTCGACGCGTTCAAGAACTTAGGACTCTAAAACACATGAGACGCTTTCCTGCCCCAATCCACAATGCCGCCGCGGCATTAGGCCGCCTTCCGGGAGTGGGACCAAAAACCGCACTGCGGTATGCGTTTGCCCTGCTTCATTTCAGCAAACTCGACCTTGCAAGCATTGGGCGAGCCATTGTTGAACTTGGAAATATTACCCACTGCCAAACCTGTTTTACGTTTTCCGAACATGAGCAATGCGACATTTGCGCAGACCAAGAAAGAGATGCAACAAAACTCTGCATTGTTGCAGAAGCGCGCGACATTTCCACCATCGAGGCAACAAGCGTGTACAAGGGAAGGTATTTCGTGCTCGGCGGCACGCTCAACCCTATCGACGGGCGCACACCAGAAATGCTAAACGTCAAAGCACTCCTCGACTTCGTCAAAAACTCCCCATCACTCTCCGAATTCATTCTCGCATTCTCCCCCGACGTTCATGGCGAAACCACGATTATGTATCTGCAGCGCCAGCTTGCTCCACTTGGGAAGTCGATGACGCGTCTCGCCCGAGGCCTCCCCATGGGCGCAGATATCGAATATGCGGATGAAGTGACATTGGCGAGCGCAATGACCGGTCGCTCAAAAGCGTAGGACTTCCTCCAACAATTCCCTCCCCTTTGTTTCCCAGACCAAAATGCCTAACGTCTGCTTTTCTAAAATATAATCGGCGATGAGCTGAACGGCGGCAGCGTGATCGGCATCGTTGATCTCGGTTGCATACACCTCCACAAAACGATAGTGCAACGATTCGCGCACGCCGTCGTCTTCCACTTGCAGCCATAGCTGCTGATCGATAACCGCCTCTACCGATCCTTCTTTTCCTGCAAGCACATTCTCCAAATACACAATAAAATCTTTCTGCACGTCCTCAAGCGTACGGCTCGAGAAATCGGATGAAGAAAGCCTACCCCGTAGCTTTGCAAGAAGCGTTGCGATTTGCTCACTGGAATGCTCAGGATCAAAATGAATGTCCTTTACGGCATAGTGCGGCTTCATGGTGAGTGCAATGTCGCTCGGGCGACTGTGGATGCTGTGGAGCAGTAAGCCGTCATACAGCGCCTTCGCTGTTTCCTCACTCATCTCCGTATCAACAAAAGAATACAGAAGATGGAACACCACATCAGGGATACCGTCACCATCCAGCAATCGCAGTGCAACGTCTTTCAAAAATACTGCTTGGTTCTGGCTACGTTGTGGGTCACCAAGTTTATAACTTTGACGATTCCTCAGCCACTGCAAGCTTTCCGTTGTTGGCAAGGACAATGTGCGCAAAATGCCAAGCACCTGGGAAAACCCTGCCGTCACCACATAGTCCGCCTTCACGCCAACCACGTGTTCGATTTGCTCCACGCCATAGTCCAGGCCAGCAAAGGCACATGCGTTCGCTAAATAATATTCATTCTTTGCATACGTTCCCGGAGGAATATACGCATACGTTCCCCGCGGAACACTCGTCATGAGCACCGTCCAATCCTGCGTATTAATAGACACCATGTGAATAGCATCGCAATGCTGTTCCCTTCCTTCCTTTCGGGAATCAAGCCCGAGAATAAGAATATTCACCGTTTCATCGTCACCAAATGCCACAGCATCCTGAGAAGAATTCACTGCAACTTTTCGTGCGGCAAGCACCGTATCAACGGCGGAATTCACACGAAACGTTACTGCAGAAACAGACTGCGGCACAGAACGAAACCAAAAGTATGTTGTGCCAATAACGGTGCAACTCAATGCAAATGCCAAAAAAATAATCCTCAATTTTTCCCGTTTCCACGTGTGATAAAAGGACATACAACATTCGCTTTTCTTATTCATAATCCAAAGCGCTCATTCGTGCAACGCGGTACCCCTGTGAATAAAGTGCTTTCGAGGATATGCAAAGATTGCTACGCTTTCATGCGTTATTCGTTTTATTCATTAAAAATCGTGTATGCCAACCAAGCGCCTCACCAAGTCACAGATGATTGCAGAGCTTTCCGAACGCTGGGGAGTTTCCAAGAAACAGACCGGAGAAATGTACGATAGCTTCGTAGAACTCGTGTACGGAGAAATCAAGCGCGCAGGTGAAGTCACCTTCCCTGGGCTTGGAAAGATGGTAAAGAAGCAGCGGGCCGCACGCATGGGTCGCAACCCAGCAACCGGCGCAACCATCAAGATCCCTGCACGCACTGTTCTGAAGTTCGGTGTGAGCAAGGCTGCGAAGGAAGCGCTTCTCTAGTCCTACTCTCCACAGTCACATTCAAAAAATCCCACGAGGAATCGTGGGATTTTTGTTTGGGGAATCGATGAAAAAATGGTATAATCGGGGAAAGAAATTATGAAAGATTTATGAAAAAGAATGCTCTCATCTCAAAAGCTGCAATCCGAAAAGCCGTGGCGCAATCTTCGAAAATGGAAGGACTGAGTCTCACTCGGGCGCGAAAAAATACCGAGGCAATAAAACGCCTCAAAAGCCTTGGTCGTGGATTTTCTCTCTAAAAATGCCGAAGCAAAAACCACCAGATTTGAATCCGGTGGTTTTTTCATTGAATGCGTTTACGGCTGCAGGGATTCTTCTGGGGTATTGCCTTCAGTGGAGATGATGACGGAGGTGACGGTTGGAAATTGTTTTAATGTGGATTCGATTTGGGCACGGATGGCGGCAACGCGACAGGCACCGCCGGTTTCAAGGGCGTGAGAGAATTCTACCATTGCAACGCCATCGGTGATTGTTAAGCTTTTGATGGTGACACCGTCGGGAATGCTGGACGTAAGCCCCTGCATACTCTCCGGCGTGTTCGTGCCGCCAAGCAGCTCTGTGAGCGCCGCATGTGCCACGGCGAGAGTCTTGGGGATTCTGCGTTCAGAAGGCGTAACAGCTGCGCAGGCAGTTGTTTCAAAACTCTGAGACCAAAATGTTTTCACCGTCATCGACACAACAGAAGAGAATCGCACAGGCACAGATGCAAGATCGATCATCGCTCCATCTTTGGCGCTATAATCAAATACTTGCAACGTTCCAGATGTACCCGACGGCGCATCATAACTCGTCGTCACCACAAAGGAACCAAAAACGCCCATGTCCGATGCACCACTCATCGCGTTCCCCTCGACAAGCACAGAACCATCTTCATCGAGAAGCTTGTAATTGAACGCGCTCTCAAAAACTCGTGCCCTCCCACGAATCACCAACGGCATCCCAATCACCGCATTCGTCAACGGACTTGTTACGACGATATTCCCAGAATCAGAAGCCACTTCAAGAACAGGATCGATCGTTTCGGGAACCTGAACAACGTCATCATCCTTCACCGTTGGCTCATTCGTTGTCCAATCTTTCGGAATCACCGGAGCACTCCACTGACGAGAAACGAATACTGCCCCCAACACCGCAACACACAGCGCCGCAACAATGACGAACGCGATACGAGAGGATTTTTTCATATATCCTCAGCATACGCTGCTATTCTTCTTCTGGCGATGTTGGACGCTCTGCGAGTGTAACGGATACCGATGTTTCATTCCCATCGTGCAACACCTTTAACGTTACCGTATCGCCCACCACCTTTTGACGAAGCACCACGTAAAGCGGGTGCTTTTCATCGAGTAACACATCATCTACCGCAAGAATAATGTCATTTTCTTCTATACCCGCTTTATCCGCCGGTGAACCAGGAACCACAGCAAGCGTCTTGCCGTCATCTCCACGACGAACGAGTGCGCCATCATTCACCGGAAGATCATTTGCCTTTGCGTATTCCGCATCGATCATCACGTAGCGCACGCCAAGATACGCTTGAATAACGCGCCCATTTTCCCGAATACCGTCAACAGTGGCACGCACCATATTGCTCGGCAGCGCAAAGGAAATGCTCTCTCCCCCACTGCTCGTCGCAACATTCACACCGATGACTCTCCCCGCAAGGTCGAGCAACGGCCCGCCAGAATTGCCAGGATTAATGGCGGCATCAGTCTGTAACACGTCAGGCAACACCTCTGATCCACTCCGATCACCCGCAGTGATCGATCGCGATAATCCGGAAATGACACCCACGGAAACCGTATTACGGAATTGTCCCAGCGCATTGCCAATCGCCACAACCGATTGCCCAACCTTCACAGCATCAGAATCACCGAATTCCAAAAATGGAAGATGAGACGCGTCGATTTTAAGTACCGCAATATCGAGCGTTTCATCGGCAGCAACCACCGTGGCGTCATGCTTACTTTCATCATCGTTCAAGAGCACGGTGTATTTCGCGTCTTTGTCGCTCACCACGTGGGCATTTGTCACGATGTAGCCGTCGTCGGAAACAATGAATCCGCTTCCCCCGCCGATCTCTTTTTCCTCCGTACCGTTTTGACGATATTGCGGAATGCTTAACCCAAAGATACCAAAAGGATTATTCTGGTTGCCTTCATTGAGAATCTGTTCCATCTTTGGAACATCCTTACTGATAATAATCGACACCACCGCAGGATTCGCGGAATCAACGACACTCACCACATCCGAATGCTGACCGGATGAGTCAACAACGGTGTGCTCACGCACCACACGATCAATGATCGAACGAAACTGCGCATACACCTCCATTCGCAACGGCGAGACCGTTACAAGTCCGACGGCGACCACTGCAATGATCACCTGACACACCAAGGCTCCAAAAAATCCCACAACAAACGCCGCACGATGTTGACGAAGCCATTCTCGATTCATACACAAAAAATCAAAAATCTCTACACCATAGTATAAAACGTTTTTACGCTCCCCGAAACTCCGCCTTCATCTTTTGTTCATAATCGCGTACTCTTTCCGATGAACCCTTATTCATCATTCTTCATTATGTGGATATTTCTTCTCCTCATCATCGGCGTTATTCTTTTAATCTCCCTTCGTCAGGTGAATCAATTTGAACGGGGCGTGACGTTCACCATGGGGCGATATTCTGGCATGGTCAATGCCGGCTGGCGCATTGTATTGCCGATTTTTCAATCCATGACGAAAGTTGATCTTCGTATAAAGGCAGTGGAAGTACCGCCACAAGATGCCATTACCAAAGACAACGTTTCCGCAAAGATTACTGCCGTGATTTATTACAAAGTCGTCGACGCAATGAAGTCTGTTATCGAAGTTGAGCATGTACATTGGGCAGTGCTCCAGCTTGCGCAAACCACCATGCGCAATGTGGTCGGTGAAGTCACCCTCGACGAGCTTCTCTCACAGCGTCAGCAAATCTCCAGCCGCATCGAGGAACTTGTCGAGGCAGCAACCGGCGAATGGGGCATACAAGTAACGGCGGTTGAGCTGAAAGACATTAATCTTCCGCCAGACATGGTGCGCACCATCGCGAAGCAGGCAGAAGCAGAACGCGAGCGCCGTGCCGTCATCATTAACTCCGAAGGTGAAGTCGCCGCTGCAGAAAACCTCTCCAAAGCCGCTGCAATGCTCTCTGCTGCACCAGGAGCACTGCATCTCCGCACTCTCAACTCTATCAACGACATCTCGTCCGATGCATCGAATACCGTTGTCTTCGCAGTTCCCCTTGAAGTCCTCAAAGCAATCGAGGGATTCAAAAAAGGAATGTAGTTCATCGATGAATAAAAAAATCGAGTCTCCAATAAACGGGACTCGATTTTTGATTTATCGCCTATTCACGATCTCCATCACCACGTCGATGGCGCCGGCAGGGATCTTCTTCCGCCATTCATCAACGCCTCCACTCACGATCGACGTGCGAATCGCGGCTCCGTCGATCCCTGGAACCGGCACAACCTTCTTTGTAGGAATCGCTTTTGCGTCAAACATGGCACGAATATCATCACGTCCGCTCCACACCAGAGGCTCCTGTGGGTGCCCTGCAGCGTCTATCACCGCGTCTACCCACTGTTCGTCGCCTGGTTTATCTACCACATCCACAATCGTTGCCTCCGTAATGTCTGCCGCAAGCAATGCTGCGCTAATCATCTCGTGCCGCTGTGCCACGGTAAACGGCATATCTGCCCCATGCTCAGACTTTCCGTCACAAATGGCAATCGTCGCATTTCCATGAATCTTCATCATCCCCTTCACCACCAGCAAATGCCCCTCATGAAACGGTTGAAATCGCCCAGGAAAAATACATGTCGGCATAAAAAAGATGAAAATATCCTCACAAGAAGGATAACACAAAATTGATGATTCTCGCATTCTGCGCTACACTTTTCCGGCATCGATCGGGGGTCGTCTAACGGCAGGACAGCAGCCTTTGAAGCTGTGAATAATGGTTCGATTCCATTCCCCCGAACCAACAAAATCCCTACGATCTCGGTCGTAGGGATTTTGTTGGTCTTGGAATAAATGCGGTGATAAACTGTGGATCCTCTTCTTGCGCCGCGCGCATTTACAGGTAACATAAGAATATTATGAATATGGACTCAAATATTGTTTCGGGAATTATCTCCGGCGGTGCAACATTACTTGCAGGTGGGGTTGCCTGGTTGGTGTACATTGGCCAAAAAAGGGATCAACGCACAAATGCAGCAAAGATTATTCTTCAAGAAATTAGATCGGCAGAAAGTGCATTAGACAACATGCGACTGGTTGGTCTAAATGACACACATGAAGTATTACCCACCGACAGTTGGCAACATCATTCTCATCTCTTTGCTGGATTATTAGACCAAGACGAATTCAATGCAGTCTCTAACTTTTATCACACTTGCAATCGGATTGAGACCGATCTCCAGTATACGCGCAGTTTCATCAGAGAAGAGATAAAGATGAAAGCCCAGATCATGCATGAAAAGTTGGGTAAACTTCACTCAGAACTGAACTGCAAGAGAATTACAGAAGAAGAGTTCATGAAACAAAAAGAAGAGTTTCTTAATGGATTCGTTAGAAAGGAAAGTACGACTTTTGAACCCAATAATCCGATCGCAAGTATCGCCAAATACGTAAGTAGCGTTTCCCCTATATTAGGGACTAGTGCTGGGACAAAAATGAAAAAGATGGCAAAAGTTTGATACGCAAGATCAACGTATACAACAGAGGGTGACCAAGAAAACCCACATTCCTTATGAGATGCGGGTTTTCGTTTAAAGAATGATATAAATTTGTTACAATTCACGCATTATGAACCATCTCCAAGTCCCGCTTATTCGCCAGGCGAAAGAATCGTCGGATTGTGGGCCGGCATCGCTGGCGATGATTCTTGAGTATTACAAGATTGATTACGATTTTGAGAAGATGAAGAAAGAACTTGGTGTGTATTCTTGGGGCACCGTCACGCCACAATTGGGAAACTATTTACTCACGCGTGGCTTTGCGGTGGAAATTGTTACCATGCATCCGCTGCTCTTTTCGCTCCACATGCAGTTCAGTAGCACGAGCGATCTCAAGAATCATCTTGAGTCTCTTCGTAACAGTATGAAAAAAGAAGATGACTCCATTGCGTTAGATCATTTCATCGCCTTTATTAATCACGGCGGCATACTGACGCCGCGCGTTCCAACACTGGAGGATGTCGAACAAGAAATCGCCGCAAAACGACCGGTGCTCGCCCCGATTACCCATTGGTTTCTGCACAAATCAAACATGCCCCCGCGGTTCAGCATTCATTTCAACGTCATTACCGGCATCGATAATGCAAACGTCATGGTCAACGATCCAGATTGGGGAGACGAATTCGGCGGCAAACACGAAATCGATCGCGATGCCTTTCTCTACGCCATGTACGCCAGCGCCAAAGGCGGCATCGATGATGCGTGTATTATGAAGATCAAACACATTTAGACTATGCGAATTGGCGATATCCTCGATCCTGTCCAACGATTCATCGCTTGGACGAATAGAAAGATCATCTTCATCGAAACTAACCTAAAATGAGAAAGTCCTAATACTAACAGGATCGCAATATGAAAAAACCACTATTCCTCAGACATACAGCCCTCCTCATTGCAGTGGCAGGAATCACTGCTCTCAGTATTCAAACGCTTCGTCCAGCAGTCATGCGAGGAAAAGTTCTTTCTGCGTCATCACTGTACGATCTTTCCATCGTTACCTACGAAACAGGAAAAACGGAGCTCATCTACAATACGTACGACTATAGCTTGTTGAACAATCCAGAACATTGGGATGTTCGCGCAACGGTCGATGCGATCCCGTCAGACGATTCCCGTTACCCCAATTTTAAAGCACCGAACATTGCGCTCCTTGGAGCATCGCCTCAAAAAGTCATTCATATTTTTGATGATCCAGATTCGAACGAATGCCAACGGAACATTCTTTACCTGGACCAAACAAAAATGGAAGAAGCAGAATTCACACTATCGCGCACCGACTATTGCGTGAAAAATATCGTGGACGAATGGGACCTTACAACATTCTTTGCCGTGAATCCGGAAAACACAAAAATCGCTTTGGGACATACGGCAGATGGAAAAATCTTCGCATCAATCAATGCGGCACATGTAAGCTCTCGCCCAGGCCACAACTGGGAAAATACCAAAATTGCTTTTATGACGGGTTGGGCAAGCCCTCAAGAAGAAGATACTCGCAAGCTTTTCCTATGGGACGTGAACGCAAATGTTCTCATCGATAAAACCGACGTCCTCAAAACAGTCACGGAATCTGTTGGCTTCATCCACTACGTACGCGAAACCGATTCATTCGAGCTATACAACGGCGACTTTGACTCCACACTCAACGGCGAAGGCCCGTTTAGTGCATACAAGAAACTCGGGTCATTCGGATCATGAGTACAAGGTTGAAAACGTATCCGAAAACATTCTGGATTGACGACGCAGAAGAAGATATACGATTACTCTCCTGAATGCATCTTCTTCCCCTTCACGGCAAAAGCCTTTGCGGCAGTGAGGGCGGATTCTCTTTCGGTGGCGGACATGAGTGACATTGCGACGATGTGCCGCCATTCTAGAGAATCATCAGCAATGGATTGAGAGAATGCGCGCCAAGCAAAGCTGAATTTACGATCGGATTCATGAACAGCTTCTTGCGCCGCACGGAACAAATCATCGCGCACAAAACGATGTTCGATGGCGAGCAATCCTTGCCGACGATGATGTTTCCAGATGATTGGCTCTTGGCGCCCGAGTGATTCACTGCGCGCAAAAGGATAGTCTGCGGCGTCGCAAATATAGGTGAATGCCCGAGGTTCAAGCGTAGTTCGTGCAAGACGAGAATACGCAATACGATTGAACAACACATGAAACGCAATGCGATTCCCGTAATCCCCCTTATACTCCTCCACCGACATCACACGATCTAAGCCAGAATACGCAAGAAACCATCGGAACACGTCTGGACACGCAGGCAATCTATGAGTACTCAGATCGACGAGATGAATGAGTAGCTCATGGTTCCCTTCGAAGATTTGCTCTTTTGATGCCGTGAAGGAAAGACCATTGGGGAGAACCCCTCGAACAATAGACAATACATGGGATGGCCTTTCGATGATCTCCCGCAAAGAATCAGCCACTCGCGTTTCTTTTGGTTTGCAAAATTCCCGTGCAAAATTCTCAATATTGCGTGCAGCAGCACACCAATCTTGCGCAACCTCGATTCCCAACGCGTCAAAAAACTGCGCAACATTCTGCATGCGTTCTTGATCTTCACGCGAAATACGATCATCTAAACTCCGTCCGACCTCTCTTTCCGCCTGTGCATCTGCAAAAGAAATCGGCGGTTGTTCGGGTATATTATTATCAGGAAATACACCATCGGAATGGCGTACAACAACAAGAGGAAGACCTCGCGCTTCCCGCGCTTTTTTCAAATCGATGACCTTGGGAAATTTTTCCGTCATAATGTTGAATGGAACTTTCTCATTTTCGACCAGTTTCGGTGCGCATCGAGGAAATCTCGCGAGACGTACCTAACGGTACGTTGAGCGAGTTTCCGATGATGCAAGCCGAAAATGGGCAAAATGGGAAGGTTCCACCTTTACACTCGAAGATATTTTCGCATTGCAAATACGGTGGTTCCAAGACCAAGTAATGCCAAAACACCAAACTGTGCTCCGAACAATGGAAGCCATTGTGATGAATAATATGCCATCAGGTTCACGTCGACTCCCTGGAAGAATGCGGTGAGCGCTGGGTTCGCAAGCGCAAGCGTTCCTGCAACAATGCCTGCCATAATAAGTGTTGCAGTCAAAGCATACGCAATGGACTCAACAAAAAACGGGCCACGAATAAACCAATCGTTTGCACCAACCAACTTCATAATGCCAATTTCGTCCCGATGAACATAAATGGCAACGCGAATGGTATTAAACACAATCAGCACCGCAATAAAGCCAAAGAACAGACCAAGCACCAAAAAGCCCAAACGCACTTTTTCCGAAACATTCGTTAACACCCGTAAGGCGGATTCATACGTATCGTAACTTTTTTCTTGAATAAACGGCTGATATTCTGGCGCATCGAGTGCCTGCACAATAAAGGGAAAGTCTGCAGCGTTATATGCACGAATGGTAAGTGCCTGGCTAAACGGGTTCCCGTCTACTTCATCCAGCGCCCCAAGAATCACCGGGTCTGTAGCGTGTTCGACACGAAACTCCGCAAGCGCTTCTTCGGCCGGCACATACGTCACCTCTTTCACCTGTGATAGCCCAAGCAGATACGCCTGCGTATTCTTTGCAACGTCCAAAGAAGCATCTTGCGTAAAATACACCGTTACCTGCACACGCCCTTCTACACTTTTTACGGAAGCATCTGCCAGAACATTCAAAAGAATAACGGCATTCATCATGACCAACGTCAGCACAAACACGGAAACCGTTACAAAAGACAACCAAAAATTCCGCATGATGCTTTGAAGCGCGAATCGGATAATGCGGAAAAATGATCGCATATTATGAAAGAATATACTTACCTTTTTGCGCATCGGAAACCACTTTGCCGTTGCGCAACGTAATAACGCGGCGATGCAACCCATTCACAATATCCCTGTCGTGCGTAACCAAAATAACCGTGGTGCCAAAGTCATTAATACGGGTGAAAAGCTCAATAATTTCCCGTGCAGTAATAGCATCTAAGTTCCCTGTTGGCTCATCGGCGATGATGATTTTTGGCCGGTGCACCAAAGCGCGAGCAATAGAAACACGCTGCTGTTCACCACCAGAAATCTGCTTAGGGTACCGTGCGGCTTTTTCCGTTAAGCCAACAATCTTGAGCACATGCGGAACAATGTCGCGAATACGCTTTCCAGATTCCCCCGCAACTTCCAATGCAAACGCGACATTTTCAAACACGGTTTTTTGAGGAAGAAGCTTAAAGTCTTGAAACACCACACCAATTTGCCTACGCAGCAAAGGAATATCGGACCGACGCACACGGGAAACATCCCAATCACCAATAAGAATATTTCCAGTAGTAGGCTTTTCTTCTGCAAAAATAAGCTTTGCAACCGTAGACTTTCCAGAACCGCTTTGCCCCGTAATAGAAACAAACTCACCTGCCTCAATGCGAAAACTCACCCCGCTCAACGCATGAATGTTTGGTGAATATTCCTTCGTTACGTTTTTGAACGTAATCATAGGGGGAGTATAACACGGAGGGATGACGTGATCGCAGGTTGGTGGCTCGGGTACATGTTTTTCCGCTGTGCTCAAGGACGCTACGCTGCAACGTCTCGCTATCGCTCGACTGCAGCTGGGCATCCGGTGAGCTCGCTGCAAAACATGCACCCTCGCCACTGGCACCTGCGACTCACACGACACACCGTCGATTACTCACCCGTCTCCGCCACCAAATCAAACTCGAATGTTGCATCCCCAACATCGGCAACAACGTGAATGACGGAAGCGGAAAGATCGGTAGACGTGTATTGACGCGCGAAGACATTGGTTCCGCCGGTGTTCGACCCCGTAACGAGCCCGTCGAGACGAGTAATATCAACGGAATACGTATCGTCCGTATCTGGTCCGTGAACATCTGGAGATTGATACACGGTAAAAATCTTTGTTGCATCCGTCTCTCCAAGGCATGAATCGAAGAGCTCTACACGTCCAGTATCACGATCAGTAAAGATCCGTGTTGGGATAATGGCGCCGCAATCCAGCTCATTGCACTCAACGCGATCGAGCAGATTCCACTCTCCCGTTTCCCTAGCATACGCGGTAAACATTCTTGCACCAGTATTCGGAAGCGTAAAATCAATAGCTCTCCCATCGAGTGCCTCCATACCAAGCGTTTGCGTTGGAAGGTTCGTCTGGTATCCGTCGATGAAGATATATCCACCAAACATGATCTGATCCTCACGCCCTTGATTTGCCCACAGCATTGCTTCCGAGCACGTCGCGGTATCGTTCCCAGAAAAATATTTCACTCCAGGCTCTTGATTGCTCACCAAACGCACGTTCGTACAATCGCCAGTACACGTCACATTCGCGACGTGGCGTTGCGCCGCAAGAGAAAGCGGGTGATCACCCGATGATACCGTTCGAGACGTCAATACAATATCAACAGCAATCAGCACCAAAAGAACCGCAAGCGCACCGATGATTGGAATCACAAATGAACGGCGATTCTTCTTTGGCAAAGCTTTTTTCATATAGGCACAGTATACCGGAAACAAAAAGCCCCCGATATGATCGAGGGCATTTTGGAGCCACTTCCGAGAATCGAACTCGGGACCTCTGCTTTACGAAAGCATTGCTCTACCAGCTGAGCTAAAGTGGCAAAATGGAACATCGGCATTTGGTCTCTTTTCGATTCACTGCGTCAGAAATTCGTTCAACGTACCAAGAAGTACGTCTCACGATATTTCTTCCTGGTTCATCGAAAATAGCCTCAAATGACGATGTTCCACTGAAATTATCATGGAGCAGGAGACGGGAATCGGACCCGCGACCTTCTGCTTGGGAAGCAGACATTCTACCACTGAACTACTCCTGCATGCGGGCATTTTTATATCATGAAGATGCAAAATCGTAAAGAAAACAGTACACCGATGACTTTCGTATAGGACTTTCTCATTTTAGGCTATTTTCGGCGCGCAAGGAGCAAAATGAGCGAGGCGTACTTTATAGTACGGTGAGCACATTTTCGACGCAGCAAGCCGAAAAGAGACAAAATGAGGAAGTTCTATCGTACCCACACATAGGGAACAATGTTCGCAACGCTTTCGTCTAAAACGTGTGCAAGAGTTTCTTTCTTTACCGCAATACCCCGAAGCAAGAAACGCATGCCACTTTCATCGCGTACCGTACTCTCGCTCCGCAGCAGCCAATACGCATCATCGGTAATAATATCGTCAGATATTGTGTTCAGAGGAAGGGAAAATACGGGGAGAAAAGCGGCGTCTACATCCCCGGGAAGCACGTATCCAAAACTTCCTTGCGTTTGTGCGGTAACAGGGTCTTCCGAATACTCTCGTGCAACATCGGCGAATGCAATGCCGGAATTGAGCTTTTCCCGCAACGCATCACGCCGTGCACGTGCCTGCTGCTGAAACACCTCTTCATGCAATACCACGCGTTCAACCGCACGAGAAAGCAAAAGTGGGGCAGTAATATACGTTTCATATTCTGCACCGCTCCACCCTGCCAACGCCTGAAACGACTCTTGAGCACTCCTCGTGTACGTATCATTCTCATCGTTCCCTCCGGCAACAACATGATATTCGCGTGCAATATCTTCAAGCGCATGCTGGCGAATAATCCCATCAATCGCTTGCATATAATCCGTTTCCGTTACCTGCGTCCGAGCATCTGCTGCCGCAATGCCGTGCGCAAGCCGCGCAATATCCGCAAACCACAACACATGCCCATCCGCATATCCCACGGGCACAAACGCTAATCGCTCGCAGAATACGGGCACCGCGCCACTCTTCCACCCTGTCCAAAAAAACCATGCGCCCCCACCAATCACACCAAGAACAAGCGCTGCCCCGCACAATGCCAACGCAATACGTGCACGATTCGGTGCAACATATCGTGTATGCACACCGTGTTCGTGATGCCACATCACTGTCATACGTCCGTCAACGCAAGAAACGCCTCATGATCAAAAAAGTATTCATACCATCGAACAGGGTTTGGTACATCGCTATGAAGAACCGCAACAGACGTTTTCTCAGCATCTTGACGGGAATCGCTCACAATAATCAATTGTTCCCCCTCTTTGCCCATGCCGCTTTTTCGCGCCTCACCTTCAACGTAATACGTGCTCGAAAGCGTATCAATGAGCTGCAGTGATGCTAATCGATCCGCTTCAAGCGCAGCATTCTCTGCTTGCATACGTTCAATTTGCGCCTCAATATCATTATTCCGTACATATTCTTCCGCAAACCCAAAGGCAACCAAGGCAAAAATAATCACAGGAAGCACAGTGGCAACACGAAACGATGTGCGACGAGCAGGTAAGCGATCGTGAGTCATATATCCTACTCAGTATACCTTAGGAAGCAACATGCACACGGCATCCGGATTCCACAACGGCCCCACCAGCAAAGAATACCCGTCAGGATCTGCGCCACGCACGCAAATATGCCCATACCCAAAGCGAGATGCTATACCACGTCGTAGCACAGCTGTTTGCTCCACGTTTGCCCATCGCAGCTCTGTCACACGTACCGCTCTCCACCCAACATACACATCAAGTGCACGATACGACGTCAGATACACGCCATTTTCCACGTATCGCCGCTGAAGGCCTCGCAGCATCACCGCTCCCCACACCACAAGCCCAATACTCATTGCAAGCCCAGGCAAAAGCCCAAACTGCAGCAACGGCCCCCAGAAAAATACAGGGAACACCAAACACAATACAATCACACTCGCCCGTGGAATCAACGTCAATACGCTCGGGCGGAGCACTCCAAGAAATTCTTCGCCAGGCTCTAACGTAAAAAACTTTCGCTTCATACCTTTGCGGCACCGTACCCACGCGCCTGCAATGCCGTGCGCACTGCCACGCGGTCGTCCCACGGCACACTCCCCCCAGCAACCGCCATCACCGGCTCCGATCCCTTCCCCGTCACCAACACCACGTCACCCGCTTGCGCCAAACCGATCGCGTACGTGATCGCCTCTTGCCGATCAGTAATGCAAAATAGCGTTTCATTATCGATTTTCCCATGCTGACGTGCACCGCTCGCAACAGCATCGATAATCGTTTGCGGGTCTTCGTCGTATGGATCTTCGTTCGTAACAATCACGACGTCATCATGCTCCGCGGCAACGCGCCCCACCTCCACCCGCCGCGCAACATCGCGCCCACCGCCCGCCGAACCATGAATACCAATGATCCGACCGGGCTTAGTAACGGGAGGCAATGAACGGTAGAGCGCAAGCAACGCATACGGCTCATAGGCGTAATCGACGATAACGGTAAACGGCTGACCGCAGTCGATGATTTCAAATCGCCCAGGCACAGAATGCAACGCCGATGCTGCGCGCATAGCGTCAGGCAACGAAACGCCTACTGCCACAGCACCAGCAATCGCCGCAAGCGCATTCTTCTGCTCAAAGTCGGCATGAAGGCTCAAAACCGTCTCGATGCCGTTCACCGTCAATGTGCACGACGCATCGTCATGTTCGGCGTATGCCACCAACTGATCAGCGAACGGGGTACCGTTTACACCAAAACGAATATGACGATCTGCGGCAAACGATCCGTAAAATGCCCCATACGGATCATCGGCATTCACCACGCTGACCTTGGGAATTCTTACGCCATTAATCAATTTCCTCGATCGCGCAGTCAAATGCTGGAATAAAATGCCTTTCGCAGTTTTATAGTTTTCAAATCCCCCATGTGCCTCAATATGTTCTGGAGTTAAATTCGTAAAAAGGGCAACGTCGTAGTTTACGCCAACGTGCCGATACTGAATAAGCCCCTGCGACGACGTTTCCACAATCGCCACTGTGCACCCGGCGTTTGCCATACGACGAAGCAGTCGCTGCAATGTGAACCGCCCGGGCATCGTCATTTTCATGGCGTTGACGACATCGGTGCCCGCAATATTGAACCCTGCCGTTGACGTGTACCCTACCGTGTAGCCAAGGGTGGTTAATATCTGCGCCAAAAAGTTCACCGTCGATGATTTGCCATTCGTTCCCGTCACACCCACCACAATCATCGCATCGGAAGGATGGCCATACACCACTTCAGCAATCATCGCCAAACCACGATGATATAAAGCAATCATCGGCAAGGGAACGAGAGACTTGATGTGGCTGACGATTGGCATGAGTTAGAGATTACGAACTTCTTCACGGAACTGCTCTCCCCGTTCAAACTCATTTCGGAAGATGTTGAAACTTGCTGCACCCGGGGAAAGAATTACCGTATCGCCGCGCGCCGCTACGGCCCGCGCACCCTGCACCGCCTCTTTCATATTCTTCACCAATGTCACAGGAATCCGATTATTCATCGCAGCAGCCAGCAGATCCGATGCATCGCCCGGGAAAAGAAACACCGCCTTACACGCCTTCACAATTTCCTCCCCCAACGCCTCATACGCAAGCTTTTTATTCACACCCCCTGCAATAAGGACGAGATTCTTCTGTGCCCCACCAAAGCGACGTAATGCCGCAACCACCGCATCTGGAGCTGTTGCCGCGGTGTCGTTGATATACGTAATCTCATCCACCTCCCGAACCATTTCCTGCCGGTCGGCAACCCCTTCGAAGTGACGGAGAACATCAGCAACGTCGGCAACTGCCACACCGGCAAGCATCGCCGCGCAGGTGGCAGAAAGAATATTCTCTATGTTGTGATCGCCTTTCAACGCCACGTCTGCCACGGAAATGACGATGGTTTCGACGGTATGGTTCAGAAACACCACATTTCCATTTTTGATATAGCACCCATTTTCATCACGCGGCGTTGAAGAAAACCAAAAAAGCTGACCTTTTACTGCCGGAGCCATACCCCGCACCAGATCATGATCTGCATTCAGCACCGTGTACTGATCCGGCGTTTGATGCTCGAAAATAATGCGCTTGCTGGCAATGTATGCCTCAAACGATGGGTATCGATCCAAATGATCGGGATACACATTGGTTAAAATCGCAATCGCTGGCCCACGAGCAAGATCGATAAACGTCTGCGGAAGAGATTCGAGCATCCACGAAGAAAGCTCCAGCACCACAGGAATCGCGCCCGGCTCCTCGATGAGCTCGTCCAAATGCTCTAACGGTGACACTTTAATATTCCCCGCAATCACCGTTTTCTCATCCAACCGCTTCATCATTTCACCAAGCAACAGCGTCGTCGTCGTTTTCCCCTTCGTTCCCGTTACCGCAATCACCGGGTACTGATAAAAGCGGAAGAACAAGCTCACGTCGGACTCAATCGGCACATGCTCCGCTTTTGCAGCAACAATAAACTCCGATGCACTCGGCACCCCCGGGTTCTGCACCACACAATCCACACCAACAAAATCATCCTTCCTGTGCTCACCCAGCACAAACACCGGCTGATACAACGTGCGATCCGGGTACAATTCCCGGTACCGTCGATACCAATCCATAATCATACTCACCGATTCCTGAAGCTCATCCGCATTCTTCAAATCCGTAATCACCGTTTGCGCCCCATGACGCACCAGCCATTTCGTCGCCCCCATCCCACTCCCCCGCTTATATCGCCCTAATCCCATCACCGTCACCACCGCGTCCTGAAAATTGTGGATACTGGAGAGGTCCATATACGGATATTGTATCATGGGCAAAAAAAAGACCGACGGGAATTCCGTCAGTCTTTTTTGGTGCGCCGAGCGGGGATCGAACCCGCGACCACGAGCTTAAAAGGCTCTTGCTCTACCACTGAGCTACCAGCGCATATCGATAATTGCGTGCGCAGAATATCAGATCTTTGGTGTTTTGAAAATAGGAGTAAGGAGTCGGAGGGGGCAAGGGAACGTGAGGGGAATCTTTGGAGGGGTTGTGACGTGGGGGACGGAAAGGGCAGCCCAGATCCTGAGCGCAAGCGAAGGACCTCGAATAAGACGACAGGTAAACGGTCCAAGGCGTGAGGGATGGGAGTCTTTTGAGTAGGTTGTGAATCGGGAAGGCTGCGACCGGGAGAGTGTGCATTTTGAAAAGAGGGGTCCTACTAATGCAACTGAGTTGCATGTAGAGGATGGGGTGGTGATCGGAATTCGATGGAGATCGATTGTCGTCATCGTTCGCGAGAAGGATTTCGACGTGGTCAATCGACATCGTGTTTCATCGATTCTTTTGCGTACAGACAATTGAGGTGATCGATTTTGAACATCAGAATCTGACCATGTGCTTTTTAAAACAAGACCCCCTCCAACTCCCCCTTGGCAGGGGGAGAGTTCACATCTGGATTCACAACCTACTCAAAAGACTCCCATGCCTCACGCTCCGAATCGTTTACCAGTAGGTTCGTTCGAGGTCCTTCCCACTTCGCTCTTCGAGCTTCGAGGGACAGGTCGGCGAAGCCTCAGGATCTGGCTGCTCTTGTTCGGATTCTCGATGGTCGCGTGCTCAATCCCCGCTCGGCGCACCAGAAAAGACATCGACTTCGGTCGGTGTTTTTTCTTTTCAAATATTCAAAGATCACTTCTGCCCCTAAAACAACAAACCCCGCGTCAGACGACGGCCACCCGAAACGGGGTCGTTGTCGCGCAGGGCGAGCGGTGGCGTACACAGAATCAGTCAGTTGACCCAGTTGCCGTTGAGGATGCCTCCCGGAGGAGGACATACGAAACGGCGACCCATGGCGAGATTGTGGCTGATCTCAGCCCATATCCAGGCGATCTTTACGAAGGGGATCCCTGCGAAGAACATCAGACACCAGTAGGCGTTTCCGTACTTCTCAGGGATCGTGATCGTGCTCCAGAGGGTGATGCTGCCCGTCTCCCAGTCGTACTGGCTGATCCAGTCCGGCAAGGGCATAAAGATGGGCATGGCGGCAGAGAGCCACACGAGAATCGCGATGATAGAGACTGAAAACACGATCCACCACCGCCTGTCACCACAGGTGTGTGCGCTGAGCCAGAAAAGCATGTTCTTGAATGCCGAAAAACCAAAATCGCGCATGGTACCTCCCGGGGTTAAAAACCCGGATGTCGCTGGAAGAGCGAACGCTACAGAATAGCATAAAATTGCCATTTTGTCACGTGAACCCGTGTACCAATATTCTAAAACCCAATCGATCACCCCTCGGAGGCGTTGCCCACGGGTTGCCAAAACTTTCTACTTTTGATGATTGCCCCAATAGTGAAATCGCTCCTCGAATCGATAATAGGCTATAATCATTTCCACCTTATCTTCAACGTCGAATGATATGAGAATCTTTGTCTTTGGTGACAGCATTGCTTACGGAGCTTGGGATAGAGAAGGCGGATGGGTTTCGCGACTACGCAAGTATGTTGACGACAAAATTCTTTCTGCACCCGAAGAGGACGATTATTACCATCACATCTACAACTTGGGTATTTCAGGAGACATTTCTACGGGTGTACTCAATCGTTTTCATACCGAGATGAATGCTCGACTTTTGAAAGAAAAAGATTGTGCCGTTGTGTTCGCGATTGGCACGAACGATAGCCAGTTCATGTTTGCGAACAAAGAAAACAAAACACCAGTAGCACAATTTTCCGCAAACATTTCCACCTTGATTACCGAAGCAAGAAAGTATACGGATAAAATTATCTTCGTCGGACTTCCGCCGGTGGACGACGCTAAGTTGAATCCTATTCCATGGTCGCCAGAAAAAGCATTCATCAATGAACATGTAAAAAAGTTCGACAACGCGATTCGGGCAGTATGTAAAAAAGAACACGTCACCTTCATTGATATTTTCTCCGTTCTTTCAGCCAGAGACTTTACTCATATTTTAGAAGACGGCGTGCATCCTAATGACGTAGGGCATTCCATGATTTTTGAAATCGTGCGCGATTCACTCGTAAACGTTTCCTGGATTTAGTAAACGGTTTTATTCACCCTCTGGCGAAGTGTGTCTCGTAACCCTTAGAGCTTACCGTTCAAAGCTTATTCCAGAAAAATCTGAATATTCTCACAAGAAAGGCATCGGCGTACTTTCGTTTTATTCCCAAAAGAAAAATTATCTTTGAGCCAACTGGATTGATCTTTTGTGTACAAAACATTACGAAACTTCCCCCATTCAAAAACTTCCTTCTTACAGATTGGGCACGGCTCTTCTTGTGGAGAATGCATACATGAGAATTTATTTATTCATGCATCCACAACCAAGAAAGCACGGCGTGGAATGAGGAATAGGTATTGCGACGAAAACGCCGGGAGAAGAGTGTGGAGGAAAAAACATCCGGATAGTGACAAAAGACATCCAACATCGATCGCAATATATTGTCGCGTTCGTATGCTTCCGGGGTGCCCTCGCGGGCATCCATCTGGCAACGATCGGCAAATCGCTCCGCTAAAGGACGTAATACAGCAACAACATCTGGTCGACGTTCCAAATCATTTAAACAAGTCTGCATCGCCTGTTCACGTTCTTGCGCACGTGAAGCGAATGCGAAGCGCTCTTCAGGAAGCGTTGTATGTTTACGGCGAGCATGCGGTAATGATCGGCAATACGCCACTGCCATTTCTGCAAACGGCACCTCTCCCTCCATGTAGTGAATCGAGATCCTACCTGCCCCAACAGGTGATGCCCCAAAAACATACTCACGTGAATGATCAAACTCAACACATCCTCCACCAGGAGTGAGCTCGCCCTTTTCCGCACGATCTGCAGCAACCAGAAATGTTTTCACAAAATACAGCCCCAAATTCCGCCGAACCACTTCACGCACTGATCCTTCAAACACCTCTCTGCGCGACTGTATCCCAAGAAGCGATGTTTGGAAGGCAAACCTTCGCGACCGCATATCGTTTATATTTTTCACACGCGAAAGCAATGCCTCTCGTTCTTTTGTGAGCGCAACAATGCACTGTACTGCACCTCCAATCTTTCCCCGTAAAAATGATAGTGATTGCCACTCCTCCAAAACATCGGCGCGATCAGAGGCTATTTTTTGTTTTGCATGCTTCTGCAAATCAGCAAGTGGAATGCTTTTCCTTGTCCTTCCTTCATCTCCCCCATTACTCCTTCCACTTCCCGCACGACGCCGCAACGCATCGATACTGCTCTGCACACCACCATCGCGAGGATCATGAATATTATATGTAGTACTCAGCACCATATTCCCAGACAACGCACGCTCAATAAATCCAGAGATATTCGTTCCACGTGCAATAATCTGAACCATATTCAATACCCGACCAATATTTGGATCCGCAGCACCATCTTCCTTTTGTACCCGAAGCGCGTATATTCTTTTAAAATATTCTTGTAATGACGCCTGTGCTTGCTCCACATCCTCTTCGGTAAAGGCTACATCGACGCAAGCAATCTTTTCGTCAAGAGAAGCAACGGCAGGCAATATTTCATCAGCAACAGCACGCTCACGCATCACCTCTTCTTCTTTGGCGTATATTTCTAACACATTCTTGCGCAACGTTTCCGGCGAGAATTGCTGCTGCGCAAACGTATTCACACGGTCTGCAAAACGCTGGAACTGTTGCGTGTTAAACGCAAACGGCTGACGACTGCTTTCGTCACGATCGTGGCTGGAAAAATCGTAATATCCCCGACGCGATGCCCTTTCGGCTTCTTCTGAAAACTCGTGAGCGATCTTTGCTAAACGGTTCACAACGAATGTTAACGTTCCAGCGTCCACACCATGCAAATGCGCAAGACTCCCGCTGTACAATGCTTCCTCCACAGCAGCAACAGCGTAATCTAAAATCTTTTTCTGCCCTTCTGAAATATGTGCAATCTTTCGGGTTCTCGTTCGCCTTCGCTCATCGTCACTCTCAGAAACAAGCCCATACAATGTTTCCCCTATTTTCCACAATCGCGCAGCATCACATGGCCCACCAGAAAGAGCATTCAAAAAAACCTTAATGTCACTGGGGGAAATACGCGCCGCAAATTGCTCTTGCAATGAATCCTCTGGACCGAAATCGGGCGGCCTCATCAAGCCACCAATAACGGAACGGGGCTCTTGGATCAGCTTTCGCCGATCTTCAAGCGAAAGCCCAGCATGTTCCCCGATACCTGCCACTGTTCGTACATCTTCAAAATTCGCCATAGTATATATCCCCAAGTATAACGCATATTTTCCACAGAAAATGCTATATCCTTCCTGTGTATATGTTCGAGCGGATCATAAAACATTGTGCCATACTCTTTGCATAATATGACCCAAGAAAATCCTGTTACTCCGAAATCAGTAGAACAAGAAGATGCAAAACGAATAGCAGCTATCCTTGAATTCTCTAGAGAGAAAACGAATACACCACTAACTCCAGAAGAAGAGAAACGAACAGAAGAATTTCTCGCCAACCTCAACAAGGATCGCGGCCCAGAAAAAATGTAATCCAAATCGTCATTCACTTTACGCTCCAACATTATCCAGTCCATCCAACATCTTCACCGCCTCGTCTACAATACGTTCATCGCCGTTTGTAGGGAAAACGGTGCGTATTTTTTGAGATAATGCTGTGCGATGGGATGGGTTTTCAAGAAGGCGAAGGATGGATTGCAGAAGAACTTGCGGGGTGACGTGAGTAATAACTTCTGCGGCGCCGCGGTCCTCAAACGCTTTTGCATTCGCCTCTTGCTGTCCTTCCAATGGCAAAATAATCGTCGGTTTTCCGAGCGCAACAACTTCCGCTAATGTCCCCATGCCTGCACGGCACACCACCACATCTGCAACCGCTAAAATATCCACCATACCTTCACCAACAAATTCCCTCGTCACATATCCGTCACCGATGGTCTCTAGTGAATTCAGCATCTTTCCCCTGCCGGTAATGTGGATCACATTTGCATAGCGAACGAGTTCTGGTCCAATGACCGAAAATCGTTCATTCATTCGGGCTGATCCCGTACCGCCGCCAATCACCAGCACTGTCGGCTTCTGTGCGGAAAGTCCAAACAATCCCCGTGCCATCCGTGCATCACCCAACCGTAAAAATGGACGGATCATCGCACCAACCACAAACGTTTTCTGCGCACCAAAATTTGTGGCGTTTTCTTCCCAGGTCACACTCACACGTTTCGCGAACGGTGCCATAAGCCTATTTGCAAGACCAACAACCCTATCCAGCTGATGCACCCAACAAGGAATACGCATGATCGCCGCAGCAAACGCAACAGGAACACTGACGTATGCACCGGCAGTCATAATCATGACGGGCTCAAGATTTGCGAGCATTCTTCCGGCGCGAATGGTGCTGATCACAAGATGGATCGGGGTAATACACCACGTCCATGGCCGGGTTCGATCAAACTTTGGTGCAGAAAGCGCGAGAAATGGAATCTTTGCCGCTTCCACCATCATACGTTCCGGGCCATCGGGTGTACCAATCCACGTAAACTTCACTCGTGGATCGCGCTTTCGCCATTCCGCAGCAACGGCAAGCAAGGGCGTTACTGGCCCCAATGTTCCTCCGCCCGTCAAAAGGATGTGATGACTCATATGTGTTTTGCGTGATGGGACGAAACGTTCAGCACAACACCGAGCGCAGTAAGAGTGACTGCTAATGCGGTGCCGCCGTAACTCACCAGCGGCAATGGCACGCCAGTGATTGGCAATACGCCAAGCATGGCAGCAATATTAAAGAATGCCTGGGCACCAATCCACGCCATCACCCCCACAACCAAATATCGCCCAAACGCATCTGGCGCAGACGCCGCAATTTTCAAACCCCGTTGCAAAAAGCCAACATACAGCAGCAAGAACGCCGTTGTCAGTAAAAAGCCAAGCTCTTCAGCAATCACCGCAAAAATAGAATCCCCAGACACTTCGGGAAGGTACTGAAATTTCTGCAATGAATGCCCGTATCCCCGCCCAAAAAATCCACCACTCCCCACGGCAAGCAGCGCCTGATTAATGTGGTACCCCACACCATTCGGGTCCAATTCTGGGTGCAAGAATGTCATTAAACGAGCAGCGCGATATGAAGAAAATTTCATCAACAGCGCAAAGAGCGCAACGCCAACCCCGCCAAACACCGCAAAATATCGAAACGGTGCACCCGCGGAAAAATACACAGCAAGCGCCATAACAACAATCACACCAAGCGTTCCCGTATCACGTTCAAAGAGGAGTAATCCCATAATTACAGAGAGCACAATCACAAAGGGAATAAGCCCACTATGAATATCGCGCAGCTCATGTTCACTTCGCTTTTCCATCCAAGCAGCGATATAAAACAAGAATGTGAGCTTTACAATTTCAGACGGCTGCACCGTAAACGTGCCAATATGAATCCATTGCCGGGCAAACGTGCCAAGATCTGTACCAAGGCCGGGAATAAACACGGAAAGCAGAAGCGCTAAAGAAGCAATGAGCATCACTCCGGCAAAACGTCGATACATTCCATACGGCACCCGACTTGCCACAATACAGCCCATGGCCCCAGGCAATAATCCAAAAATCACCTGATGCTTTAAGAAATAATACGAGTCATGAAACTTCACAAACCCTGTTGGTCCAGACGCAGAAGCCAAGAGGACGAATCCCAAAAGCAGCACTCCGCCAAACAAGGCGAGAAACGTACGGTCTGCGCGCCGAATTCCTTCAAAAAGCCCCATAGATATGAGAGGAGCCGCCCACAATATCAAGCAGCGCAAGCAGCACACCAAGGGCTGCCGTCATCCATGAAATCACCCAAAACCGCATCACAACCTTTGGCTCTGGCCACCCCAGAGCCTCAAAATGATGATGAATGGGGGCAATGAGAAAGACTTTCTTTCCAAAAAGCTTTTTAGAAATAATTTGAATCATCGTCGTCATCATTTCCAGAACAAACACGAACCCGATGAGTGGCAGCAAGAGCGGCTGGTGCGTCAGCATAGCGACGATACCCAGGGTTACACCAAGCGACATTGCGCCAGTATCACCCATAATAAATCGCGCCGGATAAATATTGAACCAAAGGAATGCAAAAAGCGCGCCCATCACCACCGCACAAAACGCGGCCAAATCGTACCTGCCCTGCATAACAGCAATCAGCGAATACGCGCCGAACGCACTCGCAACCGTCCCCCCAGCTAAACCATCAAGCCCGTCGGTTTGATTCACGGAGAATGATGTACCAACGATGACACACACAAAAAAGACGGCATACGGAACTACGCCAACCACCACGTCGCCCACAAAAGGAATGTGCAGCGAATCAAAGCCGAGCTTCACGGTAAACCACCATGCGCCAATAATCGCAACAGCCGCATACAGCACCAATCGATGACGGATATGAATGCCGCCACCGTGAGAACCTTTCTTGAAAACATTCATGAAGTCGTCTGCAAGACCAATCATCCCAGCAGCAATCAATGCCGCAAGAGGCAACCACGTTTGCGCACGAGAAAGAAAATTGAATTCCGTGGCATACACAGAGAAAAATAGCGCAAGCATTCCGGTTGTTCCCCAAATAAGTACACCCCCCATGGTAGGCACACCGGCTTTTTTGGCGTGCAGTTTTGCAAACATCGGAGCAGTGACGGCGCTCCGAATAGACTTCCCTAAACGAAACCGATACAGCGTATGGGTAAGCAGCGGGGTCCAGCACATTGCCACCACAAAAGAAGCGGTACCTAAAAAAAGAATCTTCGTTAACGTAAAGGCATCAACCATAAATCATATTCATAAGAACAACGAAGACGGTTGACGCAAAAAGGAACACGGAAAAAAGCGCCGTCGCAACACACACCACACGAAAAAGCACGGGCTGCGTTTTTACCACGTACAATGCAATGCCCGCATGAACAATACACAACAGCACGCTGGCGGCAGGATACACAAAAATCTGCCACCATGCCCCCGTCCAATCCACGCCATAGTGAATATTATAATGTAGCGGCACAACCTCTTTTCCGTACAATTCCGGGAACAATCGCCAAAGAATCAATGCAACGGAAAGCGCAATGCACAGCGCTGCAATTCCAAAGCACCACCGAACGTATGGCGAAGTGATAAGCGCGGCGAAACGGGTTTTCTGAGTAACGATGATTTTAGGCATGAGAATTGATGGTGAGAATTTTCCGTATTCCGGGTACACGTTCACAAAGAACAACTTCGACCCCTTGCTTCATGGTAACTGCCGAAAGTGCACATCCAGCGCATGCGCCAGTAAACTGAAGCGTGACAATTCCCTCTGCCTCATCAAGGGCAACAAGATCGATTCCGCCCTTGTGCAAGCGTAAATTCACCCGAATATCCTCCAGTGCCGCAAGAATAGCTTCACGCATAGCCCCTGCAGTATACCCTATTTTTCACACCATATACCCACCGCATTTTCTTGACGCACCGCGGGAATTAGGCTAACCTATCAGGGATTCACCTCAACAATTTCACCCTTTTATGGCACATAAATTAGCTCAAGGCTCTACACGAAATGGTCGCGATTCCCAGGCAAAGCGCCTTGGAGTGAAGCGTTCAGACGGTACTGCAGTACAAATTGGTGAAATTATCATGCGTCAGCGTGGCACCCAAATTCACCCAGGAAAGAACGTTCGCGCCGGCAAAGACTTCACCCTCTATGCGGTAAAGGACGGAATCGTTTCCTTCATGAAAAAGCGCGTTCCAGACTTTACTGGCGCCCTCAAGCTCCGCACCTTCGTTTCCGTGAAAACAGAAGAGGTCGCCGCATAACCACCGCCTGTGCACAAATCCCCGGTCTTTGGCCGGGGATTTTGTTATTGTGCGAGCACTATGTTTTTTATACTGTTTCCCGCTGTTGTTCTTTGGGGTTTTTGGATAAGAAAAAGAGTCTCGCTTACAAACGTCGTATTGCTTTTTACCACTGGTAGCATCGCTGCATTCTTTCTCCAACCATTCTCTGTCGCTTCTGTGATAGCCATCATGGGAGGAATCACCATTCTCGGCACTACTCACCATCGCCGGAACCATCATCTCCCTCCTTCCCCATCCATAACCTTCGATCGCGATGAGATCATCACGGGCAGTATTTCAGCCCTCAGCTTTGGCACACTTATCATCCTCGCAATCATTCATCGATCAGGTGAAGCACTTCGAAGTCCTTGGCAGATTGCGACGCCGCTCTGGTTCCTTCTCTTCTTCTTTGGATTGCTTGCAACAGCAAAACTCGCATATCACAAGTCTCACCTCACCGCCCCGAGTATTGTTCTCCTCGGCATTGTCAGCACAACCATGGCACTCATCATCTTTAGCAACGGCTTTGGATTCGATCCTTTCCTTCATAGAGGTGCCATTCAAGAGCTTGTCACACATGGCTCTCTTCATCCCATCCGCATTCTCTATTCAGGATACTACGGCCTTATCGCATCACTCTCAGTACTCTTTGCGCTTCCCGTAAAATGTATCGATCTTCTGCTTGTTCCAGGTATTGCCGGTCTTCTCCCTGCCGTCCTTTACCGATCGCTCCTCGCACACCACAAAAACCATGTCACAGCATTTTTAGGAGCGTGCGGTCTTCTTCTTGCCCCATATTCCTTCTTCACGTTTTCCATTCCATTTTCCGTTACAGCACTCTGCACCATCGCCACCATAGCGTTCATCCACACATGGAGAAACGATTCGCGCCGACAGATCCAATTCCTTGCATGCAATATCCTCGCCATCTTCTTTCACCCCCTTCTGGCAGTTCCCACCGTACTCTGGATGATCATCGTTCTTATCTCTGACCGTACTCGATGGAAAAACATCGTTCTCATCGGCGGCACCCTCCTCATCGCTCTTTCCATACCCGCAATGCTCGCATTCAATAATCTCCAATCAGGCGCAATACCCTTCGCGACAACATTCCCCTGGCATAACGCCGCGCGCTTTTTTGATCTCTTTCGCGATCCATATCAGCTGAATCTCGTTCCGATCCCCTGGTGGCTCAACGTTCTTTATAGCTACCGATACTGGATAGTTCCAATGCTCAGCATCACCGCAATGATCGTGCCCCTCATTCATCGCAAATTTCGCGCTATCGGCGTGGCACAAATCCCCCTGTTCCTTGGTCTCTTTGGTGGAGTATTCCTCATTGCCACCAATCTCCAATTTGCCGACGTGATTTGGTATGAACAGCAAGAGTTCTGCTTCCGTATTCTTTCCGTACTTTGGCTTTTGCCCCTTCCACTCGCCATGCAAACCATCGCATCCTTCCTTGAACACCGCAACAAACTCATCAAGATCATCATCGTCATCATCACATTACACGCAACAATAATGTGGTATTTCTCTTATCCTCACTACAACGAAAAAAATCTCACATCCGGACCAAGTGTGAGTCATAGTGATTACGAGGCGCTCGACACTATTACCACCATTACCGAACGCAAACCCTACATCGCATTAACAAACCAAATGCTCTCTGCAGCAGCTATTGAACAGCACGGCTTCGATCAGAACATTCTTTTCGACGGGCAATCGATTCTTCGCTATCCCATCCCCACTGGTGGCGTCCTCTACCCGTGGTTCATGGAAATGAATAGTTATCCGCATCGATCACTCGCACAAGACATTGCACAGCGTGGAAACGTCGAAATCGTCATCCTTGTTGTGCACGAGTATTGGCCCTATGCAGAAGACATCGTAAGCATCGGCGCACAAGAAGCCGACGAAATGCTTTCCATAGAGAACGGAGCAATCACCCTGCTTGTGTACAGATTTCCAGAAGCAAAAAAATCTACGTTATAATTCCCCTACTATGGCAATAAAAACTGTGACCAAAACAAAAGTACGTACGAGCACCATTGCACTTCTTGCTGGTACGGCACTCGTCGCATCGTTCGCCATCATCGGCGTAGCATCCATGTACAGAAACATACCGACTGCACCGTTTCCAAAAACTGCAGGATACGTCTCAGGATACACGCCAGGGTATGCCCCCGGAACACCTGGTTACACCCCCGGTTATACCAGCGGATATACTCCTGGATACACATCGGGCTACACGCCGGGATACGTGCGAGGTCGGTAAAACGTATAAAACACAAACTCCCGCGCCAAAGGTGCGGGAGTTTTAGTTAGGACTTTCTCATTTTAGGCTAGTTTCGATGAAGATCGAGGAAAATTCGTGAGACGTACTTAACGGTACGTTGAACGATTTTCCGATGATCTGAGTCGAAAATAGACAAAATGAGGAAGTCCTATTAATTTTCCTTACGCCATCTGAAGCCGAACAGTAATTCGATCAACATCCGTACGAAGGTCGACGATCTGCGGAAGAACAGATTCATCCAAAACGTCCGTAATGCCATCAATGATCTCTTCCTTTATTGTATGCATTTCAGTCCTCAATTCGTCTAACTTTTTCATCGTGCGCACTTCCGATGCAGCAATGCAGGAATGAATCTCATCCCGAATATCCAATCGAAAATCGCAAAGCTTTTGATCAAATCGCGCATCCTGTTCTTTGAGGGCACTAGAAATAGCTGCAACAACAGTTTCCCGCACGAGCATAACGACTTCTGCATTTTTCATATACAAAAAAATATTAGCGTCTCGTGGGGGAAGACGAGAAGTATCATATCATCGAGGAACAAAAAATGCGACGAAAGAATCCACATTACAATCACTGACGAATCTTTTCTAAAGTTTGTGAGATATATGTATTGAGATCGATTTTCTCTCCCGTCGTGCACACAGCATGAATAAGGTGTCTAAACGCGATACTTGTGACGTAATCGGTGATAACTACAGCGGTTAATGATTTCGGCGTGATGATTGCAACGTGGTGACCAAAGACGAGAATATCTGATTGAAAATCCATCACGTCGTCCGGTAAGACGTATGTAATCGCCGCACGCCCATGTGCTGCCTTCAGCATTTCTGGAGTCGCGCTCTTGATAACATCGAGCAGCTTTTCGCTCACAACACTCTCCAGAATAATGCCTTTTCGTTTAATATCAGCTTGCCACGATCGTGAATATTCTTCCGGAAAGATACTCATCTTTTTCTCCGATGAACGGCCACCCTCAAAACCAAGAGCTCGCTCGCCTTTTCCAAGGTCGAGAATCATGTCATATACGCGCTGCAACCCTCGCGTCCCCTTATATTGAACAACTGTCGATTTCTTCGTTGCCTCCGGTATGCGTGTAAGTTTTTCAAGATCAGGAATAATTGCCTTCAAATTCACAACCTGCTCCTGCTGCATAGCGAGGAGTCGCTGCGGCGTAATCGCCTCCCAGAGTTCACGCTTTCCAATCTTCACCCGCATCACCATCTGTTTTTCGAGAAGACTTGCTAATGCAGTATAGATCGTTGTCCGAGGCATTTTGCTTTCCCGCGCCAATCCAGCGACCGTTGTTTTCTTGAGAACATACAAAGACAACAAAATCTCGCTCTCTTTTTTCGTGAGCCCAAGACTACGCAATGATGCTTGAATATCGTTCATAACAAACAACTCTATAATATGACGACTTTCTCGTCAAAATATATTCTCAGAATCTGCTACAAATAAAGCCGCTTATCGATGACTATAAAGAAGTAGCCGATAATCCTCCATTTCAAATGTGTTTATGCTCTACTTCTCACGTACCGGAATGCTTCCGATACACGACACATGGAAAAAATCATGCCGGAAGACAAAGGAACTATCACGACAGGCGCAGGAAATCACGCATCAAACTGCGAGTGCAAATACTGCACCTTCGGTGGGGATGGACCCGTTCAATGGTCTGACAACGACTACCCATCCGATGCAGGCAGCATCGCAACCGCTGCAGGAGCGCACTCTTCAGGCTGTGAATGTTCCTGGTGCTGCTTCGGAGGCGACGGTCCGGTGAAGTGGGCCGGCCAGTAACGACGCGAACCGCGCCTACGAAAAGGCGCGGTTCTTCGCGTTTATTTCTTCTTACGTATCGATGCCGCCTTCAGGAAACCCACAAACAACGGGTGCGGACGAAGTGGTCGGGATTGGAATTCGGGGTGGAATTGTACGCCGACGAAAAATGGATGATTGGGGATTTCGATAATTTCAACAAGACGATTGTCTGGTGACGTGCCGGCGATGATGAGTCCAGCATCGATAAGCTGTTGACGATAGTCGTTGTTGAATTCGTATCTGTGGCGATGGCGTTCATCGGTCGAATTGGACCCATAGGCAGTACGAGAAATCGATCCCGTCTTGAGATCACATGGATACGATCCTAATCGCAGCGTTCCGCCGATACCGGTTTCCTTGAGTTTCTTCGCTTGATCGTTCATCAGGTGAATAACGGGGTTCTGGGTTTTTGGCGCAATCTCCGTGGTATGTGCATCGGTAAGCTCGAGCACCGACCGTGCGTACTCGATCACCGCACATTGCATACCGTAACAGATGCCAAAGTACGGGATGTTGTGTTCACGGACATAACGAATCGCAGCGATTTTCCCCTCAATGCCCCGCGAACCCCATCCACCCGGCACAAGAACGCCATCGAAATCATCAAGCTCCTTGAGCCTTGAAGGATCCTGCTCATACGCCTCAGAGTTCAGCCATTCGATCACTGGTTTCCGATGAATGCTCCATGCGGCATGTTTAATAGCCTCAAGCACAGAAAGATACGCGTCAGACAACACGAAATCGCCAGTTGAGAAGTATTTTCCGATGACACCGATGCGAACGGGGCGATCGACCGTTTCGATAATATTCACAAGCGAATTCCACGCGGTAAGATCGGGAATCATTCGCGATTTCATACGAAACGATTTCAGCATCGAGTCTGCAAATCCTTGTTCATCGAACAGTTTTGGCACCTCATAAATCGATCGCGCATTTGGCGCAGTGATAATGTGGGAAGGATGCACGCCACAGAATCGACTCAGCTTTTCACGACGTGGGGCATCGAGCGCAACTTCTGATCGGCAGATAAGGAATTCTGGATTGATCCCAATACGGTTCACTTCACGAACCGCATGCTGCGTGGGCTTTGTTTTCATTTCACCGATGGATGGTGGAACGGGGAGATAGCTCACGAGTACTGTGCGAACATCATCGGGATTCTTCAGCTTCATCATGCGAATCGCCTCGAGAAAAAGAATGTTTTCGTACTCCCCCACTGTGCCACCGATTTCGACCAGCACGAAATCCGCCTTTGCGTTCTTTGCCGCTTTCTCCAAGCGGTCGATGACTTCTTCCGGAACGCGAGGAACAACTTCAACGCATTTCCCGTGATAATCACCCCGTCGTTCGCGCTCAATCACCGATTGATATACACGGCCCGTGGTCATGTAATTCAGCGACGTAATGTCCTCGTCCAAGAATCGCTCGTAGTTGCCAATGTCTTGATCCGTTTCGTCACCGTCGATTGTGACGAACACTTCACCATGCTCTACGGGATTCATCGTTCCCGCATCCACATTCACATACGGATCAATCTTTACGGCAGTCACAGAAAAACCGCGCGCTTTCAATGTCAGCCCAAGCGCTGCACTACTCGTCCCCTTCCCAACACCACTCATCACTCCCCCAACAATGAAAATATATCGATGGCGCATAGAAAAAAGCAGCTGTTTAGGCTGCTTCGATAATGACGGAAAGTTGAGACTCAAACCCCGATGGGAACACCACTGGTACGTCGACGGCACCAAAATCGGTAAGGGAATCCATTTTCAAATACTCACGCGGAATCTTAAACCCAAGCTCTTTTAATCCTTTTCGCACATCATCGGCAGTAACGGCTTGAGCAGGAAGATTTTTCTCTGCTTTCATAGGAATCACCACTTCAAGGCCGTCGATTTCGCTGGCGAGCTGACGCTCTTCGCGTTCTGCTTTCGTTTCTTTTGGTCGATCATCGAGCGCTTTATCTGCCGCAACTGCATGCGTTGTGGCTAAAACCGCAAGGTGTTCAGGGAAGAGGAAGCTTCGGGCGTATCCGTCTGGGACGTCAACAATGGCGCCGCTGGGGCCAAGGGAACGGACATCGCTGAGGAGGGAGACGAGCATAATCGCAACGCTTTCTTAATGATATGCACCATGTCACGGTAACTGGATCTGCGAAGCAAGTCCCGTGCCGGCACCCAGCCCACGGCACGAATGGTTTCCCCTTGCTCTTGCGGCGATGGCCGGCGAACCGCTGCACGAGCATCGGCTTCAAACAAGAAATAGTGAATGTACTTGTGGACGAGCTTGCCCTTATGCACGAAACGGTCACGGAACCAGATGTCGATGGTGTCTAAACGGCACACCATCCGCAAACCCGTTAATCCCATTTCTTCGTGAATCTCTCGCACCGCACCGTCACGATACGATTCGCCCTGCCGCACATGACCTTTGGGGAACGCCCATTTACCGTACGAGTCCTTTACCATTGCAAAGTATACCAGCCCGTTGACACGCTTAAAGACTAAGCCTCCTGCAGAGACCTCAATACGATGGCGTTCTTCTTCCCCCTTACTTCTTCTGGAGGAAATCGAGCGCCGCGGTGCGTTGGGGATCGAGGTTTGCATGAACGTCTTCAAGAGTAAGAGAAACCACACTGTCTGGAGTAATGCCGTGTTTGTCGATCGACCGCCCAAGCGGTGTAAGCCATCGCGCTACAGTAATCTTTACCGCACCACCATCGGGAAGATCGTGGTATTCCTGAACCGATCCTTTACCGAATGTTTGTTCGCCAATCACCGTTGCCTTTTGCGCATCTTGCAGTGCGCCTGCAAGAATCTCCGATGCCGATGCAGATCCGCCATTCACCAGCACAACGGTCGGAATCGTAGAAAGACTCCCCGATCCAGACGTTGGGTACTCCGTTCGTACTCCACGAACGTCCTCAATAACCGCAGTGCCGCCACGAGGAATCCAGTACCCTGCTAAATCGATAGCAGATTCAAGTAAACCACCCGGATTATTCCGCAAATCAAGCACCATGCTCGTTGCTCCGTCTGCCAACGCACGTTCCGCGGCTTGAGCAAATAACGAAGACGTATCTTCGTTAAACAACGAAACAACAATCGTCGCAACGGAATCGTCGTTCATTGCATACGTCACGCTATCGATAGAAATTTCGTCTCGTACGATAGCGATATCGCGAAGATTCTCATCATCGGCACGCAGAATGCTCACCGTTACCGTTGTGCCCTTTGCTCCACGAATACGGTGCACCACTTCATCAATTGCCATTCCCTCTGTTCCCGTACCGTCCACCGCAGCAATCACGTCACCCGTTCGAAGGCCAGCCCGTTCCGCAGGTGTGCCAGGCAAGGGTGCCACCACCACAATCTGATTATCCTTCGTATCGAGCTGCGCACCAATGCCAAAAAAGCTTCCTGCTAATTCTTCACCAAATGCTTGGGCATCTTCTGGCGTAAAGTACGTGGAGTATGGATCGTTCAACGAAGCAACCATGCCGCCAATAGAACCGTAATACAGATTCTTTTCAGAAACTGGTTGATCGACGTATGCGCTACGCACCAACGTCCATACATTCCAAAACGTAGAAAAATCTGCATCGTTACTCACATCGGGCGGCGTAATGCCCTGCCCAAGCACACGCCCTTCGCCGGCAGGCACAGCAGCACGCGTGGCACGCTGTTCACCAACCATGTACCCAAACGTCACACACAATACCGCAACCATAATCGCACCAAACGCACGCACCGGTGGTGCCAAAGGCGAACGGGAAACACTCATATACGAGCATAGTAACACAGGCATGGGCGTGCTACACTCTGGCTATGCACCGAAAGATTCGAAATGGAATTTTTCTCCTGTTTCTTGGGTTTTTTGTGGTTGGCACGCCATGTGTCGTTTTATATACCGCAGGCTATCGCTTAAACATGAATACCTGGCGCGTACAGCGCACAGGGGTTATTGCCATAACAACCCTGCCCCGAGGAGCAAAAGCATCCATTCAAAACGTACAGGTAGCAGAAAAAACACCATACGTTGCACAGCGGCTTACCCCCGGAGAGTACACTGTGCTTCTTGAAAAAGAAGGCTATCAGCCCTGGAACCAGCACGTTACCGTGAACAGCGGGTCAACAACGTACATTACCGCATTGCTTTTTGCTCAAACCGCACCAGAGCTTCTTCTCGAAGAAACTGCACTTTCTGTTACCGGAGATCGCAGCGGGCGATTTATCTATCTCTTAGTACCTTCTGCGAGCGCGCATCACATCTGGCGATACGACACCGTTACCCGGTTGCAGCGAAAACTTTCTGACGATGTTGGAACCGCAATCACACACATTGCGCTCAACAACGATGAATCTGTTCTTCTCTTGAGCGCCGATGATTCCACCACAGTCACCGCCGCAATTCCCGTCGACGGTGGGATACTTCTCGATGAAGAGGCTGCTGCAAAGGCAATCGCCATGCTTCCCGAATATGCGTTCGTCAATAATGGCTCCAATGTCGAGCTTCGGCTTTTCAGCACCAATACTCTCATCACACTCCTACCGCTCAGCACATATACCCCCATGTTCCGAAACACCGATCTTGCGCTCTTCACCGATACCCGTAACCGCGCGTACGCACTCAACCTGCGCACACAAACCGTTACGCACATCGACATCCCCACCACACTCCTCGCCACAGGCACCGACGAAACTCTTCTTGCCGCATCCGACGGCAATGAAATCGACATCTACACCCCAAGCACCGGCGAACGCACGCTTATTACCCGTCAAAGCGAACCCATCATTGCCCTGGCGTGGCACACCAGCAATCACGCCCTCTTCTTTGCAACCCCCTCAAGCATCACTGCCATTGAACGCGAAAAGTACACCACCCGCAACACCACCACACTCCTCGAAAACGCATCCATCACCGCCATCTGGCCCGACGCAAACGGCAAACATCTGACATTCTTCGGTACCGTTGATGGAATAACAGGAATTTGGAGAATTATTTTGGGATAGTAAATAACTCACCTTACGCAGTCCCTCACTCTTCCTGCTATGCTTGAGGCTGTATGGAAAAACATCTCGACCTCTACACCGACTATCTCATCTCCTCATTTTCACAAACGACCGCGACGGGACTTTCCAGAGCCCTGGATGGCGCGGTGAGCC
>CALRGY010000007.1 GCA_943358395.1 Candidatus Uhrbacteria bacterium | reverse complement strand
ATCGGCTCGCATTTAATGGCGTGTAACCATTTTTTGCGATCCTCTTCGTTTTCCATATCCTCCGTGTCATGCTCCACGAGCGGCTTTACGCCGCTCATTTCCGCGAGGATCACACCGACCGAGAACAGGTCGGATCTTCTCGTTGTTTTTCGAACGTTTCGTCCCTGTTCTTGGGACATATAACGGGGCGTTCCCATGCGCCCATCTACTGTTTTTCCGGCATCGATTTCCCGTAGGGCGGAAGCGATTCCGAAATCTGCCAACATTGCGGTAATTCCGCCATCACGCCGTTTTCGCAGCATGATATTGGCGGGTTTGAGGTCGCGATGGAGCACGTTGGCTTCGTGCGCTACGATCAAGCCGCACAGAATTTCCGTAACAATTCGGAGAGCTTCGAGATCTGATGCCCGCTGTTCACGGATTCGTTGCTCGAGGGTTTCTCCCCCGTCAATGAATTCCATGATGATCGCCGGGGGATTTTCTAAGAACCCCACGGCTGCGACGATGTTGGGGTGCTTTCCGTCGGCAAGGGTTTTCGCGATCCTGGCCTCGTTAGCTAATCGTCTTCTCAACCCCCTATTTCTACTAAAATGTTCGTGTAAAAACTTTATCGCTACAAAAACCCCCTCTAAAGCCGTTAGCTCTGCTTTCCAAACTTCGCCGAAACTTCCGTCCCCCAGGCGGGAGACGAGTTTGTACTGCTCGGCGACGATGTCGCCAGTGTGGTACTTCTGATCGTCACGGACGGTGTTGGTTCCAGCTGTCATTTTCGACTCCGTGGCGTATTTTACGCCGGTGATGTTTTTTTGGGAAAAAGCGTTTTCACCCTGCAATTGTTGATGATTATTGCGGGTGAATGGCTGAGGTTAGCACTTTTTTGGTTTGACGTAAAGCCCTAGGTTCGCTATTGTTTACGCACTTATTCTTGTCCATAACCCATTGGGTTCCCCAAAAGGATGCCGATTTCGGCAGAATTGAGGGGCGAGCACGCGCTATGATTTACGAAATCATGTCCATTATTCCGCCAAAGTACTCAGAATCTGAGATTGACGGCGTTACGAAAACCATTGAAACGATGTTTACTGCCGCAGGAGCAACCGTGGAGAAAACCACCAACTTGGGAAAAATTAAGTTGGCGTATCCTATTGATAAGGTGCGTTTTGGAACCTACATCTTGACCTACGTGAACGTTGCGCAGGAAAAAGTGCAGAAGATTGACCAGGATTTGCGCCTTTCCGACGATGTTCTTCGTCACATCATCATTGCGCGCCCAGACGGTATTCCAACCACTACGTTCAAAATGACGTCGTACCAAATGCCATTGAACGCAGAGGGGCGACGTGCCGGTGAGCGTGAAGAGCCACAGCGTTCTCGTGGTGAGCGCCCAGCAGAGGCAGCGATTGCGGAAAAAGCGAAGATGTCTACTGCAGAGCTGAACGACAAGCTCGATCAAATTCTTGATTCGGACATTCTCAAGAACATCTAAACGTTGCCCTGTATGGCAAATTCCTTAAACAAGGTAATGCTCATTGGGAACATTACGCGCGATCCGGAGCTGAAGAAAACAACAGGCGGGCAAAGCGTGTGCACGTTCTCTATCGCCACGAATTACGTCTATACCGATGCCAGCGGGCAAAAGAAAGACAAGCCTGAGTATCACAATATTGTTGCCTGGGGAAAGTTGGGGGAGATTTGTGGGCAATATTTGGTGAAGGGGAAAAAGGTGTATGTCGACGGTAGGTTGCAGACGCGGGACTGGGACGGGCAAGACGGCGTGAAGCGGTATCGCACAGAAATTGTGGCAGAGAACATGATCATGCTTGATCGTGGTGGAAGCCCTATGGCTGGCGGTGGCACCACTGGTGCTGTACCGATGAGCGTTGGTGCGGCGGCTATGGCCGACGAACCGGCGGCGAATCCCGATGATGAAATCAAATTAGAAGACATTCCATTTTAAAAAACTTTATGGCAAACCAAACAGCGAATAAGACAGAGCGTTACTGCTACTTTTGTGTGAATCGTGATGCGGTGATTGATTATAAGAATACGGAAGTGCTGAAGCGTTTCCTTTCTTCCTTCGGTAAGATTGTTGCAAGTAAGCGTAGTGGTGTGTGCGCAAAGCATCAGCGGCAAGTGTCTGGAGAAATCAAGCGCTCCAGAATCATCGGCTTGCTCCCATTCGTTGCAATGTAGTTCATGAAAAGAACAGCTCACCGCTGTTCTTTTTTTAACGATGATGAATTATCGCTTCGTGGCGACTCGGGTATAAATTTTTCTGCTGCGTCACACGACGCTACGCCGCGACGTCTCGCTAACGCTCGACTGCGGCTGTGCATCCTAGTAGCCTCGCTGAAAAATTTACACCCTCGTCCCCACTGCGCTTCTCCACTTTCTATGCCCCTCTCTCGATCTGACCTTGAATTTCGTGCACAGCTTTGGAATACGGCAACGAGTCGGATTCGGGAGTTTTTTTGTGCTCGGGGATATGTCGAAGTGGTTACACCGGTCGTGGTGAAGTCGCCGGGGATGGAGCCGAATTTGTCGCCGCTTGCTGTTGACGTGCATACCGAGGGACTTCAGGCGCATTCAACGAGAATGGGATTGATTACTAGTCCGGAATACAGCATGAAGAAATTACTTGGCGGGGGAATGCAAAAGATTTTTACACTTGCTCCGGTGTTTCGTGACAGAGAGGCTCCTGGAAATCGATGGAGTATCGAATTTACGATGCTTGAGTGGTACCACCAGGGAAAGGATTATCGAGAGTTGATGACGGAGACGGGGGAGTTAATTGATTTCGTTTTGAATGTGGATCGAGAACTCTCCCCCATTTATGGGGGAGTAAGGAGGGGGCGGGGAGTCGGAGGGGGCGGGGAGTCGGAGGGGGTTTGGCTCCGTATCAGCTACGTCGACGAATTCGAAAAGACATTCGGCTTTGTTCCGCATGATGACGATCGCGAACGACTTATCGATGCATGCAAAGAATTTAACGTTGCTCATCCTGCAGTAGATGAGCCTGTTCACGAAATCATCGATCGGTTATTCCAGGTAATCATCTGGCCAACGATCGTTACCCGTGGCAGATTCATGCTCTGCGAATACCCTGTACCGTGCGCCTCACTATCGAAAGTGAGTGCAGATGGCAGATATGCGGAACGGTTCGAGGCGTTTGTTGGTGAACTGGAATTGTGTAATGGGTTTACGGAGTTAACGGATGCTGCAGAGCAACGACGGCGATTTATTTTGGAAGGTGAAGAGCGAAGGTTAGCCAAAAAAGAAGTGTTTCCAATTGACGACGAGCTTCTTGATCGGTTAAAATCCGTTACGTCACCAACGTATGGCAATGCGTTAGGCGTCGATCGTTTGGTCATGCTGCTTGCTGGCGCAAACGACATCGACAGTATTCACCTGTTCCCTCCGTCTACTCGTTACTAATCTAGAACTTCCCCATTTTGTCTCTTTTCGGCTTGCTGCGTCGAAAATGTGCTCACCGTACCATGAAGTACGCCTCGCACATTTTCTCCTGGCGCACCGAAAATAGCCTAAAATGAGAAAGTTCTATAATCGATTCATCTCAAATATGGCATCTCCAAATGACATTAAGAAAGGGACAGTAATTAACTTAAATGGCGACTTGTGGGTTGTGACCACGTTTCAACGGGTTTCACCGGGAAAGGGAAGCTCGTTTGTGCGCACGCGCATTAAGTCTTTGGGCACGGGTAAAGTGGTAGAAAACAATTTCAAATCTGCAGAAACATTGACGTTTGAAACGGTGAACAATCGCAAAATGCAGTTTATTTATAGCGATGCAGATTCCATTACGTGCATGGACGGGCAAACGTTTGATCAGGTGATGTTGAGCAAGGATATGGTGGGGGACGACATGAAGTTCCTCAAAGAAGGCCTCGACGTTACCGTTATTATGCACGGTGACAAGGCGATCTCCATCGAGCTTCCCCTCAAAATTCAGTACACCATCACTCAAACTGAACCAGCAACCAAAGGCGACACCGCTTCCGGCAACGTTCTCAAGGATGCCACCGTCGAAAACGGCATGATCATCCGCGTCCCGATTTTCGTTAAAGAAGGCGATAACGTCCTCGTGAACACAGAAACCGGTGATTACGTGGAACGTGTAGCGAGGTAAATATTCGAGATAAGCGGGGCTCTCTGTCCCGCTTTTTGAATAAATGAGGAGTATACTTTGAATATTCATGTACGCTTTTTTGTATATGGCGCAATCTTCAGAACGTGATGTAGCGGGGAAATTATCACGAAAGAACGCAGAACTGTTAGTGGAACAGCGGTTAAGGCTCTGTGGAATGCAGGATATGTTTACGCTGAAACAATTGAAAGCATGGGCGCAGAATGAGCAAAAATATGAACCCATGTTTCCGTTAAAGGTAGTATATTATCTTGCACCAGAAGACTGTCGAGAAACAGATGCCTCTGCGCTGTTTGAGGCTATCGTTGCATTGAGTAATGAGATTCCACGGAAAGCGCTAGGAAATAAAAGTCCTCGCGAAGCGAATGCGTCCAGATCTTCATTAGAGTCACGAACATTTTCGACAGATACTCTTGATCGGGATCAATATATTCGCCCTCTCGAAAAGGCGAATGCATGTATGCAGCGTGGAGACTTTGAAACGGCGTACGGTCAATTCGTTGATGTGATTACTCGATTACTCCGTGATAAGGTTCCGTTTTTCTCGGCATTTCGTTTTTATGCGAATGCGGCAATTTGTCAGCGGTATCTTGAGAACATCGGCAACTGTAAGGCGTTGATTGACGGCTCGTTACGTTTGAATCCCCGATATGATTTTGGGCAGGATTTGTTGAAAAGATACACCAACGAGATCCAAGATTTTTCACATGTAAAAAAGGCGGATCGGAAGATTGCGGAATTGTGTCTTATGGCAATCGAGAGACTTGGTGCGGATCAATATCGTCGTTCTATTTTTGGAAAGTATGAAAAGTTTTTAGCTGATTGTGGTATTTCTTTGGCGTACAGAACAACAACACTGCCCGATGTGTATGTGAATGGAAAACAGTATGCAGAAGTGACACAGAAGCAGCCGTGTCCATGCGGTTCCGGGAGGAAGTTTAAACATTGTCACGGCAATAAAACATAATCACCACATATGACATCATGCATGACGTGCGGAATGCCGTTTACGGGGAATCATGAGAAGGATGTTGGGCTGGAGACGGCAGAGGGGACGGTGTGTGTTTATGATGTGAAGGATGGGGTGATGAAGTCTCCGGAAGATATTTTTGAAGGGGGAGTGGAATTCTTTCTTCACGCTGCTGCGGAAGGAGATCGTGCACTCGCAGAGCGATTGACGAGAAAGAATATGAACAGCTTGTCGTATTGGCAGGCATATCCGTTTGATCTTTTGAATGGTGATGCTGCTACCGAAGAAGAATTTGGTGCGGCGATGCAGAAGGTGATGTAGGAGTCAGCATTGATCGAAGAAGCATTTCGCGATACATTACTCCCATCAACGAGCCGATTCGCGGCTCTATACCGTTTTGAATCATAACTTCCATTTTTGGGAGTTATTTTTTGTTTCGGTTTTTGAATCATCGATGAATGCGTGTATGAAGGAGTTTGATGTGTGGAATGAGCAGAAAAAAATATTGAACGGGATGAAGAAGCGCGTTCTTTTTAAAGAGGGTGAGATTTGGTGGTGCGCGGTTGGGATGAATGTTGGAGGAGAGACATATGGGAAAGGTACAAGATTTGGGCGACCGGTGATTATTTTTAAAAGACTCTCCCCTGATATGTGTATTGTGATTCCTACCACGACAAAGCCGAAGAATGGATCATGGTTTCATTATCTTTTTGTTCGCGGCATTCATCGATGGGCAATGATGAGTCAGATGAAAAGTATTTCAGCGAATCGCCTTTTTTCGAAGGAATCACGAATCTCCATTGATCAATTCGTGCAACTAAAAAAGTCCGTCGCATCACTGCTCGGACTTTCTGAATATGGTCACCGGACGTGATGTCCGGATCGGTGGGTTCCCCCAATCACTTGGGCTTCCCGAAAATACTCAATGAATGAGTACACAAAAAGAATATCACGAAATTTCTCTTCCGTCTACAACACGTTGTGCAGAAATTTTCGATTTCGTAACTGACTGGTGTGGAGATTTATGGGTTTCAATAACGGAGAGAATATATTGCGGATGCCCGGTTGATTCCACGACATTAATCCTATTCGACGTTCTCCGTGCAGGATCATCGATGCGATTAGGCTTGGATCCCACGGGCAGAAATAGTTTTCGATGATGAGAGATTTCGAAATGATTCGATGACGAATATCGGAGTTTGTGATTGTTGCCGTCGTCGAAACATCGCCCTGAAGAAACACGATCTTCGTGATCGATTCCGGTATCCCGTGTGCATTCATTGTATTGAGGAGAAGTCGACAACCAAGGGAATGACAGATGACGGTTTGCGGATTGCTGTTATCGAGATACTCACGAAGCGTCGACTGGGTGATCAGCGATTCAGCAGTAGCTTCTTCGGTGCGATACAGCTGAAGATATCGACGAAGATCGAGCGATTCGATGAATGAGAGATTCATCGGTGTTCCCCAGTGAAATACTTCAACGCTTCCGTTTTGTATCTCATGACGCAATCCCGCAAATCCCGCATCTCCTCCGCAGGGTTTTCGAAAAATCGATGCGCGAAGCTCTGTGGCGTAGCCGTGAATGAGGATGGCGTGGGGCATATTATTTAAGCTTTTTCCACTCTGCTTCAAAGTATTGCTCAAACATTTTTGCGAGTTGTCGTGAATGGATCAGAAAAGAGCTCTCACCATCTTCCCATGGCGTGAAAATGACGCGATCGCGAAATACGCCGATGTTCGTAAGGATATCTTCTTGGGTAAAGCGAATGTTTTTCATGTTTCGTCCCTCATATTTTTCTCGTGCCTTTTCTGGAACAATGCCGCGAACAACGATTCCAAGTTTGATGCGATCGCGTTCGTATTCCTTGAGGAAGTCGTGGAGCTCGTCGTAGAGATCGTTATTGTTCGTGAAAAATGCGAAGAATCGATATTCGTCGCCGGGCTCTGCGTCACGAATAAATTCGTAAAGCATCACTTTGAATCCTCGGAAGCCGGTGAATACTTCGGCGGCTTGTCGTTCGACGGGTTTTTGATGTGCCTGGAGTTCTGGAAGAAGCTGTTCGAGTGCGTCGCGCTTGCGATCGACGAACCGGAGAATATATTCCGGATCGCTCCCTTGATAGAGCTTCTTTTGTCCTTTCTTTACAAAAGTGACAAACCCTTTTGTGACAAGGCTTTCCAGTGCGCTGTACACGATTGACGGATAGAGCTTCGCGTTGCGAATAATTGGTCCTGCCGTGGTGGTGCCGAGAGAAAGGAGTGAAAGATAGACGGTGATTTCCGCTTTGGTGAGACCAATATCTTCCAATGCTGATGTTTTCATATCCCGAATCGTAGCACGTCCTCCTTTTCTAGAGGAGCGCCTTTCCATGATTCGAAATTCTCCTCATGATGATGCGGTATGAATAACGACGCCATTCGTTCGGGTATCGATTCCGCGGTGAGAGAGATTGGTGCAGCATTGCCAGATGCGTCGAGTCTTTCCGTCGATGCGTCTCGAAGGATTCTTTCGCGATATTCAGCGAGCATTACACCGAATTTTGTGTTCTGGATGGCTGGAGCAATGCTTTTCGCTCGATCTTCCGATGCACAATTGATTCTTGCCGAGAACCTTCGCGTCGAAGTTTGTGACGATCATCCGGCGCTACTTCGAGCTTTTGTTGCTTCTGCTGGAGTTGCTGTGTGCCAAGATGACATTGTCGTGAATACAGGGGCATTTGCTGATATGTGCCATCGATCTGACGGATTATCGTTGATTGCCGTGATTGCGGTGATGGAATCGGCATCTGCGGTCTTCATTCCGTTTCTCGCTGAACGTTCAAGGAAGTGCGGAGGTACCGATTTTCGCTATACGAATGTTCATGGTGTCGCGGATGTTCTTCACGCTGAAGACTGCATTCGCGCATTGGAGTACGAGATGTTTCAGTATCAAGATACTGAGCATAGAGTAATGGTGGCAGTGGAGCAGGTTGTTGAGTTTTTGTGTGAGATATTTTTATGATCCCTTTGTTTCCACACCTTTTCCACCGCATCCTTTAGCGATCCATTGTACAATGGGGGTATTGCAGCTTGCTTCTGCTTTGCTATGGCGAAAAAGTCCAAAAAGTTTGTGGAAGAGGTGGGGGAGTCGATGCTTGGGGATGATGTGAAGCAAAGCATTATTGCGATTGTGCTTGCGGCGTTGGGTGTGGTGCTCGTGTTGAGCTTTTTTGGCTTTGCTGGGGGAGTGGGCGCATGGATTGACGGAGTATTGGCGTCGCTGTTGGGCATTGCGCGGGTGGTGGTGCCGGTGGTGTTTTTCTTGATTGCAGCAGATGTGGTGTTGCGGGATAGGGAATTGATTACGTTGCGGGTTGTCGGGGCGTTTACGTTGCTGCTTTTATCACTGAACGGCATGTTGAACATGATTCTTGCTCACGGCGTGACGCATGGTGATGCGTTGAAGAATGCGGGTGGCATGATTGGACTGTTGGTGTCGCGGGTTTTGGTGGGGGCAATGGGATCGTTAGCGGCATTTGTCGTGGCGTTGGCCGTTCTCGCAGTGTCGTGCGTGTTGTTGTTTGACGCGTCGTTGAAAACATTGCTGGATATGCCGTTGGCGGCATTGAGTGGATTGAAACGTCAACGTTCCAACGGGGAAAGCAGTGAGGATGAGATGCCGTTTGATGAGCGAAAGGCGCAAGAAGAGCCTGAAGAAGAGGGTGTTTCCGAAGGTGAGAATGATGATGGTGTGGAGGGAGAGATTGACGACGTGCCCGAGAAGAAGAAGCCGATGGTGTTTATTGGGAATCAGGAGCAGGTGATGACGTCGAAAGAGCGAAGAACCATTGAAATTCCTTTGGAATTGCTTGAGATGAAGAGCTCTGAAGCAAAGTCTGGGGACTTGGATCGCGGCACAGAACTCATCGTGAAGACGCTCCACCAATTTGGTATCGACGTTGAAGTGGAAGAGGTTCGCGTCGGGCCAACCGTCACGCAATATGCATTGAAACCGCCGGTTGGTGTGAAGTTGGCACGCATTGTTGCGCTGCAAAATGATCTTGCCTTGGCGCTCGCGGCACACCCGATTCGAATCGAAGCACCGATTCCGGGGAAGTCGTTGGTGGGCATTGAGGTGCCGAATCAAACCATCGGGCGAGTATGTTTGCGCGAATTGCTCGAATCGAAAGAGTTTAAGCATCGAAAGTCCAGTTTTAGTGTGCCGCTGGGAAAAGATATTACGGGCGCAACGCAAATGATGATGGTGGAACGTGCGCCGCACATGCTGGTGGCAGGTGCTACGGGCAGTGGAAAGTCGGTGTGTTTGAACGATATTATCATTTCGTTGCTGTACCAGAACGGACCGGATGATTTGAAATTTATCATGGTGGATCCGAAGCGTGTGGAGCTTTCGGTGTATGCCGGCATTCCGCATTTGTTGATCCCGCCGATTGTGAAGGCGGATGAGGCGATTAATGCCTTAAAGTGGGCAGTACGAGAAATGGAGCGTCGGCTTGATCACTTGTCCAAGTTTGGCGCGCGCGACATTGATTCGTATAACGCAAAAAGCAAGGAGCGCATGCCGCGGATTATTATTGTTATCGACGAGCTCGCGGACTTGATGAGCCAGAATAAGCGCGACGTTGAGGCGGTGATTGTGCGTATTGCGCAAATGGCGCGTGCCGCGGGGATTCACTTGATTCTTGCTACGCAGCGCCCGTCGGTGGATGTGATTACGGGGACTATTAAGGCGAATATCCCCACGCGCTTAGCGTTTGCGGTAGCATCGCAGGTGGACTCGAAAACGATTCTTGATGTTGGTGGCGCAGAAAAATTGCTTGGTCGTGGTGACATGCTTATGAGCACGCCGGAATTGTCTAAGCCAAAGCGTGCACAGGGTGCGTATGTTGCAGAATCTGAAATCGAACGAGTTGTTGCCTTTTTGAAAGAAGAAAGCGAGCCAGATTATAATTATCAAATTACGGAGGGAGGATCGAATTCCGGGGGTGTTTCATTGGATCCTGGCGATCAAGACACATTGCTCGATGAAGCGATCGAGATCGCAATTGATGCGGGGAAGATTTCGACGTCGTTTTTGCAACGGCGCATGAAGGTGGGGTATTCGCGTGCCGCACGAATCATTGATTTAATGGAAAAGCTTGGCATTGTTGGCCCACCAGATGGTGCAAAGCCGCGAGAGGTTTTGGTGAGCGAATGGCCTCCAGCAGGAGAAGAGAGCGATATGCCTATAGCTGTCGACGAGGAACGTGCTGAAGAAGGTGACGACGGGGAAGAGAATCATCAGGAGCCGTCGATTAACGCCTCTATCGGAACGAAGAATGACGATGATACTCCTGAAGACGTGAAACTCTAGCTATGGTATTTGTCATGCGAAAACTTGATCGTGTGCCGCAAACCCTTGGTGAAAAGCTTCGCGCGCTTCGGCGTGGGCAAGCGGTGAGCTTGGTGATGCTGGAAGAAACGACACATATTCAAAAGCGATACTTAGAGGCGCTTGAACGGGGGCGATATGATGAGCTGCCTGAGCCCTTGTACACCAGAAACTTTATTCGTGCGTACGCGAGAATTCTTGGTGCAGATGAGACGTACTTTTTAGAATTATACGAAGAAGAAAGTGGAAGAACAGATTTGCTTGCGCCGCACCGGTTGCCCCGTCAACGAGTTCGTCGTACACGGCTTCTTTCCTCGGTAGCTTTTTTGAAGATTGGGGCATTTGCCACAGTAATGATTGCGTTTCTTGGGTATTTTTCTTGGCAAATTCACGGCATTCTTCGCCCTCCCCAGATTGTGATCGAAACCCCGATTGATGGTTTTGCTGCAGAAAGTGCTCTTGTGGTTGTGCATGGGTATGTGGAGAACGACGACGTAACACTACAGATTAATGGGGATCAGGTTGTGGTGAATAACGATAAAACATTTACTGCGACCGTGGATCTTTCTTTGGGGTTGAACGTCATTACTGTTGAGGGCACCCGCCGATATTCGCAAAAAGCCACAGAATATCGCCGCGTCGTGTTCGATGACGGTGCTGTTGATGCTGAACAGGGGATAACTGCCGTGAGCTTTCGATGACGATGGTGTACACTGTTCGGTACATGTTCGTGTAGAGAGAATTTGATTTCACCAAGTTTTATCGCGCGCGTCATGAGTAGGACTTTCTCATTTTCGACCAGTTTCGGTGCGCGACGATGACGGGATCGTCAAGGCGTACTACACGGTACGCCGTCGATCACGTCGAGGAAGCAAGGTATGAAGTAAGCGCTTCGCTTTACTTCATACCAAGCCGAAAATGGGCAAAATGAGGAAGTCCTATATGTTGAATCATCTACTTTTTTGTTATGGCTAAGGAAAACGCTCGTACAACAGCGGCGAATGCTGCGATTGGTCAGATTAAGCAACGGTTCGGTGAGGGTTCTATTATGCGGCTTGGTGATCAGAAGGCAACGAATATTGATGCCATTCCTACAGGATGTTTGTCTCTCGATCTCGCCCTGGGAGCACTCGGGGTGCCTCGAGGAAGAATTATTGAGATTTATGGGCCGGAGTCGTCTGGAAAAACCACGCTTGCACAGCACATCATCGCTGAATGTCAGCGTCAGGGCGGCATTGCAGCATTCGTTGATGCTGAACACGCCATGGATCCAGATTACGCACGGAAAGTTGGTGTAAACATTGATGAGCTGTTCATTTCGCAACCAGATACGGGGGAACAGGCGCTTGAGATCGTTGAAACGCTTGTGCGATCGAACGCGATTGACGTTGTGGTGATCGACTCCGTTGCTGCGCTTGTGCCAAAGGCAGAAATTGAAGGTGATATGGGCGATTCACATATGGGTTTGCAAGCGCGACTCATGAGCCAGGCGCTCCGAAAGCTCACGGCGATTGTTGCCAAATCGGGCACCGTGGTGATTTTCATCAACCAAATCCGTAGGAAGATTGGTGTGATGTTTGGGAATCCAGAAACCACGCCAGGAGGAAATGCGCTGAAGTTTTATGCGTCGGTGCGTATGGAGATTCGTCGTGCCGCGCAAATTAAGCAGGGTGAGAAGATTGTGGGGAACCGAGTGAAGGTGAAAATTGTGAAGAATAAGGTGGCGCCACCGTTCCGTACCTGCGAATTCGATATTATGTATAACGAAGGCATTTCCATTGCCGGCGACATGCTCGATTTAGGGGTGGAAGTCGGCTCACTCGAAAAGCGTGGGAATAGCTATATTTTCGGCGAAGAAAAGCTTGGAGTTGGGCGTGAAGTGGCTAAGCAGTATCTCCGTGATCACCCAGATACATTGGCAACCATGCGCAAAGCCACTACTGCAGCAGCATTGAAGAGCGAGGGTTTTACCTCGCGTCCAACATCGAATCCTGATGAAAAGGAGAAGGATGGTGAAGCGGATGCGGAGTAGGGATCGTTGAATTTGGTATGGCAATCTAGTAAGGATGATTTGAAATTCCTGCGACAACCCTCTACACTTTAGTGTGACGGAAGGTTTCATGCTCTTTGCCTTATGTCACCAGGTTGCGGGACGAGACTGGCTTTTTACGAATGTACCAACAGCCTTGCGCGCACGGCGTAAGAAGAATCTCTTTTGTTGGGTGCTTGAGTAATATTTTTTCGCTCGTTCTCCTCCTGCATCCTGGTCGGACTTCCTCATTTTGTCTATTTTCGACTCAGATTATCGGAAACTTCGTCGACGTACCATGAAGTACGCCTCCGAAGATTTCCTCAATCTTCATCGAAACTAGCCTAAAATGAGAAAGTCCTCCTCACATCAAGCTCGGTCAAAATCACCTCGATTATCGGGGTGATTTTTGATATATTTCGCTAAGATTTGCGGAAAAATATTGGATTTGTCCACCCTGGAACGTTGCATTGTGCTCATAGTTGTGCTACCCTTTCCGCCACTTGGGAGATTCATTTTTGTCGTCTCTGGGCGGTCGTTCGCGCGACATCGACCCCTGACTGCTACTGGATTCCTAAATTCTTCACGTTAATGCATGCCATTTTCCGGCCTCCGCACTTACGTTTTTGAAGAAATCATAAATACCGTCGTGGCTTCCACGGCGCTTTTTTCGTTATGATGACTCGCAAGTATTTCACTCCACTTCGTGATGCGATGGACTTGCCAGACCTTATTGAGGTTCAGAAGTCTGCATACGCATGGTTCTTGGAACACGGCATCCGTGAGCTTTTCGACGAAGTTACTCCTATTCGCGACTCCATGGGACGTGATTTAGAGCTTACTCTTGGTGATTATTACCTAGACGAGCCGAAATTTGATGAAGTCACGAGCCGCGCAAAGAACGTAACGTACGAAGCGCCACTCCGTGTAAAAACACGTTTGAAGAACCTTCGTACGGATGTGGTGAAGGAACAAGAGATTTACTTGGGTGATTTGCCGGTGGTTACCCCACGAGGAACATTTATTGTGAACGGTGTGGAACGTGTGATTGTTTCCCAGCTTGTGCGTTCTGCGGGGGCCTTTTTTACCGCAGAAGTGATTCGTGCTCGTCGCCACTACGGTGCGAAGATTATTCCAAATCGTGGTGCGTGGCTTGAGTTTGAAACAGATCCAAAAAACGTGATTTGGGTCAAAATCGATCGCAAGCGTAAGGTAGCGGTAACGTCGTTATTACGCGCGTTTGGTTTTTCAACAAATGAAGAAATCGCGCCACTGTTTGCAGATATCGATATTCATCCAAGCATTCGTTACATTGAAAATACGCTTGCAAAGGATGCAGCGAGCAATGAGGAAGAAGGGTTGAAAGAAGTATATAAGCGCATTCGCCCAGGCGATCTTGCGACGGCAGATAACGCCCGCAGCTTGATTCATGCCATGTTCTTTAATTACGACAGATACGATTTAGGTGCCGTTGGACGATATAAGTTTAATTTGCGCTTTGGTTTGGAGGGAACAGACGAAGAGGTCGCGAAGGAAGAGAATCGTATTCTTACAAAGGAAGATTTGGTGGCGATTATTCGTGAGATTATTCGCTTGAACATTAGCCAGGAAGAAGCAGATGATGTTGATCACCTCGGGAATCGCCGCGTGCGAGCGGTTGGTGAGTTGCTGCAGTCCCGTTTCCGTGTGGGTATGGCACGTATGGAGCGCATTGTGCGCGACCGCATGAGCACCACGGAAATTGATTCGCTTACTCCAGGAAAATTGATCAATGCACGCCCAGTGATTGGCGCGGTGCGTGAATTCTTCATGTCCTCTCAGCTTTCGCAGTTCATGGATCAAACGAATCCGCTCGCAGAGCTGGAGCACAAGCGCCGCTTGAGCGCGATGGGCCCGGGTGGTTTGACGCGTGAACGTGCCGGATTTGAAGTGCGCGACGTTCACCCTACGCACTATGGTCGTATCTGTCCGATCGCTACGCCAGAAGGACCAAACATTGGATTGGTTGGTCACTTAGCGAGTTATGCTCGTGTGAATGCGTACGGCTTTATTGAAACACCGTATCGCAAGGTGGTGCAGGAAAAGGGTCGTTCGCGCGTCACAAACGATATTGTGTACGTGAATGCATTCTTGGAAGAGAAGTCCACAACATGTCCAGCGACTGTTCCTTTGGATAAGGATGGTTACATTATTGCGGAATACGTCGAGGCGCGTAAGTTTGCAGATCCACGATTGGTTCCTGCGACTGACATCAATTTCATGGATGTTTCGTCGACGCAAATCGTGTCTATCGGTACTGCTCTTGTTCCATTCTTGGAGCACGACGACGCAACGCGTGCACTCATGGGAACGAACATGATGCGTCAGGCAGTGCCACCAATTCGCCCAGAATCACCGGTGATTGGAACAGGAATGGAGCGCCGTGCTGCGCTCGATTCCGGTCACGTGCTGGTAACGGAAGAAGATGGTGAAGTCACGGCAGTTGATGGGGCAAACATCACGATGACATACAAAAAACTTGGTGAAAAAACGTACACTCTCAATAAATACTTACGATCGAATGCTTCAACGGCTATTACGCAGCGCCCCGTGGTGCTTCCGGGCATGAAGATGAAGAAGGGTGATGTGCTTGCCGACGGTCCATCTGTTGAAAACGGTGAGCTGGCACTTGGGCAGAACATGCGCGTGGCGTTCATGAGCTGGGATGGCTACAACTATGAAGACGCGGTGATTGTTTCCGAGCGCGTGGTGCAGGACGATCGGTTCACCACGATTCACTTAGAACATCTCACGCTTGATGTTCGCGATACTAAACTTGGGCCAGAATTGGTTACGAGTGATATTCCAAACGTTTCAGAAGAGAAGCTGAAGAATCTTGATGCTGAAGGCATTATCCGTATTGGTGCCGAGGTAAAGTCTGGCGACATTCTTGTAGGAAAAATCACACCAAAGGGTGAGACAGAATTGTCTGCTGAAGAAAAGCTGCTTCGTGCTATTTTCGGCGATAAAGCCCGCGATGTTCGCGACTCCTCACTGTACTTGGAACATGGGCGCAAGGGAAAAGTTGTTGATATTACGGTGTTTAGCCGAGAAGCGGGAGATAATCTTTCCCCTGGTGTTATTACATCAATCCAAGTCACTATTGCAGATCTTCGGAAGCTGCAGGTGGGTGATAAGGTTGCTGGTCGCCACGGAAACAAGGGCGTTATTTCAAAAGTCGTTGCGTTTGCAGACATGCCATTTACCGCGGACGGTCGGCCGGTAGACGTGTTGCTTACCCCGCTTGGTGTGGTTTCTCGTATGAACCTTGGTCAGATTCTTGAAGTTCACCTTGGTCTTGCGGCGTCAACATTGGGCTACAAAGTGGCTGTGCCTGTACTTGCGGGTGTGAAGGATCAAGACATTAAGGACGAGCTGAAGAAAGCAGGGTACCCAGAAGATGGTCAGTTGCATTTGTATGATGGCCGTACCGGTGAAGCGTTTCACCACAAGGTCACAGTCGGTATCATGTACATGATCAAGCTGAACCACATGGTGGAAGACAAAATGCATCAGCGTTCTATTGGGCCGTATTCGCTTATTACTCAACAGCCGTTGGGCGGAAAAGCGCAGTTCGGTGGTCAGCGTTTTGGAGAAATGGAGGTGTGGGCATTGGAGGCATATGGGGCAGCGCACACATTGCAGGAAATTCTCACCATTAAGTCCGACGACGTTCCAGGGCGTGCAAAGGCGTACGAAGCGATTATTAAGGGCGATGTGATTACCAAGGTGAATATCCCAGAATCGTTCAATGTGCTTTGCCGCGAATTGAAGGGCCTTGGTTTGGACGTTGAGCTGTTGAAGAACGGGAAAAAATTGGAAATTGGTGAGGATCGTCATGCACGTCGCGCCTAACGTAAAACCATTATGGCCACCAAATTCGACACATTAAAATCCACAGATTTCGATTCGATCCGGTTGAAGGTTGCTTCACCAGAAGTGATTCGAAGCTGGAGCTACGGCGAAGTAAGCAAGCCGGAAACCATTAACTATCGCACGCAAAAGCCAGAAAAGCAGGGGTTGTTTGCAGAAGAGATTTTCGGACCATCAAAAGATTGGGAGTGTTACTGTGGGAAATATAAGAAAATTCGATACAAGGGAATTGTGTGTGACAAATGTAACGTGGAAGTCACACAGGCTTCTGTGCGCCGTGAGCGCATGGGGCACATTGAACTTGCTTCCCCGGTTACGCACATTTGGTTCTTGCGCGGTGTGCCGTCAAAAATCGGCACCATGCTCGATATGGGTGTGCAAACCTTGGAAAAGGTGGTGTATTTTGCGAGCTTCATTATTACCGACGTCAATGAAGCGGCGTTGGCACAAACTGTAGAGCAGGTGAAAGAGGAATATCGTGCAAAGAAGCAGATGATTGCTGGTGAAACAAAACGTGATATTCAGCGTGCAGAAGAGAAGGAAGGTGCAGAGAAAAAGTGGATAAAATCAGAAATTGAACGCATCGAGAAATCTGCAGCAGAACGGCTGGATGAATTAGAGCAAGACTTTATTCAAGTCGATAAAGACTTGAAGGAGCTTACGCCGCTGCGTGTGATTTCTGAGGCGACGTATCACGATTGGTCTATGCGATACGGGCACATTTTTGATGCCGGTATTGGTGCAGAGGCACTCATGAAGCTCTTGGAACGCATTAATATTCCCGAAACAGTCGTGAAGCTTACCGAAGAGCTTGCAGCAACAACATCTTCCGCGAAGTACGAGCGCATTATGCGCCGGTTGAAACTGTTTAAGAGCCTAGAGAAGAACACCATTCAGCCACAATGGATGGTGCTCCGCACGTTGCCGGTAATCCCGCCAGATTTGCGCCCAATGGTGCCGTTGGACGGTGGTCGTTTTGCAACGTCTGATTTGAACGACTTGTACCGCCGTGTGATTAACCGCAACAATCGTTTGCGCCGGCTGTATTCTTTGAATGCACCAGAAGTGATTACGCGTAACGAAAAGCGCATGTTACAAGAGGCAGTGGATGCGCTTATCGACAACAGTGCTCGTCAAAGCAAAACCGTGATTGCCGCAACCGGAAAGAAGCGTCAATTGAAGTCGTTGGCAGATATTTTGAAGGGGAAGCAAGGTCGTTTCCGTCAGAACTTGCTTGGAAAGCGTATCGACTATTCTGGTCGTTCGGTGATTGTTGTCGGTCCACACCTCAAGCTTCATCAATGCGGTATTCCAAAGAAGATGGCGCTCGAATTGTTCCGTCCATTCGTGATTAGCAAGCTGATTGCTCGCGAATACGTCCACAACATTCGTTCTGCAAACCGATTCCTTGAATCCGATCGCCCAGAAGTGTGGGACATTCTTGAAGAAGTTGTTGCAGACTCATACGTCTTACTCAACCGTGCGCCGACCTTGCACCGTCTTGGTATTCAGGCGTTCCGTCCAACACTCATCGAAGGAAAGGCAATTCAAATCCACCCTCTCGTTTGTGACGCGTATAACGCAGACTTCGATGGTGACCAGATGGCCGTTCACGTACCGCTCACAACGGAGGCGAAGAAAGAAGCAGAAGAGTTGATGCTTTCCATCCGTAACTTGTTGAAGCCTTCCTTTGGTGGTCCAGTGGCAACGCCAGGAAAAGATATTGCATGGGCATCGTTCTACTTAACGAGTACAGACACGGAACCAGATGAAAAGAAGATGAAAACATTCGCGGATGAAGATGAGGTGCTCTACGCCATGAATGAGGCAAAGATTACGCCACAAACGTGGATTCGTATTCGTCGCGACGGGAAGATGCTCATTACGACTCCTGGCCGTATTCTCATTAACCAGCAATTCCCGCCAAGCATTGGCTTCCAGAACGAAATTCTTGGAAAGAAGCAGCTTGCAAACATTATTCGCGATACATTGGAGTTCCATGGTCAGGAATTTACTGCGACTATTTTGGACAACTTGAAAGATCTTGGGTTCAAGTACGCCACATTGTCTGGATACTCTTGGGCAATGGCAGGGCTGCCAACGCTCACGGAAAAGCCAGCGTTGGTTGCGGAGGGCGACAAACGCGTACGTGAAGTTGAAGATTACTTTAGCCAAGGATTGCTCACACAGAGCGAACGCCACACACAGATCATTAAAATTTGGACAGAAATCAAGGACAGAATCGCAGATATTAGTAAGGATTCGCTTCCACACGAAAGCTCTGCCTACACCATGATTGAATCTGGTGCGCGTGGTGGATGGGGCCAGCTCACGCAGATGATTGGTATGATTGGGCTGAAGTCATCACCGTCTGGAGACATTATTGAATTGCCAGTGAAGTCGTCTTTTAAAGAGGGAGTTTCCGTGCTGGAATTCTTCATTTCTTCTCACGGTACGCGTAAAGGTCTTACCGACACAGCATTGCGTACGGCAAACGCTGGATATTTGACTCGTCGTTTGGTTGATGTTGCGCAAGACGTGGTGGTGCGTGAGGAAAACTGTGGTGACGATAAGGGTGTGCTATTGACCAAGGAAGAGTCGGACGAGATTGGCGAGCCGTTGTTGATTCGTATTTTGGGTCGTGTCGCACTCTCCGACATTAAGGTGCCCGGGGAAAAGAAGGCGTTTGTGAAAGCGAACGACCTGATTACCGAAGTACACATTCGTGCCATCAAAGCGACAGGTAAGGAATTACTCGAGGCTCATGTGCGCTCGGTGATGACGTGTCGCGTTCGTCGCGGTGTGTGTATGAAGTGTTACGGATACGACTTAGCACACAACAAAATGGTGAAGCCTGGTGTTGCGGTGGGTATTATGGCGGCGCAATCCATCGGTGAACCAGGAACGCAGCTCACGATGCGTACCTTCCACACTGGAGGTGTGGCAGGAAAAGATATTACGCAAGGGTTGCCACGCGTTGAAGAATTGTTTGAGGCACGTCTGCCAAAGCGAAAGGCAATCATGACGGAAGTTGCGGGTGCTGTAGAAATTGAAAAAGCAGAACGGACAATTGTGCAGGCGGGTACTGGCAAGAAGATGATGGACACCATGCCTGGGCAAAAGATTGTGAAGATTCGGTATCGCGCAGTCGATGAGAAGACGTTCACGCTTGGCCGTGGTGCGAAGATGAAGATTGCGGTGGGTGACAGCGTGCGCGAAGGCGATGTTCTGGGCACAAAGGTTGATGGGGAGATTGTACCGTGTGATGTGAAAGGCACAGTGAAGTCTGTTGGGAAAACATCGGTGGTTGTGGTGCACGAAGGGGATAAAGTTCGCGAGTACATTATTCCGCAGGGCTACACCATGTTCGTGAAAGAAGGCGACGAGGTCACAGCAGGTGACGCATTGACGGATGGCCACTTGGACTTGCAAGCACTCTTCTCTGCAAAGGGACGGGATGCTGTGCAGCGATATTTGTCTAAGGAAATTCAGTTTATTTACGCGTCGCAGGGTCAGAAGCTCAACAACAAGCACATCGAGGTGATTGTGCGCCAAATGTTGAGCCGTGTGCGCGTGACGAATCCAAACGACACAGATTTGCTTCCTGGAGAAATCATCGAGCGTGCTACATTGCTTGATGAACAGGACAGCGCGTTGGCAAAGGGTGGAACATTGGCAGAGTATGAGGACTTATTGCTTGGTGTAACGAAAGTCTCTCTTTCTACGGAAAGCTGGCTTTCCAGCGCATCCTTCCAGGAAACCGCTCGCGTGCTTATTGGCGCAGCAGTTACCGGAAAGATTGATGAGCTCCAAGGGTTGAAGGAAAACGTCATCATTGGTCGCCTTATCCCAGCCGGAACCGGCTTTGGACTGGAAGGCTCCCCAGAACTGGCAAACTTCGGCGAAGCAGCCATGAGAACATCCGTTCTTCCATCGGCACTCGATGCAGAAATTGCTGCCATGGGTCCAGGGATTGGAAAGGAGATGACGGGGGAGGAGAAGGAGAGTGAATAGGTAGGCAAGAAAAAACTCGAGGCTCATGATGAGCCTCGAGTTTTTGATTTACGTTTCCCCTGTCGCGCGCCACATGATCTCAAATATGTTCGGTACATTAGCTTCAGTTTCAGTGTCGGTTAGATCGATCGGATTGTGTGGAAGCAGTCAGACGTTCACGGGCGCGCCCTGGCGGAGAGTCAGGGCGCGTTTTGCGTGATAAAACCGAGGCGGTATGAACTGTGATTTCCACTATCGTTTCAATCTCGGTGACGCAGGTGTGAGACGCAAAAAAAGGTAAAATGAAAAGGGCTCCTTAGGTATTTAGCCGTTTGGATCCCCTTCCGTCGTAATTATTTTAGGATAGCAGATTTTATCTTTTTCAGCTATCATTATACGTATATGTTGAGTACATATCTCATGCTACAGCTCGCAAAGGCGAAGTATAAAATTCTTGATGATGGGACGTATTTTGGCGAAATTACGGGCATTAAGGGTGTTTGGGCGAATGCGAAAACGTTGGAAAAGTGTCGGGAGGAGTTGCGAGAAGTTTTAGAATCTTGGGTTGTTGTTTCGTTGACATCGGGTGAAAAAATCTCGGGTTTGTCGTTGGTGAAAAAGCAGAAACATCGCACGACGATGTATGCTTAAACCAATATCTTGGCGCGCTCTTGTTCGTCGACTTGGGGATTTTGGTTTTACAGGACCATTGTGGGGAGGGAAACATCCGTTCATGATAAAAGGTTCTTTGCGTTTACATATTCCTCGAGATCACGGATCTGATATTGGTATTTCGTTGCTTCGAGAAATTTTTCGTCAAGCAGAAATTTCAATGAAAGATTGGTCGAAGAGATAGCTATGCGCATTCTCGGTATTGATCCCGGCTATGGTCGTCTTGGGTACGCCGTTATTGATATTGAGCGAGGGAAGCCGAAAGCGGTGACGTATGGGGTGATTACGACGGTGGCAAAGACGAGTATGTCGGATCGATTATTCGAGATTGCGGCAGATGTTCGATCGGTGATCGCGAAGTACGCGCCGGAACGATTGGTGATTGAGGAATTATTTTTTGCGAAAAGCACTACTACGGCGTTGAAAGTGGCAGAAGTGCGGGGGGTGATGTTGTTGCTTGCGGCAGAGGCGGGGATGGATGTGGTTGAAGTAAAGCCGAATGCGGTAAAATTGGCGTTGACGGGATATGGGAAGGCGGATAAGCGGCAGATGCAGGATATGGTGAAGGTGGTGTTCGACCTGAAGAAGGCGCCAAAGATTGACGATGCCGCGGATGCCTTGGCGATTGCCTGGTGCGGGGCAGTGAAATGAACACAGTGGGCTCGTTCGAGATCCTTCGTGTATACTCAGGATCTGCGCTATGAAAAAAGATATACCTCAAATCATTATCGTACTCGCCGAATCCATCCGCGATGCCGGTGGACGTGCGCTTTTGGTGGGTGGATGTGTGCGAGACATGTTGTTGGATATTGAACCAAAGGATTTTGATATTGAAGTATACGGGCTTGATCCCGAAGCGTTACGATCGGTTGCAGCAGAATTCGGTGAGGTTATTGAAGTGGGGAAGGCATTTGGGATTTTGAAGCTCAGAATCGGAGGCGGTCTCGAAATCGACCTCGGTATCCCCCGTTCCGATTCAAAGATCGCCAATGGACACAAAGGTTTCGATATTCACGTTGATCCATCGATGAGTCCGAATGATGCGGCACGTCGTAGAGATTTTACGATGAACGCCATCATGATGGATCCGTTGACGGATGAGATGATCGATCCAACGAATGGAAAGGCTGATCTCGAGAAGAGGATTTTGCGCGTTGTTGATCCTGTTCTCTTCGGCGACGATCCCTTGCGCGTTTTGCGGGCACTGCAATTCGTGGCGCGATTCGATCTCGTGGTTGATTCAGAATCGATGAATATCATCAAGGCATCTGTTCCGAGCCTTAAAGAGCTTTCACCGGAACGGTTGCGTGATGAATGGCGTAAGCTGTTGGTACTCGCCGAAAAGCCATCCATCGGGCTTCAACTGGGATTCGATCTTGGAGTGTTCGATGTGTTGCATCCAGAGCTTCCGATTCTGAAATCGACCCCGCAAAATCCCGAATGGCATCCCGAGGGTGATGTGTGGATTCATACGTTGATGGTTGTTGATGAAGCTGCGGCGATTCTCCGTCGTGAGAACCTCGATGAAGAATCGGCGTTTACGATTATGCTTGGTGCATTAGTACACGATCTTGGGAAGGCGCTTTGTACACGGGTGATCGACGGGAAGATTCGGTCGATAGGGCACGAAGAGGCGGGGGAGGCGCCAGCACGATCATTTTTGAAAGTCGTTGGTGTGTCATCGATTGTCGTCGAAAAGATTGTCGGCATCGTGAAAGATCACTTAAAACCAACGAATTACTACCTGCAAGAGATCGAGAAACATCAATCGATTACCGATGGGGCAATTCGTAAGCTCGCGGCTCGCATTGCACCAGCTACGATGAACGAATTGCTTTTGGTCGCCGAGGCAGATTACTTTGGCAGAGGACAGTATCGTCACGGCGAAACGCGGGAATATCCAGAGCGCCCATGGCTTCTCGATCGCGCCGCGAAGCTCAATGTACTCGTCGGTCCAGCTCCGCATGCTATCACCGGCGCCGAACTCGTCGCGCTCGGAATCGAACCAGGGCCGAAGATGGGGGAGATGATCCGCGAAGCAGACAGGTTGCGGGATGATGAGGGAAAGACGGGGGAGGAGATTGAGGAATGGGTGAGGGGAGAGATGCGATGGATGTAGGATGATGCCTGTACTAGTCAGTATTTTGACATAAATGTAGTTTGTGGCTATATTTATTCAGATATTAACTAGTATAAAATATGATTCGTATCCGAATCGACAAGATTGTTGAGAAAACGGGGAAGAATTTGTCAGATATTGCTCGAGAAACGGGGATTAATCGCAATACTATTCAGTCTTTGGCACTTGGGAAGGTGAACGGCATTAAATTCGAGACCATCGAGAAGTTGTGTTCTGTGTATGGACTCATGATTGCGGATATTCTGGATCGCTCTATTCCGCAACAGGCCATAGCCGTTGAAAAACATGAGCTATACAAACAAGAGGGTGAATGTGTGCCGTTTACGATGTTTCCGCCGTCATCAGCCTTGGCAACATATTGTATCCCTGGGAACGAGGCTTTTGCCCTCGGTGCTCTGCATATTTATTCCAAGGGAAGTTATATTTTCGCATATTGGGATGCGACGGCAATGCGTACCACCGCACACGCATGTTACGCGAGACTTTCATCGCGATCGGCGTTTCAGGAACTCTATTCAGAATTTTCCGCTGCTGGGGTGATTATTGATGGGTTGTACCGAAAAACATTTGAAGGAGATATTGCAGAGTTTTCACAGGAGACACTGTGCATCTTTTTGCAACACGTCTTACAGGCGTGCCGCAACTTTTGGAATCAAAGCATTTGGATTGATGCATTTGATGTTGGGGTTGATCAAGAGATTATCAAGAAAGTTTGCGCAGAATACGCATTATCTGCAGATGACGTCCAAATCCTGACCACGCCATCGGAGCTGACGTTTTCTGGGGAACGTAAACGAAGGCTTTTCGACATTATCGATGATATTTATTCGCGTACTTGGACCAAGGAAAAGCTTACGCAGTACGTGAAAACCGATGAAGCGGTCCAGCAGTATCGCCGTGATTTTGATTACACGGAGTCGAATTACGCAATGGTCAAGCATATGACCAACGAAAATATCGTTGAAGAGATTTGGGGTCATGTACAGAATTCCGATGCGTGGAAGAAGGAATATCGCGATCTGAAGAACTACGAGAAAGATCATGAACTGGCGATCAAGAATATCGTTCGTAAGAAAAAGGTGAAAGAAAATCCGTTATGGTTTTTTGAGCGTTTAACGATTTGGCGCGAATATCGGAAAAAGGTGAATTTAATGAGCATTCATGTTTTTGACGCAATTCTTATGCGCATTGAGGCACTGACGGGGATTCCAAAGATGTATGTGCAGTATTTAGTGCCAGACGAAGTTCCGAATGTGCTGAAGGGTTTGGTTTCTCTTGAAGAGCTTAAGAGACGTCGTGAAGAGGGGATTATGATGACATTTGCGGGGAATCGGTTTGAGGTGATTTGCGGTGAGCAAGCAAGCTCATTGCTTCGGGAATATAATGATCGGCTTGGTGCTGACACGTCAACGAGTGTGGTAAATGGTCAAACGGCATGCCAGGGATATGCCAAAGGTGTTGCACGGATTATTTTGGATGTTTCGCAGTTTGATCGTTTCAATGAAGGGGAGATTTTGGTGACGGGCATGACGCGACCGGAATTCTTGCCGCTCATGAAGAAGGCAGCGGGCATTGTGACGAACGAAGGCGGGATTACGTGTCATGCAGCAATTGTCTCGCGAGAATTGGGCAAGCCGTGTATTATCGGCACAAAGAATGCCACAACACGCATTCCTGACGGCGCAACGGTTGAGGTTCGCGCAAACCACGCCACGGTAAGAATTCTTTAACGGTTGATGCTATGCCATTCGTAAAACCATTCCAGGAGCTAAGCAAAAACGACGTTCATCTTGCTGGTGGAAAAGGCGCTTCGCTGGGAGAAATGACTCAAGCGGGGATTCCGGTGCCGCCGGGATTTGTCGTGCTACGGGATGCGTTTGATCGGTTTTTGGAAGAGACGGGATTGAAGGCGGAGGTTGAGGCGCAGTTGAACAAAGTGAATTATGAGGATGTTGCGAGCGTAGAGCGAGCTTCCCGGGTGTTGCATGACCTGATTCACGATGCACGATTCCCGAAAGATCTTGAAGAGGAGATTCTCATCGCATTTGCTGCACTCGATTCCGAATTCGTCGCTGTTCGATCATCCGCGACGGCCGAAGATTCGTCGACGGCGAGTTGGGCGGGAGAGCTTGAGAGTTATTTGAACACAACGGAGAAGAATCTTCTCGGCAACGTCAAAAAATGTTGGGCATCGCTTTTTACGCCGCGAGCAATCGTGTACCGCATGGAAAAGGGAATGCGAGACACGCATGTTTCTGTTGCAGTCGTCATTCAAAAGATGATTCAATCCGATGTTGCGGGTATCGCGTTTACGGTTCATCCCGTCACCAAGGATCATGATCAGATGATCATCGAAGCGTGTTGGGGCCTCGGCGAATTCATCGTCGGCGGAATTGTTACGCCGGATTCGTATATCGTCAGTAAGAAAACGAATAGCATCATCGAGAACTACACGTCGGAACAAGAAACGATGTTGGTTCGTGGAGAGCGCGGAAATGTCACCGTCGATGTGCCGTCGGATAAACGCGAGGCACCAAAGCTGAATACGAAACAGATCGAAACCATCGGTAATCTTTGTATCCTCATCGAAAAACATTACAGCTTCCCCTGCGACATTGAATGGGGCATGGAATCGGGGGAGTTTTACATCTTGCAAAGCAGACCGATTACGACGTTACATATGCAGGATGCTGTCGTAGAAAAGATGGATTATGATCCGAGCGACTATGTCCGCATGTTTGCGGGTAAGTCTCTCCTGTTCATTCTGAGCGATATTTTTCTTCACTATTATCACGTGCTTGGTGTTTTGAGCATGCGGAATACAGAGTCATCGTGGATGTCGTTCCTTCCAAAAGAATCGTTGGTACACACCTTACAAGAAGGCAAGGAACTTTATACAACACAGGCGAAGTACGATGCGTACAAGGTGGGCTTTGAGCAGTACATTGCATCGTCTACATCTTTTTTTCAATCTGTTCTTACTCAAGAAGAAGTGTTCATGGAGGAAGCTGAAAAGTTTTTTCGACTTGCATCTGAACACTTCTCTTTTTACTCCAAAACTGAATTTTTCTACACCGATCTTCTTGAGCCAGAATCCATGGTTATATCGGTGCAGGAATTTGATGCGCTGAAACTTGAAGGACGCTTGCATCTCAATAAGCTTATTTTTGAGGAAAACGGTTATGTTCGGGGCTTACTCAAGAAACTTTCCCGTCAAACGAATGTTCCAGAATCACTATTGTCGAACTACCGTGTTTCCGAGGTTCTCGAATTGATGAAAAACGGAAAGACCGTTGATAAAGATGAAATCGTAAACCGCTCCGTCTTTTTTGCATCACAGGATATAACGCTTTTCGGCGATGAATCGCTGAGACTCGTTCATGAGTTCTTTTCTTTGTATCAGGACATTTCTGACACAATCAAAGGAACAATCGCGAATAGAGGGAAAGTTCGAGGGAAGGCACGCGTTCTTATTCCCGATTGGGATGATTTTGATAAAATTACTGCCGCTGTTGCGCAAGTGGAAAAAGGAGAAATTTTGGTTGCAGAAACGACGTCGCCGGATATTATCCAGGCGTGCAAAAAGGCGGCAGCGATTATTACGAATCAAGGTGGAATGCTGTCTCATGCCGCGATCGTCTCCCGAGAATTGGGCATTCCCTGTATTATTGGAACGGATAAGGATGTCATCTTGAATATCGCAACAGGGGATGAGCTTGAAGTTGATGCTGATAATGGTGTGGTGCGAATTTTTAAGAAGTAGATTGTTATATGAAGCCTGAAGCAATATCACATGTCCCACACGGTGAACCGATAGGTGATATCAGATTCATTCGCCACTCAAAGGCAGCGTACAGAAGTGGTAGTGCAATCGTTGGATCGGAGAATCCAGATCGGCCCATTGATCCAAAAGAGCAAGTATTCCCTGACCTTACCGAGGCTGGTGTTGAGTTGGCACAACATGAGGCAGAGAAGCTTTTTGGAGAAATGGATCCAGCTGCAGATGCGCTTTTCTTTGCCTCAAGTGATCAGGCGCGAGCACTAGAAACTGCGCAAATGTATAAGAATATCGCAAAGGGAAAAGGATTCGTCATTATCGCTCCAGAGCACCACCGTAATCCATTGGCGGAAAGAATGAGCGAGGAGGAAGTCCGCGTTGTAGAATCTCTGTCCCTTAAGCCGGAAAGTTCGCTTTGGGGTTCGCTTTTCAGTCCGCCAACGCAACTTGCGCCGATAAACTGGAGTGGTGTTGATGCTGCTGTTCGATCGGCATGGGAAGAGGCTCGGCAAGTTGTTCTGCAGGACGATAAGGGAAATTGGGGAGCAAATTTCGCCCATTATTCTGATATTTTGCGGGAACGCGGATTATTGCCGAACGAGCAAAGTACTGCGCATGAATTGTTTGAGACGCAATTTCAGCAACTTCTTCGCCTTGCGCGGTTTGGTGCAAGAAAAGCGAAAGAGGGATTTGGTGGTAAGCATATTAAAATCCTTGCTTTTGGACATGAAAATTATCTTGCTAAAGCGTTTAAGGAGTATTTCGGAGAAGAAGGTATACAGAATTGCGAAGCGGTACATGTTCGCGTGAATGCCGATGATTCTCTTGAGATAGAGAGACGGGGTAAATCCGTTACGACCTTATGAGCACGACGTACATAAAAGTGTATACGCGGGATATTTCTGTGTTGTGTGTGCAGTATTGGTATCGAGGCGAGCGGGATGGCTTGGCGCAGGTGACGTGTGGGAATACTTCGTATGCGCCAATGTTTGTGTATGAACCCGATGTTGGTGTGAGCGCATGGTATTCGGAAGATTCTTCTGAAGATGCGCGGCGGTTGATTCAGTATTTCAAGGATCGTCCATCGCTTTTTGCTGAACGATGCGATTGGTACATGCAGCAGTGCCGCGAACTTCGGGCAATTGTTGATGAGAAGCGGGAGATTGGTTTCGTTGAGCTGCTTCGGCGCATTGTTGACTCTATGCCGAATTTTACAATCGCCGTTGTTCTTGGTGAAGAGGGTCAGGATATTGCGCCGGAGCTTGTGGACATGGCAGTTGCGACGCGTGCGGCGACTGATACGGTTGCGTGGGCTGCGGATGCTTTTCTGCAAGATATTGTCGCGGAAATGTTGGGAGAACACGCAGATTGGAGAACGATGCTTACCGCAGAAGAAATTATAGGCGTGCTTCCATCGCCTTCAGAGATCGAGAAACGCAAAACGGGTTGGGTATTTTTTCAAGGAGTTTTATATCCTGGAATGACGGTGCAAGAATGTGAAAAGCGTTTTGACATTGTATTGCCGCAAGACGTCAGCACCGATTGTTGTGAGATTACCGGTCAAATTGCGAATGGTGGAGTTGCTCATGGGACTGTTCGCGTCCTTCGTTCATCAAAGGACTGCGAAGCCTTTGTTCCCGGAGAAGTTCTTGTTGCATCGATGACGACACCGAATTACATCTCCGCCATGAAGCGTGCCATTGCATTCGTCACTGATGAAGGCGGAATCACCTGCCACGCCGCAATCATTGCCCGCGAACTCGGCGTGCCCTGCATCATTGGAACCAAGATTGCAACGAAGGTGCTGAAAGATGGGGATGTGGTGGAGGTGGATGCGGAGAAGGGGGTGGTGACTATTGTGAAACGGATATAGGGTGATTCGTGCAGTTGTGCGCGAATACTGCTGTTAGAGATTCTGATTCTTCTTGAGTAATTATGTACCCACACGCCTGGACAAAAATTCTTTCACGACCGCATTCGGTGCAGCGCATTTCGAACTTCTTTCTGAACTTTTTTACCGTTGGATTGCCGGAGGATCACTCGGTGCGCATGAATAGTGCGATTATTATTCCCAGTGAAGGGAAATATGATTATTATTTTTTTGAGGATGAATGGATGGAATTCTTGGTTGGTGTCGAGCGAGTGACGTTTGGCATGAACAAGGCGACGATTGAACAGTCATTTGAGTCGTTGAATGCGGATATGACGGTGCTTGGTCAGGAGATTTTTGATGCAAACATCGCTGATCTTCATACGACAACGCTTGCGGATTGGTTTGTGCGATACTGTGCGCGGTTACAGGGGCTGGGATTATTTGCATTTACTCCTTCAGCGATTGATGGTGTAACGGCGGCAAAACTTCAGGCGAGTCTTGAAATGATCGACTCTGTAAAAGCTGAAGAATGGCTTCAAGTTATTGGAACTCCCACGACAACAAATGCCATGACGGCACAGCGGATGGATTTGCTCGACATTGCGGCGTCTGGTGATGATTCACGACTCGTTGATCATGCGAAACGTTTCTTTTGGCTTCCAGTGTACACGATTGGTGACAAAATATGGTCGATGGATGATTTTACAAAACAGCGTGCCGATCTTGAGAATCCAGAAGCAGAGCTCGCGAAAATGCGCACGGATTTCGCGGAACGATCGCGCAGATACAATGAAGTTCTTCGTGAGATTCGTCCCGATGATTCATTGCGAAATACCATAGAGATTATCCATCTGTATACGCATCTTCGGGATGCGAGAATCGACCTGACGCGCATTGTTTTCTGTTTGATTGCACCGTTCTATCAAGATTTGGCGCGAAGAATGAATGTGTCGTTGTCGTGTGTATTGAATTTGCTGAACGAAGAGATTCTGGCATTTTTGTATGATGGATCGTTGCCATTGAATGTTGCTGAACGATCGACTCATGTGGTGTATGCGCACAATGCAACTGTTGAAATTCTTACAGGAAAAGATGCCGATGATCGGATTGCTGCCGATCTTGCTGCGGTTTTGAATGTTGCACACAAAGAAATCAAGGGAATGATCGCGTATCGAGGAATCGTCCAGGGAAAAGCGCGCGTGATTCATTCTGCGGATCAGCTGAGTGAACTCGAACACGGTGAAATTCTTGTCACGCATCATACAACGCCAGTCTTCGTTCTTGCTATGAAGAAGGCTGCGGCGATTGTGACGGATGAAGGTGGGATTACATCGCACGCCGCCATCGTGTCTCGCGAGCTGCAGATTCCGTGCATTACCGCCACGCGCCATGGAAGTTCGATGATTCAAACTGGTGATATCATTGAGGTGAACGCAGATAATGGAACAGTGAAGATTCTTTAATATATTTTTTATGTCAATCGAGCAGCCAGATGGATACATCACTCGTCATTCCTTGAAGCCATCGAAGGATGTGCCGCAGAGCGTGGAATATCAAGGAATTACGGATGCTGGTGTTGAGCTCGCAAAAGAGCGGGCGAAAGACATTGCGGAGATTATTGAAAATGCTGCGCCGGGTACGATTATTTTTCAATCACCAGTATCTCCAGAAGTACGAACGCGATCCACGCTGCGAGTGTATGGCGATGCGTTGAAAGCGGCGTTTGCTGATCGTGAAGATGTGATTGTGGTGCCACGCAGTGAGCTTTCTGCTTCATCGAAGGATGTTGGATTTTCGGGAACGTTACAGCGTGTCGTTGATCGTGCCGATGGAGATCCGAATGCGAAAGTTGTTATTGATCTTCCCCTTCGTCTTACGGAAATGATGGACAAGGGATGGTTTCAGAAGGATGGAAAACCGACAGCGTACACAAATCATTTACTTGAAGGCGGCACGTCATTGTTTGAGGCGGAATGCAAATGGTTTCGTGAAGAAGGAAAAATAGATGGGGAACAAGTTGGGCCAAACCCAACGGGAGTTGCGCAGAATCTTTTAAAGGCATTGGAGCGATTGCGAACCTTTGCAAAGAAAAGCTTTCCGGATCGTCCAATTATTGTGGGTGCGGTTGGACATAGCTTTGAGATTGATGCGCTTTTGGCATATTTACATGGAAATGGTGTGGTTTCGGAAGAGACATATCGTGGATTGCAGTCCGGAATTTTGAACGAAACAGAAATGGTGAAGATTCGATTAGAAGATGACGGTATTGTGGGGGAGTATCGTGGAATGGAAATGAAAGCAGATGCCATTGCGTAATTGAGTATGGAATTCACGAATCCGCTTCTTGATATTGATCCCCAGCTTCTTGCAGAGGACGAGCCGTTATTGCGTTCTGAGCTGTTATCAAGAAAGTTTTTGCGAAGACGAGTGGTGTTTTTTATGGACGGGTATCGCTATGCCGTGCAGGCGGTGAAGCGGCGATGGGATATTGATTTTGTGTTTTTTGAGGCGGGACGAGAGCCGTTGAAGGGCGTGTATCTGCCTGATACGTTGGATATTCGTGGTGCGGACTTGTGGTGGAAGAGCATGAATGACGACAAGCGGTTTGCACGGAAGCTTACAAAGGAATTATACGGAATGGTTGGCGCAGCAAAGAAATTGGCTCGCATGCTGCCAAAACGCGGATTGAATGTTGAGGTGGTATGCAAGGGTCTTGAGGCGCATTGCGAATATTGGATTGCGCTTTTTGAAATAGGATTCTTATGGTTTGCTGCCGAAAGAATTAAAGAGAAGATTGATGCAGAGGTTTTGCGATATTGGAAAGATGACGCGATGCGCGTAGAGGCATTTTTGGCGGACGTGTATCGTCCCACACGGCTTCCGCTTTCAAGTCAGGAACAGCGAGATTTGCTCCAGCTCCATATGCAACCAGGAGGGAATCGTGAGCATGCATTGCGCCGTCATTGGAAGAAATATTGTGTTCTTTCGTTGCAGAATATCGACGACGAGCCTTTTGATCTTGAGTATTATCGCGGTCGCTTGAATGCGCTCGCCGATCCCAATGAATATGAGACGCAGAAGCATCAATTGGATTGTGCTGATGCGGAAATGGTGCGGGCAGATGCAATACTCAAGGCAGCAGTATTGCCACTCGACGTGAAGGATCGCATTGCATTTGTTCGTGCGTTTATGTATTTACGCACGGAAAATATTGATCACATGATGGTGGTGAACGGTGCACTTCGTCCAATATTCCGTTACGTTTCTCAAGCGCTTTCTTTGCCTATGGATGCGGCATTGAACATGACGTATTACGAAATCGTGGCTTCTCTGAAAGCGAATGTGCTTATTGTTGATCGTGATGTTCTCCTTGATCGTGCAAAGAATGGGTACGGGTATGTTATTGCTCCTCATACATCGTTCCTTGTTGATGGATCGCAGATTGATGCCTTGAAGGCACTTGTGATTCCGAATGAAGACCAGCATCAGGTTTCGGAGTTAAAAGGGCAGATTGCTTTTCCTGGAATGGTTCGCGGCATTGTGCGTGTCATCCCTGATCGACGGAATGCCAAAGAGCTTCTTCCTGGTGAAATTTTGGTCACTGCAATGACGTCGCCAGATTTTGTTCCCGCCATGCGCATTGCTTCTGCGATTGTAACGAATGAAGGAGGTATATTGTGCCACGCAGCAATCATGTCTCGTGAATTACGAAAGCCGTGTATTATCGGAACGAAGATCGCGACTGAAGTCTTGAAAGATGGGGATTTTGTTGAAGTCGATGCGGAGAAGGGAGTGGTGAGGATTGTAAAGCGCGCATAAAAATACTATGGATCTCCCAACCCTCTACAAGACCCAAATTTCCCTCACCGAATGGTTTCAGCGGATGGGGTTAGTGAATTCGGAGGCACATCGGAAAGAGGATAATGAGAAACTGGAGCGGCTCGCGGTTTTGAACACGTATATTGGTTTGCCGTTTAATCGGTCGATACAATTTTTGGCAAGTGCATTAGCGAATTCATCGCCAGAATTCGTTGATTTTTTGGAAACACGAGGGCATGAGCTTTGTGCGTTGCGATTGATTCCCATTGATCCTGCGTTGCCGAAGTTACGAACACGAGGGGCATCGATCGCTGAATCGATGGAATGGTTTGCATTGCAAGATATTGATCCGGAGAAATACAAAGCGGATTTTATGCCGCACCCGGGCGATAATACCTGGAGTACGATTTTCGTTGTGAACCAGCATGGGGCGTTTGGGCAAGTGCTTGCGGGGCCGCATAACCAATTAACCCAAGGCTTTTACACCGAAGGCATGGAGCCGATGACGTTTTCGTGGGACGGAGTGCATTGGAACTTGAGCCTGGATCGCCCATTGGCAGAGGCGCATATGCGGGAAGTGATGGAGATGCTGCGGGTTTCTGATCCTGCTATTCGCGAAAAGCTTACTACTGAATTTGGTGCGACATTTTTTGGAGAATATTTGTGCGGATATTTTGAAACGGCAACGTCGACGGAATTTGGCATTTGGTTCATTGATTGGAATCGATTGTTGGGTGCGACGTACGGCGATGAGCGCTGCCAGATCCTGATGAATGAAGACGAAGGATCATCGAGGGTTTTGCGCGGTCAGATTGGTTCTCGAGGATTGGTGACTGGCCGTGCTCGTGTCATTCTTGCCGCCGATGTTGCTGGTGCCGATATCGAAACCGGCGATATTCTCGTCACCGACATGACCACACCAGACTTTCTTCCGCTGATGATGAAAGCCGGGGGAGTCGTCACCCTCTGGGGCGGCATTCTGAGCCACGCCGCTATTGTGTGCAGAGAGCTAGGAAAGCCGTGCGTGACGAATGTGAAGGGGGCGTTGGAATCGATTCAGGATGGTGATACAGTGGAGGTTGATGCAACTGCAGGGACGGTGCGGGTGGTTTCGAGGGCGTAGTGCATAGAAAGAACATAAATTACGGGAGGCTGTGATAAAGTTACCCGAAATAAATACAAATATGAAGGAAGAGTTTATAAATTCTAGGTCACGCGGCGAAGAAGCGCGCGCTGCAATAGAAGAATCACGCGAAGATTTCAATGAAAGCATACGTCAAGCCGGAGAAGAAGTATTAAAAATATACACCGAAGCCCTAAGTAAAATACATCGTTACGGACCCGGAGAAGAAGAGCGTACAATCGAAATGGGACAAGTATTCTCCCTTATCTCAAAGAGGCTTCATGCATTTCCGCTCGATGAACGAGAAATAATTCTTGGTGAAGTTATTGCAAACATCAGTACCGCTATAAAATCTACAAACACTGATTATATTCAGTCGAATACTCAAGAAACGATGCGAAACCCTCCCTGGTCGCTCGTGGAGGGAACAAAATTGCACGAAGAGATATTTAACTATTTGGAAAAACGATTAGAAAAAGGTGACATCTCAAGTGCTGGCGCTGTATTTCGCCAAGCATTCCATCGATCTGAATCGTCCCAGCAAAAACAGCTTGTCATTGATTTCTTATTTGCAAGACATGAAAGAGGAGACGATTATGAATACTTTCCATTCGCAGAAAAAGCCATAGAAGAAATAAAAGATGAGGTGCGGGAATATTTATTCGAGCAAAAAGAATGCGCATTATTAATAACAAACAATAATTATCTTCAGCTATCCTACAAACAAGCAACAGAATGCATAACGACATTGCGTAATTCTAGAGAAAGTGAACTCATTCAATGGATAACAGAATCTACACATCCTCATTCCACAAGTCCACTCGTGCATGCGATCAAAGATGTCTTAGTGTCTCAAATGAATTCATCTGAATATCAAACTTTTCTTGAAAAACTGCATCCATTGAATTCAGGGATAAATCCTCTATTCATTAATAATGCTCTGCTTCTACAGTGGAATCTTGAATCAATACAATCACAGAAATGCTACTTTGCTTTAAGACATATTCTTCAATTACCAGAGGTTAACGATGAAGTCGCCCTACGTCTCGGTGCTCAAATAGTCGAACTTGAGAATTATGAAAACTCAGAGTTCTATACAGTAGAGCGTCTAAGAGCCTTCCTACAGGCTCATAGTCCTCTGGATTTAAATTTTAACGAAAGCTTTCCACAAGATCCAGCTGGTGCCAAAAGTGCTGCATTGCAATTTCCTTGGCTCATCAAGTCAGTAAATGCTTGGGTAATGGATGTAGAACAAATGACACCCGAACGCCAAAAAGAGTTGAAGAAACGCATACATGCGCTTCCCGAAGAAGAACAGGTCGAATTTACAAAAGAATTTGCACAACAAGGCATTATTGGCTCATCCAAAGAACGGGAAGCGACGCTGGCAGTAATGCTGAAAAACGTTCCACCCGATCGTCATGAAACAGTAAAAAAGAGCTTTTACGAAAAGGGCATTACAAGTGGTCAAATGGAGCACTGGCTTGGGTACCATGCATTTAAAGTTCCAGAAGGTTGGGATCCAAAAATAGTCGGAAAAATCATGTTCAGTCGCTTACAAAACGGCGTGAGCAACAGTATGCATGACGCATCATACTTTTTAAGTCATTTTGTAACCCCAGAAGAGCCGCAACAAGATGACGAAGAAGAAACAAAAAAACGTAAAAAATCTTACAATTCAGTGGCGCAAAAATGGCTAATAAATTACGTTGCTACACCGGCAGAAACACTTATTTTAGCGTGGGAAAATCGTGATGCCGCACTGGCTGACGGATGTAGAGATAATCCCGGTGCACTTGTGCAGTGGGCAAAAGTAAATGCTATAAAACGGCTATTTGCAGAATACGGCCAATCACTCGATCTCTCAAAGGAGGTTGACCTATGTAAATTAGCATTTTTAACAGAAACCGTTCGATGTACATCTCCAGAAAAAACACTTCGAATATGGAGAGTCATCGAGGCATCGCATAACACCGAAAGCCTCTTTCGCCCCGTGAAGATTGACTTAGGGAATGGATATAGTGGGGAAATTTTCAGAAAAGATGATCCACGAGGCACGACTATAGGCGCAGATACGGGCTGTTGCATGTCTGTTGGGGGCGCATCAGAATCATGCATTATCGCAGGATACACTGACCCACGATATGGCTTTTTTGCCTTATATCATGAAGGAAAATTAGCGGCACAATCCTTAATATATATAAATCCCGAGGCATCCAGCGATACTCTTGTTTGTGACAACATTGAAGCGTGTGCTGGACGTGACCCACGCAAAATTACTGAGTATTATAAAAAGTTTTTTGCCGCATATGCACCAAAAAATTCAACAATAATATCCAAGGTACATATTGGAATGGGATATGGAGATGGCGGGCATGAGCTGCCACTGGTACCGGACCTCGATATCATCCAAACAGCTTTACCCATCTACACCGATGCTAACACTACGCAGCGATTGCTTCTTGATGCAAAAACACTCAATACCCCTGAAAATGACCTTGCTATTCAATGGCAAGATGCTAAATCATGTGTACACTTTACTGATACGCCTGTTAGCGTAGAGTGGGATGATGAAGATGAAAATGACGAAGACAATGAGGATGAGGATGAGGATGAGGATGATTTGTAACAATCCCTTGTACAAAGAACAAAACCTTCGGTAAAGAAAGCCTTGCAGGAATTAAAAAGCATAGCCGAGATTAAGGCGCATAAAACGCGGTAGCGGGGCTTGCCTTCACAGATTTTCTCGGCTTTGTTACACTCTTTCTGTTCCATGGAGCGTGCGGGTATCGTATAGCGGTTATTATTCTAGTTTTCCAAACTCGAGATGAGGGTTCGACTCCCTCTACCCGCTCCAAACAAAAACACCGGCATTTGGTCGATTTTCGACTCAGATCATCGGAAACTTTCTCAACGTACCGTGAAGTACGCTTCGAAAGTTTTCCTCGATCTTCATCGAAACTCGTCGCAAATGACGGTGTTTTGTGTTTGCATCCCGTCTCCTTGATTACGCTTTCTTTTCGCAGGTGCACTCTGTTGGTGCTTTCTGGCATCCGCTGCACTTGCCGTCGACCAATGCCATCGCACACTTTGAACGGGTCTGATTATCCATATGAGAAATATCTATGATGAATCAGATATTCACCATAGGCGCTATTCCGTATTTCCACAATGATTCTATGCACGTTCTGGAGAAAATGGCGCAATTGCCCATGTTCCATTCGTATTTTGCTGCATATGTGCATTTGGCACCTTGAACCCTGCGGCGAGTTTATGTCCTCCACCGCCGTAGAGCTTTTCGGCGATAGCGGCAACGTTTTTGGTGCGTGCACGTGCGCTTCCTTTGACCGCACCGTCGACGGTTTCTCGGTACACCACGATGACATCGTGCGTTTCATCAAGTGTGGCATTGAGAAATTCGGAGATTACCCCAGCAATACTTTCCACTTCTTCTGGCGTTGCGCCACCATCGGCGATATCTTTTTGCGTGATTGCCGTAGCAATGCCGCCAAATTGCGTATCGGGAAACAGGCGTTCTAGTGCAATGCCCCATACACGCAAGAAATTTGTGGATTTGTTGACGTAGTTTGCACGAATAATTTCTTGCAGCTTTGCGCCGTGCTTCACCAGTTCTGCTGCTGCGCTAACGGCAGCAGTGGTGGTGTTTGCAGAAAAGAATACCTGAGTATCCGTAATAATTCCGGTCAGGAAGCATTGGGCTGCATGTGAGGGGATTGGGTATCCGGCAGCTTTCACGAAGCGCCACACCACGTCTGCAGTGCTTGCTGCGTTGGGCTCGATAATGTTTACGGTGCCGTATTTGGGATTTGTGATGTGGTGATCGAACGAAATGAGAGGAACTTTATGGACCATTTTTGCGAGCACCGGCGGAAGATACATGCCGTCTGAGCAATCGCAAATAATGGCAAGATCGATAGAGGGTTGTGTAAGCACGGTGTGATCACGGCGAATGACATCAATCATCGGAAGATACGTGAATGTTTTTGGGAGTGGTTTTGGCGAAAACACATCTACCCGCTTTCCTAAAGCGGTAAGAACATGAAAAAGACCCATGGTCGATCCCAACGTGTCGCCATCGATCCTTTCATCCGTCAACAGCAAAATATGCTCTGCTTTCGCAATATATTCAGCAATATTTTGAACAAGAATGGTGTTCATAGCAGTGGGTGAGTGTACTCTGGAAGGAGAAACAAGTACACTTTCCCCTATCTATGTATCTTTCAGCAATGGATATTCAGGGGTTTAAGACGTTTGCGCAAAAAACGACGTTGGTGTTTCCGGGGACAAAAGCAGGGAGCAATGCGGTGACGGTGGTGGTGGGGCCGAATGGGAGTGGGAAGAGTAATATTGCCGATGCGATTCGGTGGTGTTTGGGGGAGCAGTCCATGAAATTATTGCGGGGCAAGGCAGCACAAGATGTGATTTTTTCCGGTTCTGATGGGCGTGGCCGATCTGGTTTTGCCGAGGTGAGTCTGACGTTTGATAACGCAGACCGCACGCTGGATGTTTCATTCGCGGAAGTTGTGGTGACACGGCGGCTGTATCGCGATGGCGAATCGGAATATCTCTTGAACGGCCAAGCGGTTCGCCTTTCGGACATTCAACTTCTTCTGGCAGAGGCGGGTGTGGGTCAGCGATCGTATTCTGTGATTGGTCAGGGCATGATCGACCACGTGCTTTCGGCAACGCCGGAAGAGCGAAAGGCTTTTTTCGACGACGCAACGGGTGTTCGAGGATTGCAAATGAAGCGTCATCATGCACTTCTTACCTTACAAAAGTCTGCCGAGAATTTGGCAGATGTAGAAATGGTGTTGCATGAGCTTGAACCCCGACTGTCATTATTGCGACGACAAGTGAAGCGACTGAACGATCGCGAGGCGGTTGCGAGTGAGCTGAACGTGCTTGCGGCGGCGTATTACGGAACGATGTGGTGGAATGGAATTGATGAGCGGCTCGCGATCGAGACGCGGCAGAAATCAGCGTTAGCAATTGTTGTAGCAAAGAGAACGGAGCTTGCTGCTCGCGATGCGGAGCTTGTTGCGTTTGAAAAAGCACAGATCCCTTCATCGTCAGCTGACACTGATTCCATGCAATCACTGCAGCTGGAATACAAAAAGGCGCAGCAGAGTTTGGCGGATGCGCGGCGGGCGCACTTTACGTTTGAACGGGAGCTTGAGCTCGCAAAAGTGAAGTCTCAATCTACGTGGGCACCATTGCCGTTGCCGGATATTATTGCCGAAGTGAAAGATGTTGCTGTTGTGCATGAATCGTTGCTCATTCGATTAAAGGCTGTGACGAGTCTTGCGGATCTTGCTCCGATTATTATCGATCTCGATGGCATTTCTGTGCGATCGAAGAAGCTACGCGACCGACTCACACGACCGAATCCTGAAGATTTTGTGCAAAGCGCGGAATCGATTGCTGCGATCGCGAATGCACTTACTGTAGTGAAGAGTGCGGAAGATTTAGTAAAACGATCTGAAGAGATGATGGATGCAAAGGCAAAGGCATCGGTGGCGGCAACGTCCGAAGTATTTGCGGTGCAGAAAGATGTACGGCGATTGCAGCAAGAATTATCTGGACTTGAGGCGCAGGCGAATACAGTTGCTATCGATTATGCGCGGGTTGAAACACGGATCGAGGGTTTGAAAAAGGAAATTGAAGACGCAGTCTCCGAACGAGCTGAATTGATTATGAACGTTGCGCCAGCCGATCGCATTGTCGACATCGGCCCAACACATGATCGTATTCTTCGTTTACGTCATCAGCTTGAACTCATTGGTGGCATTGATGCATCGGTCATGAAGGAATTCGCAGAGGCAGATGAACGATCGACGTTCTTGACGACGCAGGTTTCCGATCTTCGTTCCGCGATTGCGTCTACTGAAAAGGTGATTGACGAGCTTGATGAGCAAATTCGGGCACAGTCAGATGTTGCACTGAAGAAGATTGCAACAGAATTCCAGAAGTATTTTGCAATTTTATTTGGGGGAGGGCGGTGTTCGTTGGTGAAACTGACGAAGGAGGAGCTCGAGGCTGCAGCCCCCTCCGACTCCCCCATAAATGGGGGAGAGGCAAGCGAGTTCGTTCATCACGCCAACGTCGATACGCTTGAATCCATCGCGAAACGTGTTCAAGAGCGAAAAGATTCCGTTGTCGGCATCGATATTCAAGCAACGCCACCGGGCAAGCGATTAAAAGCGTTGAATCTTTTGAGCGGCGGTGAACGCGCGCTGACATCAATCGCATTGGTTTCTGCCATTATGGCGACGAATCCTGCGCCGTTTGTTGTTCTCGACGAGGTCGATGCTGCACTTGATGAAGCAAACACCGTTCGCTTTGCAAACATCATCAACGAATTGCGCACCCTCACTCAATTCATCGTCATTACCCACAACCGCGCCACGATGGAAAAAGCAGATGTCCTCTATGGGGTGACAATGGGCGATGACGGCGTAAGTAAGTTGTTGAGTGTGAAGCTGGAGGATTATGTGGGGGATGAAACGGCGAGGAGGTAGGGGATTTGAAAATCCCTCCGCAGCGTATGCAGAGGGATCTCGTAGCGTCTGAAGAGGTCTACAGTGCGCCGTGCATGATGACGCGTTCGTCGGGGACGCGTACCGCCTGGCCGTCGATGACCTTGTCAGACATGACGTTCTGACGGGCGATGACGCGGAATCCGCGTCCGCTGTAGATGTCCTGGATGATCTGCTGGACGACTGACGTCCTGACCATGGCGGCCAGGTAGCCGCGCTGGCGCGCCACTTTTTCGCGCTCGGCGATGAGCATGTTGGCCACGCCCAGACCGCGATACTGGTTCTGGACGAACAGCTCCGCGTAGTAGTAGACGCGATCGCTATTCTCGATGAGATCGCTCATGTCGGTGCGATGGATGAAGGCGTAGCCCACCGAGGCACCGATGATCTTCCCGTCCTTTTCCGCCAACACGATGACCCCGTCACGCTTCTGCAGTGCGCTGAGCAGATCTTCTTCCACCTCGCCCGAGCCGAACACCTCGAACCACGGACTCTCCGCGAAGCACGTGCGGTAGAGGGCGCTCAGTTCGATGATCACAGCCTTGGCGGCCCTGAGCTCTGAATGACGCGGATCTGAACAGTCATCGCTTCACCTCTGTTTTGGAATGCATTGTGCACTCCTTGCTCCTCGCGTCATGCTGGAGGAAGGAATACAAAATACCCCACAGTTGGTGGGGTATTTTGTATATTTAGAACTTCCTCATTTTGTCTATTTTCGACTCAGATCATCGGAAAATCGTTCAACGTACCATGAAGTACGTCTCACGAATTTTCCTCGATCTTCATCGAAACTAGCCTAAAATGAGAAAGTCCTAATATGAAACCCCACCAGCTATGCGTGGGTATGATGAGAGTTGACTGCGTTGACTAAGATGAATGCCTCAGTACCAATCGCGAATTGTGTGCGCGGAAACAGAATGTAAACATTTTGGTCGGCGATAATTTCCGTTGGGCCGTCGATGGCGATTACTGTGCCTTTGGCGACGGGGTTCAATGTGTTGAACGGTTGCGTGAAACGAAAATCATCGGTTTGCTTTTTGTACATTATGTTAGCCGTCAGGGCGGTCTGTGTTGAAGTCGGTTGGATATTGTTACCCTCGATGCAGCCGAGATATTGCAAAAAGCGTTGCGCAATGGCTACTCCTTCTTGAGACATGCTCTCTGAAAGATTGATTGACCCTAGCTCCACGCAAACGCCAACTTTGTTGTTGAGATACATGTAGCCATCGCTGCCGCCTGCTTCTGTAGCGGTAAATCCGCTGATGCGGAATGGAATGCCGAGGGCTTGAGCGACGCTGCTGCAATTTTCCTCACAAATAGCAAAGATATTGGCGTTTTCCTGCACGTCATTGTACGAGTGCAAATCGAGGAGCGCGTCGCAGGTGTCGAGGAGATCCATCAGCTCATTGGCACGTTTTTCTTCATACGTAGCCACTGTGTTGCCACGGAGAAACAGGCGATTCAGATTCTGCTTGAGCAATCGTTGATTGGCGGTGATAGCCTTTGGATTGGCATACACCAAATAGACGGTGCCACGATCAATGGCTAGTGTTTCTCGTAACGCATCGATCGCCAGAATGCCGGCACGTTCATTGCCGTGCACACCGCCAAATATCGCAACCGTTGGCCCTGGATTGTTGCTGGTGATGGTAAAGATGTTGTTGGGAAGTGGAGTCATAGAGTTTATAGATCGCTAACGCGAACACGTCGTTGTTCGCCGGTTGTCATATTTTTTACGATGACATTCCCCGTCTTCAGTTCTTCGGGAGCAACGATGACGACTTCGGAGGCTCCAAGACGATTCGCCATGGTGAGCTGCTTTTTTAGCTCGTATGGAGGAATGGCAAGGATGGCGGTGTTGCCTTTTGTACGTAGGCGTCGAGCAACGTCGATCGCAACAGGTGCTTCATTGTTCGTCAGCGGAATGATGAGCGTTTTTACGGGCTGGTCGACGGCGACGCTTTTTTCCTGAGCCTCGAGTGCAGCAAATAACGCAACATCACTTACAGCAAAACCGATGCCGCTCATAGGCTTTCCTCCTACTGCCTCGAGAAGATTGTCATAGCGACCACCACCGAAAACTGCTCGACGAAATGACCCTGACGTTTCAACAACCTCGAAAACAATTCCTGTGTAGTACGAGAAGCCGCGTATAAGATTTGGATCGTAGACGAGCTGTGTCCATCCGAGTTTTTGTACTGATGCGATGACGGCAAGGAGCCGTTCGGACGGCTGCACGTTATCGATGACGGCAAGATCGGTACAATTGAGTTCCGGATTAATGGTTTGGAGTTTTGTGAGGAATTCTTCCTGTGTCAGTTTGTCGCGTTCATCAAGAAGCGTGAGAAATTGACCCTTCTTTTCAATTGCAATAGCCAACGTCTGACATGTGACATCGAATAATTTCCGATCATTGACTCGCATACTCACGTTGCGCATATCTATGCCAATCGCTTGAAGCATTGAGAGCGCGAGATCGATGGCTTCCACGTCGGCTTCTCCTGTGTCCGAGCCAAGGAAATCGACGTTGATCTGAAGGAAATTTCGTGTACGACCTTTTTGTGGGCGTTCGTATCGCCAACAGTCGGCAAAACTGAACCATCGAATGAGTGGTGGGAGCTCACCTTGTTTATTAGCAACCATTCGAGCAAATGATGGAGTGAGTTCTGGTCGAACGACAATCTTCTCTCCGCCACGATCGGTAAATACATACGACTGACGCTCGATGATTTCTGCGCTTGACTTTGCCTCGTAGAGTGCCATGGGCTCTAACACCGGCGCTTCGTATTCCTCGTAACCCGCACGTTCCAATATGGTTCTGCACGCATTGAGCAGTGTATTGCGTTCACGCATTTCTTTTGGATAGAGGCTTCGTGTGCCTCTGAGTGGTTGAATTTGCATACTATTGTAAGAAATAAAAAATCCGCCAATAAGCGGAATTCTTTGCAGTCATTCATTGGAATAACATCAAGTAGCTCCGCTTATGCATGGCGGGTATGATGGGAAACGTTGAATATATTGCGTATGCATTCCATAACTATGGTCAAGATACCACAACGTAAGCATGGTTTCAAATTGACGATAGACCAAAGTGCGAACTCCCATTATGATGCCTCTATCTATGGAACATACATCTTCACGTCGTGGGCCGGCGTTTGCTCGGCGCGGTAAGGGAACCGGTGGCAGTCAGCATGGCAGTAGAACACAAGGGGTTCAGCGCATTGATCGTGCTCCTCGTGATGCACGAAGTGAGCCTCGATTTGACCAAACGCCACGATCGAGTAACCAGCCGGCGTATATGCAGGATGGCCGGCGTGGAGTGCGAACGGTTCCATTTGGTTCGCGGCCGCATCGCGCATCTGATAGGCGAGATGTGAATCGACCTGCATTCGATCAGCGAAAGGCAGGGCCGCGCGCTGCCGCTGCGTCGTCGACGAGTTGGGAGAATGTTGCGGAGTGGTATGGCACGCATCTTTCGGCGCCGGGAACGTATCAGAGTGAAGTGGTGTGGCCTGGGGCGCTGAAGCTTCTTGGTGTTGGTGCAGGAAAGACGTTTCTTGACGTTGCGTGTGGGGAAGGAAGCTTTGCGAATCTTGTTGTGAAGCAGGGGGGAGTAGTTGTGGGAATCGACGCAGCACCAACGCTCATTCGCCAAGCGCAGAATAAGCACATTCGGAATTCCGAATTCTTGGTTGGGGATGCTGCCAGTGCAGATCGGAATCTCCGTGACAGGAAATTCGACGGCGCAGCAATCGTTCTTGCGCTGCAAAATATCAGCGATATGTCAGCGGTGTTTGCGAGCGTATCGCGATTGCTCAAGAAGGATGCTCCATTCGTCATTGTGCTCAACCACCCAGCGTTTCGTATTCCGCGCCAAAGTTCTTGGGGTTTTGAGGACGAGCGCAAGATGATGTATCGCCGCGTTGACAGCTACTTAAGCGAAAACGCTATTCCCATGCAAATGCACCCTGGCGATGCGCCAACCATCAATACCACGTCATTCCACCGCCCAATTTCGTCGTACATCACGGCACTATCCGCAGCCGGTTTCGTTGTCGACGCTATGGAGGAATGGACTTCCCACAAAGAATCTACCTCCGGCCCCCGCGCAAAAGCCGAAAACCGCGTGCGTAAAGAAGTACCAATGTTTTTAGCGATACGGGGGAGGAAAGTGTAATTTCAAAAAAACACGACCGATTGGTCGTGTTTTGTTATTCGGATTAATTACCCTCCGAACACCTTCGAATACAAAAGAATCCCACCGACGAGGATGGAGAGGAGACCGGCGCCCATGGTGACGATGTGGCTGCGTTCGAGGCCGGGAGCATCGTCCAGCTTGATGTCGGCACCGATGAAGAGCCCGAGGCCGAGGAGTAAGAAAAGAATTCCAGCGATGATCATATGCTCAGAGTATAACAGAATATTTTCTGCCCCTACAGGTCTTGACAAAATTATTGCTCAGGAGCACTCTCTTTTCATTATTCGTTTATTTCTCTATGACCACGATCCGATTATCTCGAACAGGAAAGCGTAAACAGCCATATTACCGCATTGTGGTGCAAGACGGCACGAAAGATCCATGGTCACCGGCAATTGAGGTGATTGGGAACCTTGATCCACGGGCAGATAGGAAGGATGTTGTGCTGAACAAGGAACGTGCAGCGTATTGGTTGAGTGTTGGCGCGCAGCCTTCTGGAACGGTAAAGAACCTGTTTATCGATCTTGGATTGATGAAGGGGAAGAAAGAGAATGTCGTGACCATCACCAAGAGTCGCGCAAAGGCGTTGGCTGAGGCAAAAGCAAAGGCAGCAGCGTAAACCATACACAGGCGGCGTTCCCCAGGAGCGCCGTTTTTTGTATGATGGCGGTATCGGAAAATTAATCTTGATTTTATGGAGTTCGATCAGCAGTTCGTGGAATTCATTGTGAAGGCGTTGGTGAATAAGCCGGAAGAGGTGCGTTCTGAGCGAAAGATTGATGAACAGGGTGTATTAATTACGGTGTTTACGGCAGCAGATGATACCGGATATGTGATCGGCAAGAGTGGGAAAACAGCTGTCGCGATTCGAACATTGCTTGCCACCATCGGTGCAAAAGCGAATATGCGTGTTTCGTTTCGGATCGATGCTCCAGCGTCATCAACGCGTCGTGGAGCGATGGGTGACGATACGGGTACGGGAACCGTTGCTCCTGTTGCTGTAGCGGCACCACAGCATGCAAATACAGATGCCGATCTTGATCGCGATTCTGTCGACAGCCTTACCTTTTAAAGAGTATGAGCCACTCCGTTGAATCGCTGCACGAGCGCATTGCAAAGCTTGAAGAGCGCACAAAAACGCAATTGCTCGATACTCGGCTGTGGGTGCGGGCGTTTACTGTGTATGGGTACTATCTTCTTGCGGGGTTGATGATTATTGGCATTATGTTCGTTATTGGTCTTGTGATCTTTCTTCTGGGTTTGATTATTGTTTCGGTGCGATAATGAAGTGACGGTTTTCAAAGTGCATTCCTCGATATGAGCATCGTGGTACCATCATTGGTGCCACGATCTTTTTAGGACGTCCTCATTTTGCCCACTTTCGGCTTGGTATGAAGTAAAGCGAAGCGCTTACTTCATACCTTGCTGCGTCCAAAATTTGCTCAATGTACCAAGGAGTACACTTCGCGAATTTTGTTCCTTGCGCACCGAAACTGGTCGAAAATGAGAACATCCTACTCTTCTATGACGATTGACGATGCACGACAGACGTTGGCGAACGATGGCTATTCGGATGTAAACGAGTGGCACGACGGTGCGAGCGTCATTTACCCCGCTCACGAACACGATGAACACACCGCGCATATTGTGGTTGGTGGATCGATATTCATCATTATGAACGGTGAGGAAAAGGAATACACCCCCGGCGATCGCTTCGATATTCCCGCACATACGCTTCATTCGGTGAGAATGGGGAGTGAGGGATGTACGTATATCTTTGGAGAAAAGGTATGAAAAATCGTTTTATTTTGCCCATTTTTGGCTTGCTTCCTCGACGTGATCGACGGCGTACCGTGTAGTACGCCTTGACGATCCCGTCATCGTCGCGCACCGAAACTGGTCGAAAATAAAACGATTTTCTTATCACAAACTGTCTATGTCTGAATTGAATCTAGAGGTTCTAAATAACACTTTATTTGAAGAACTTGAACGTCGATATCAGGCTCTTTATGCGTATGCGAAAGCTCAAACATTTGTAATCGTGTATCGCGTAGAAGGCGATTCCTCATGGAATGTTGATCGGAGCGGGGGGAATACACAGTTCCAAGGAACGTGGTACACGGATCGTTTTGAGGGCATTGCTGGAATACAAAAGAATATTGAAAACATGAGCGGGATGCCGACGAAAATGTATTCTCTCGTGATTCCAAAAGCATTACTCGATGAACGCGATGCGCTTTCGAAAGGGATGAATGAAGTGAATGTTATGAATGCGGATCTGCGAGCTGGAAGAAAGGAAATCGTCGAGCCCGATGCACGCAGTGTTGCGCCAAGTCTTGATGAGTATATGAACCAATTTATATTTGTGCGCGAATACCTTGATCTCAAAAGGAAAAGGACACCATCTCTATGACCCATTTTGACATCATCACTATTTTTCCCGAAGTGATTGCGCCATATGCTGGTGCGAGTATTTTGGGGCGGGCGCAGAAGGAAAAGCTGATAAAGATTACGGGGCATGATTTGCGAAAGTTCTCGAAGGATAAGCATAAAAAAGTTGATGATACGCCGTATGGGGGAGGGGCAGGGATGGTGATGATGGTGCAGCCCATTGATGATGCGGTGCAGGCGATGAGATTGCGAAAAAAGTTTTTACGGAAGCATGTGCCGACGGTAAGGGTGATTGTGACGTCGGCAAGCGGGAAGACGTTTACCCAGGGGGATGCGAAGCGACTTGCGGCATATGATCAAGTTATTTTTATTTGTGGGCGATATGAGGGAATCGATCATCGGGTAGAAGAGGTGATTGCGGACGAAGCGCTTTCGATTGGTGATTTTGTGCTGACTGGTGGGGAACTTCCGGCGTTGGTGATGGCGGATGCTATTGCACGGCAGATTCCTGGAGTGCTGGGGAATACAGAAACATTGTCTGAAGAATCACATGATCGAGAGGGATTTCTTGAATATCCGCAGTACACAAAGCCGGAAGTTTATCATCAGAACATCACGAAAAAAACAGTCGTCGATTGTGCGGTGCCGTCGATATTGTTGAGCGGGAATCATAAGGCGATTGCTGCGTGGAGAACGGATGCATCGGAAAACCGTACGAAAACATAAAAGCATCCACATTTGATGCACCATTTTTTCCTTGACAGCTTTTTGGGCTTCCATTACTCTACTGCCACATTCGCACTGGCTTTTATGCCTTTGCGGGCGTCGTATCTTCACAACTGAAGAGCAAACAACCAAGCATCACGTAATGAACAATTATGTGATTACAACGTCCACAATTGATGTTCATCGCAAGATGAATCACTAAACAGAACCTCATTCGAAAGAGTGTGGATTATAACTGAGAGTTTGATCCTGGCTCAGGATGAATGCTGGCGGCGTGTCTAAGGCATGCAAGTCGAACGGTCGCAACCAGGTAGCAATATTTGGAGGCGATAGTGGCAAACGGGAGCGTAACACATTGGTAACCTACCCCAGACTCGTGGATAACGGTTGGAAACGACCGCTAATACACGATATTGATGAGGGGACGCAAGTCATTCTCATTGAAAGTTTTTCGGTCTGGGAGGGGCCTATGGTCCATCAGCTAGTTGGAGGGGTAACGGCCCACCAAGGCTATGACGGATACCAGGCGCGAGAGCGTGACCTGGCTCATTGGAACTGAGACACTGTCCAAACACCTACGGGTGGCTGCAGTCGAGAATATTCCACAATGCACGAAAGTGTGATGGAGCGACGCCGCGTGTCAAAAGAAGGCCTTCGGGTCGTAAA
>CALRGY010000006.1 GCA_943358395.1 Candidatus Uhrbacteria bacterium | reverse complement strand
CACCATCGGCATCACCGGCACCAAGGGCAAAAGCACCACCTCATCTCTTCTTGCCCACGTGCTCAAAGCCGCTGGAAAGCCTGTGGTTCTTGCAGGCAACATCGGCGAGCCGGTGATTTCTCATCTCAATGAACCAGCAGACACCGTCTTCGTCATCGAGCTCTCCAGCTATCAACTTTCCGATCTTGCCATCGCCCCCAACGTCGCCGTTATTTTGAATCTCTACGAAGAGCACATGGATTATCACGGCAGCGTCGATGAATACCACGCCGCAAAAATGCGCATCGCCGAACTGCAAACAGCAGACGACGTGTTTATCTTCAACGAGACATTCCCCCAACTCGTCGACCTTTCCCATCGTGTTTCATCGAAACCAATCCCATTCGTGAATCGCGCCGATGAGACACTCGATTCCTTGACGCTTCTTGGCGATCATAATCGCGAAAACGCTGCTGGCGTACTCGCTGTCACCGATTTTCTCGGCATCGATCGCGCCGTGGTCGCCTCCGCCTTCGCAAGTTTCAAATCTCTTCCTCATCGTCTCCAAGACCTTGGCACCCACTACGGCATCCACTTCGTCAACGACTCCATTTCCACCACCCCCCAATCTGCCCTTGCTGCCATTAGCGTCTTCTCCGATTCCCTCGGTGCCATCATCCTCGGCGGTCATGACCGTGGTTACGATTTCACGAATCTCGCAAAGCGCGTGGTCGATCTTGGTGTCCGAATCTATCTCTTGCAGAATGCCCATCGATTAGAATCCGCAATCCGTTCCATCGGCGGGGAACCAATAATGCTCAGCACCTTCCCCGAAATTATCCAAGACGTCATCGATCACTGTGAATCGGGATCAGTTTGTCTCCTTTCTCCGGCTTCACCGAGTTTTGGTCAGTTTAAGAACTTTGTGGAACGGGGGGAGAGGTTTATTGAGGCTGTAGCGCAGACCTCCCTCCGACTCCCTCCTTCGTAAGGAGGGAGAGATCACGTTCAGATGCGTCACGAATCCGGATGCGTTACCTCCCTCCTTACGAAGGAGGGAGTATGAGGGAGGTTTTGATCAGATCAATCCCTTGCGAACCCCCCATCCATGTTTTGATGTTCAGGCTTTCGGACGATATTTCTTCGTTTTGAGGGCTTTTCTCTCTTGCTCGATTTCTATCGAGCAAAGGGGGTGATCATGAGGAAACTCATGGACGGCGGCTACTGAGCCGCAGCCGGCTACCCACGCAGGGTAGCCGGTTTTTATTTTGTGTCACCTCGAAAACAAGACCTCCCCCCAGCCCCCTCCTTCGTAAGGAGGGGGAGTACACGATAAGATTCATCCCAAATCCGGACGTGAACCCTCCCCCTTTACAAGGGGGAGTAAGGAGGGGGTCTTGCCCCAAAATCAGCCAAAAACCCCCTTTTCCCCAATCATTACCCCAAAAAACTTGCAAAAACTCTCTCTCTGTTTCAATAGGCGGACTTCTAGCGGAGACGGCCGCGGAAGGACAGCGCCCAGACCCAAGTCGGGAATGGGCAAAAAACGTGACAACACAACGTGACAACACGGAGAGACCCATGGGTCAAAAGAAGAAACTCGGCGATGCCGAGTACCAGGGCGCCGACATCGACACCGAGACCGCCGAGTTTGGCGCCGCCAACGAGAACGCCGCCGACAAGGCGCTCGAGGAGGTTGACAAGGTCGACATCACCCTCTCCCCCATCACCGGGAGCGTCGGCGCCGTCAACCTGTGATCCACGTCTAGCCTCAGGCGCTGAATCACCCCTGACTGTCTCAAGGGATAGGTAGGTGGGGCAAAAAACGAGAAACCGGGAGTGGAAGCCTATGGTTTCCGCTATGAGATCCTCACGAGAGGATCACGGCGGAATGCCTTACGAGGCTCCGCTCCCACGACCAGTCATCTGAGTATGCCGTATGGCAATCAGGTGGCTGGTTTTCTTTTTGGGAGGTACAATGTGTGCACTATGCTTTGGACCATTCTTTTGTTCCTTGCTCTGTTATCCGTGCTCGTACTGGTGCATGAGTTGGGACATTATATTGCGGCGCGAAAGGCGGGGATTACGGTGGAAGAATTTGGGATTGGGTTTCCGCCACGGGTGTTTTCTTGGGTGGCAAAAAGCGGAACACGGTGGAGTGTGAACGCAATTCCGTTGGGCGGCTTTGTAAAAATGAAGGGTGAAAGTGGGCAAGATGTGAATGCTCCAGATAGTTTTGCGGCAAAAAGTTTGTGGAGACGGTTTACGGTGATTATTGCTGGCGTGGCAATGAATTTGGTGCTGGCGTGGGTGCTGTTTACGGTGGGCTTTCTCTTCGGCCTTCCTGCGGTGGTGGAAGATGGTGTGGATGCTGGGGTAACGGTAACGGATCGCGCAATTCATATTGTGGATGTATTGCCAGGATCAGCTGCCGATCTTTCGGGCGTAAAGGTGGGAGATAGGGTACTCACCATCGACGGCGTGGCGTACGAAACAGGCACATTGGCTCGTGAAGCACTTGTGCCGCACAGTGATGCATCGCCGATTGAAATCATGGTGGCGCAGAGCGGGGAGACGAAGACGATTGCTGTTGCTCCACAGTTTGTCGAGGAACTTGGTCGTGCTGGCGTAGGGGTTGCATTGGTTGAAACCGGTTTTGTGCGATACCCGTGGTACTTGGCACCAGTAAAGGGGGTAGAAACCACGCTACGCTCCACCTGGGATGTGCTTTCAGCATTTGGTGGGCTAGTGGTGAGCCTGTTCCGCAGCGAAGATGTTTCCGCGAATCTTGCCGGCCCCGTGGGCATTGCGGTACTTACCGGGCAGGTTGCTTCACTTGGTGTTTCCCATTTGGTGCAGTTTGCAGCAATGCTGTCGATTAACCTTGCTGTCATTAACGTGTTGCCGTTGCCAGCCTTGGATGGTGGCAGGCTTGCGTTCCTGCTGTATGAAGTGATTCGCAGGAAAAAAGCGACGCCAGTATTTGAGCAAACTGTGCATGCCATTGGCTTTGTTGCATTGCTCCTGGTGGTGATTCTTGTTACCGTCAAAGACGTAATTCGGATTTTCTTTAGCTAATGCTATGAATGATGTTTTCTTACAGCTTCAGCAAGAAGCGCTCGCGGTGTTCCTGAAAATTCAAACGCTCGAGGAGCTCGAGGCAGCGCGTGTGGAATATTTAGGGCGGAAGGGGCGGCTTGCAGAAACCATGAAGGAACTTGCGGCGCTGGATGAATCTGCACGCCGTGATGCTGGTAAAACGGCAAATGACGTCAAGCGAACCGTTGAAGCAAGTTTTGCTGCCACAGAAGCGCGTGTAGTTGCTGGTGCTGCAGAGGCGCGCCAAGCACAGGAGTGGCTCGACGTTTCGTTGCCTGGCACAGTGCCAGCCGTGGGGCATGTGCACCTTACCACCCAAGCTATTGATGAAATTACCAACATTTTTAGACATATTGGTTTTGTTCGTTCCCGTCACCCAGAAGTCGATTGGGATTATTACGCCTTTGAAAGCTTGAACATGCCGAAGGATCACCCTGCGCGTGATGAATGGGAAACGTTTTTTGTGGGGGAAAATGGGGAAGTGGCAACGGGTGAGAAAGGGAAGATTGTGCTCACGCCGCACACCAGTAACGGGCAGGTACGGGAAATGGAAAAAGGCGAGCTGCCTATTCGTATGGTGAGCATCGGGAAGTGCTATCGCCGGCAGGCAACGGCACGCCATTTGCCTATGTTTCACCAATTTGAGGGCTTGATGATCGACAAGCATGTCACGGTCACCGAGCTAAAAGGCGTGTTTGATTATTTTGTGAAGCGCTATTTTGGCGCGAATCGAGAAACGCGGTTGCGCCCGTTTCATTTCCGTTTTACGGAGCCAAGTTTTGAGTTAGATATTTCCTGTGCCGTATGCAATGGCACCGCAAAGGTAGACGGGGCGAAGTGCAAATTGTGTAAAGGCGGATGGTTAGAGCTTGGCGGTGCCGGCATGGTGCACCCCAATGTGCTGAAAGCTGGAGGGCTTGATCCGAACGAATACACCGGATTCGCATTCGGTTGGGGCGTTGAACGCACCATGATGATGCGTTCCGGCATCAACATCGATGATATTCGCACGTTGTACAAGAATGATCTCCGTTTCCTCAAACAATTCTAGTCCTTCCTCATTTTGTCTATTTTCGACTCAGATCATCAGAAAATCGTTCAACGTACCGTTAAGTACGTCTCACGAATTTTCCTCGATCTTCATCGAAACTCGCCTAAAATGAGAAAGTCCTACTAATCAAATATGAACATTTTAGCCTCGTACAACTGGATCAAGGAACACGTCAAAACGAATATTTCTGCCGAAGAATTTGCGAAAGAGTTCTCGTTGCGATCGATGAGTGTGGAGAGTATCGATCATTGCGGTGCGCATTTTGAGAAAATGGTGGTGGGTGTGGTGCAGTCGGTGGCAGCGCACCCGAATGCGGATCGATTGCGGGTTGCGATGGTGGATATTGGGGAAGGTGTGGTGCCGATTGTGTGCGGCGGCACGAATCTTGCGGAGAAGATGAGGGTATTCGTTGCGCTGCCGGGTGCACGCGTGCGCTGGCACGGGGGAGCGGACTGGACAACCCTAGAGCAAGCTTCAATTCGTGGTGTGGACAGTGTGGGAATGATTTGTGCTCCGGCTGAAGTTGGTTTTGACAAAGTAGCGTGTGGTGATCATGAAATTTGGGATCTCTCTGGAATAACCGATGCATCTGTTGGCACGCCGATTGCACAGGCACTCGATTGTGACGACACTATTTTCGATATTGAAATCACCACGAACCGTCCCGACGCCATGGGAATCATCGGTCTTGCCCGCGAAGCCGCCGTTGCCGTAGGCGGTGAGTTTCTTCAGATGCGAACCCTCCCCCTTACGAAGGGGGAGTCGGAGGGGGTCTCGGTTCGTCTCGAAGATAAACGCTGCGAACGCTACATGGCAGCTGTCGTCACAGGCGTTTCCGTGCAAAAATCCCCGTGGTGGATGCAAAAGCGATTATTGCTTGCAGGGCTGAAGCCAATCAATTGCATCGTCGACATTACGAATTACGTTCTTCTGGAGCTTGGTCAACCCATGCACGCATTCGATGCATCGTCGATCGCGCAGAATACCATCATGGTACGCCCGGGAAAGGAAGGGGAAAGCCTCACGTTGCTTGACGGAAAAGCGGTGAAGCTTGATTCGTCGATTATGGTTATTGCCGATGCAGAAAAGCCGTTGGCGCTTGCTGGCATTATGGGTGGAAAAGATTCTGGAACAACAATGAAAACCACGACCGTTATTTTTGAAGCCGCAACATTTGATGCGTTGACGATTCGTCGATCTGCGCGCGCCATGGATGTTGCCTCTGATGCGCAGCTTTTGTTTGAAAAAGGATTGTCTCCATCGGCGTTGCCCGTAGCATTAGCCCGCGCCGTTGAGCTTGTGATACAGATCGCCGGAGGAACCGTTACCGACGTGATCGACGTCTACCCGACTCCACGAATCCCGAAGCGTTTCCCGTTCAATCCAGAGCGAGTGCGAAGCAGGATCGGTGTCGCGATTCCTGACGCAGAACAGGTGAATATTTTGACGAAATTAGGATTCGATCTGCAAAAAGACGGTGACACAACGATGATGACCGTCCCATACTGGCGGGAAGACGACATCGAAGGCGAGGTTGATTTTACGGAAGAAGTGGCTCGTATGTATGGGTATCACATGATGCCTGCGGTGTTGCCAGCATCTCGCCCACCTGCGAGTTTTGATGACGCAACACTCGACTGGGCAGCGTGGACAAAACGCTTCTTGGCAAGCGCAGGATTCTCTGAATTTTTTAGCAATTCCATGGTGAGTGTGAGTGATTTGGAAATGTATGGTGTAAGCCCGAAAGATGCGTTGGCGGTATTTAACCCATTATCTACCGATCTTACGCACATGCGTCCAACGCTTATTCCTTCGGTGCTGCGCGCGATTGAGCGCAATCAGGCACTTACCCATACGGCGAGTATTTTCGAGCTTTCACGTGTGTACCTTCCGCACGAAGGGCAACTTCCCGAAGAGCGCATGATGCTGGTATTTGGAGAATATGGTGGAGCAGATGCGGAAAAAACATTCATGCGTTTGCGCGGTGTTTTGGAATATTTTGCAGCAAAATCTGGTATTGCGTTTACGTTTGAACGTGATGGTGAGAACGACCATTGGCACAGTGGGCGTACCGCATTTGTGTTCAGAAATGGGGAGCGTGTTGGAATTGTTGGGCAAGTAGGAAGCGACTTTCAAACATCGTTTGGCATTCATCGCCCGGTATTTTTGGCAGAGATCAATCTGGAAGCGTTGTTCCCTCACATGAAACATACACATCGGTATGAAGCATTGCCTGCATTCCCGGTGGTAACACGCGACATTGCGCTATTGGTGGACGAGCGCACAGACTTTGAAAAGATTGTTGCAGTGGTACGTGGTGCTGGGGCACTTATTACCGATTGCCGAGTCGTGGAGCTGTATCGCGGTGAAGAAATTCCTGCAGGAAAAAAGAGCGTCACGCTTGGTGTGACGTTGATGGCATCTGATCGTACGCTAACGAGTCAAGACGTCGACGACGTGATGGCAACCGTCATCCGCGAGCTCGCCCTTCGCGTGGACGGAGTGATTCGTGGGTGAAATGCTTCGCCTATTATTCCCGATTCCGTAACACATCCATAATCTTGCGTATTCCATCACCAATGCTTGTGATGGCGCTCACGTGGCCTTCGATGCGCATGCGCATAGCGTCCACGCTGTGCATGACCTCATCGAATTTCTCTCGGGCATGGAGTGAGAGCTCCTGCATTCGCTTCATAAAGCGAGCAATATGGTACAGCGCAAAGCATAGGAACATCGTGAACCACAGCGCACAAAATGCCAGCACCACGAACAGAAAGTCTTTGGAATCCATATGGGGATAGTTTAGCACGGTATGAGAAGGTGGAGAGGGAATGGGAGGTAAAGTGAGTCTTGGAATGGGTTGGGAGTAGAAAGTGAGAGTGATCTTTGAAGGGGTTGGGATTGTGAGGATGGGAATCGGGGCAGTAGCCTAGATCCTGAGCGTAAGCGAAGGACCTCGAATGCATCCGACAGGTAAACGATTCGGAGCGTGAGGGATGGGAGTCTTTGAAAGGGTTGTGAGTCCGGATGTGAACCCTCCCCCATTGGGGGAGTTAGGAGGGGGCGGGGAGTCGGCTCGCGGCTCCGAAGCTCCACGGGAGCGAAGGGCCGAGGGGGTCTCGTTTTCAAGGGGACACCCCCCATTTTCGACGTTTTTCAAAAGCGCACCGTACCGCGACGTGATCGTGAAATCGGCGAAAAGTGTCTTGGATGGGGAGGCACGGAAATCATCAACGGTATGCGTTATCACCTGCCCTGGATCGTCATCATCAGTATCAGTCACTGGTTTCTTCTTGCGAATGATTCGCATTAGCGAGAAGTCTCTTTGGAAAAGTACATGGTCAGATTCTGACCTCGAAAACTGATCATCTCAATCGGCTATACAGAGAAAAATCGATGAAACATGAATGTCGTGTCCCTATCAGAATTTCGATCACTCTCGATAACCACGATCCCTTCCCGTCGAATCCCCATCATCATCCCGTCCCCTACATGCAACTCAGTTGCATTAGCAGCACCCCACTTTTCAAAATGAATACCCTCAGACTCCGAACCATTTCCATGTTGGCTCGTTCAAGGTCCTTCGGCGAAGCCTCAGGATCTGCTGCTCCGATTTCCGTCTTCACTATCCCAACATCCTCCAAAGACTCCCACCCCTTGTGCCTCCGACCGTTTACCTGTCGTTTCTTTGAGGTCCTTCGGCGTAGCCTCAGGATCTGGGCTGCTGCTCCGATTCCCGTTCTCACCACAATCCACTCCAAAGATCACCATCACTCCCTACTCCCAACCCATTCAAAGACTCCCCTCACATTCCCGCCCTCGGCGTGCTACTCTACGGGAAGCTATGGACTCGAACGATTTCGTCTACCTGCACAACCATTCCCACTATTCGCTTTTAGAGGCGTTGCCAAAGCCAAAAGCCCTTGTGGCACGGGCAAAGTCGTTTGGGATGACGGCGCTTGCGTTAACGGATAATGGGAACTTGTACGGCGCAGTTGAGTTTTATAAGGCGTGCAAAGACGCTGAGATGAAGCCGATTATTGGGGCAGATATTTACGTTGCGCAGCACGGCATGACCGATCGTCGGCCACGATTGGACGATCGTCCGTATCGGTTGGTGCTGATTGTAGAAACAGAAGAGGGATACCGGAATCTTTTAGCTATTATTACTGCCGCATTTTTAGATGGTTTTTATTATAAGCCGCGTGTTGATAAAGCATTTCTTCGGGCGCACGCCAAGGGATTGATTGCACTTTCTGGAAGTGTTGGTGGAGAAATCGCGCATGCATATTTTGGTGGGGAGCATGAAAAAACTGAATCATTGATTCGTGAGTATCAAGATATTTTTGGCGCAGAAAACTTCTTTCTCGAGCTGATCCATCACCCAGACATGCCCCGGCAAGTCGATCTGAATGACGCCTTTCGCAAGCTCTCCGTATCGATGAATGTTCCCTTGGTTGCCACCAAGAATACGTTCTATTTAAATCCCGACGACCGTGAAGGCTACGAAGCCCAGCTCTGTATTCAGCGTAGTCGTACATTGGAGGAGTTTCGTCGTACGTCTACGGACGATGTTGACCTTTCGTTTGGAAGCCCAGAAGAAATCATGGCGGCATTCGCCGATGTTCCAGAGGCAGCGCTTAACACAAAACGTATTGCGGACAGGGTGACGTTTGCTATGGAATTAGGGAAGAACTTTCTTCCCATTTATCCCTTACCAGAAGGGAAAACTGATAACGACGTGATGCACGATTTGTGCATTCAAGGCTTGAAAGATAGGTATAGCGACCCTATTCCAGACAACGTCATGCAGCGTTTTGAATACGAGTTTTCCACCATCGTGAAGATGGGATTCTCGTCGTACTTTCTTATTGTGCAAGATTACATTACGTGGGCAAAGGATCATGGGGTGTTGGTGGGGCCGGGGCGTGGTTCTGCGGCAGGAAGCATTGTGGCGTATGCGCTTCGTATTACCGACATCGAGCCATTACGGTACGGGCTGCTGTTCGAGCGATTTTTGAACCCAGACCGCGCATCGCTTCCAGATATTGATACGGACTTTGCAGATCGTGGTCGAGGGAAAGTATTGGAGTACGTGACGCAAAAGTACGGCGCAGATCATGTGGCTGGGATTGTGACGTTTGGAACGCTCATGCCAAAAGCCGCCGTACGCGATGCGGCGCGCGTGCTCGGCCTGTCGTTTCAGGAGGCAGACGTTATTGCCAAGGTGGTTCCTGCACCGATTCAGGGAAAACATACGCCGTTGAAGGTTGCCATTGTTGAGGCACCAGATTTGCAGCAGATGTACAACAATAATCCTATGGTACGCCGGGTGATTGATCTGGCGATGAAGATCGAGGGGAATCCACGGCATGCGTCGCAGCACGCGTGTGGCATTGTGATTGGCGATCGCCCATTAGTTTCCCGAGTGCCATTGCAGCAGGGGCAAAAAGAAGACATGGCGCTCATCACCCAGTATTCATTGAACTCCGCCGAGGCGGCGGGATTGGTGAAAATGGACTTTTTGGGACTTTCAAACTTAACCGTTATTGAAGACGCGCTGGATATTATTCGTGCAGTGCACGGGGTTACTATCGACCTTGATGCCGCACCGCTCGATGATAAAATCACGTTTGAACTTTTGGGACGAGGCGATACTACGGGAGTATTTCAGTTGGAATCTGATGGAATGAAACGGTACATCAAGGAGCTTCAGCCTAGCGCATTTGAAGATATTATCGCTATGGTTTCCCTGTATCGCCCGGGGCCAATGCAGTTTATTGAAAGTTTTATTCGCCGAAAGCATGGAACGGAAAAAGTGGTATACGAGCACCCACTCATGGAAAACGCGTTCCGTGAAACATATGGTATTCCGGTGTATCAAGAGCAGGTGATGCAAGTTGCGAAAGATATGGCAGGCTTTACGGGCGGTGAAGCAGATACGCTCCGCAAGGCCATGGGAAAGAAAATTGCAGAGCTTATGGAGAAGATGAAGACGAAGTTCATCGAAGGATCGGTGAAGAATGGAGTACGGCAAGAAATTGCTGCAGCAGTGTTTCAGAAGCTGGAAGACTTTGCAGCATACGGGTTCAACAAGTCTCATGCAGCATGTTACGCGATGATTGCGTACCGTACGGCGTACTTAAAAGCGCATTATCCCGGGGAATTCATGGCAGCCCTTATGAATTCCGATTCTGGAATTATTGATCGCATTACAATTGAAGTTGAGGAATGCCGGCGGATGGGGTTCACTGTTCTTGCTCCAGATATTAACGAGTCATTTGCGGGGTTTGCGGTGGTGAAGGACACAAAAAATATTCGATGGGGGCTTTCTGCGATTAAGAACGTTGGGGCAGAAGTGGCAGAGGAAATTGTGCAGGAACGAAAGCGTGGCGGAGCATACATCGATCTTGCCGATGTGCTTGGGCGAGTAAAGTCCAGCGCGTTTAACCGGAAAACACTTGAAGCGCTCACAAAAGCAGGTGCACTTGATCGGTTTGGCGATCGGTCTCAGTTGGTGGGAAATTTAGACACCCTTGTTCTGTATAACAAGCATGTTCAACATGAAATTGCACGGAATCAAACGTCGCTTTTTGGTCTGAGTACGTCGATTGTTGAGCAGAAAATCGAATTCCGTCATACACCAGTTATTCCGGTAAGTATGCTTTTGGCATGGGAAAAGGAGCTTTTGGGCTTGTACGTTTCTTCGCACCCAGCGAGTTTGTTCTACGAGCAGTTTGCGCCATACGTGGTAAAAGCGAGTGCTATTCCGGGGTACGAAGACGGGGCAATGGTGAAGATTGCTGGCATTGTGAGCAATATCAAGCAAATTTTTACCAAGAAGAAAAACGAGCCAATGGCGTTTGTGCGCATGGAAGATCCATCTGGAAGCATTGAGTGTGTTGTGTTTCCAAAAACGTATATCACGGTTCGTGGGGTATTAAACCCAGAAACAATGTTGCTTATTGCGGGGAAAGTATCTCAGCGGAAGCGAGAAGAATCCGAAACGGTGGAGTATTCGGTACTTGTGGACGATGTGATCGCGTTTACGGAATCAGAAATTCCGGGGTGTACAGCAATGCTTACGCGAGGAGGATGGACAGACTCGCGTTCGTCGGAGATGAATAATGCTACAGATATTGTGATACCTCTCGCGCCACCTGCGGGCTCGTTGTCTGATGGCTTAGTGATTACCGTTCCACAAAACCCCACGCACGACATGATTGCAAAACTCCGTGATATTTTCCGTGCGCATCCTGGGCGCGCTAAAGTATTTCTTTCGGTGGAAACCAATGGTGACGTGCGGAAAGTGGCCACAGAATATTCCGTTGAGCTTTCCGCGGATGTTGTGCGGAAGGTGGGGGGTGTGGTGGGAGAAGGAAATGTGAAGACGTAGTTGTGCTATAATCTTGCCATATGGCACGTGAAACTCGGGGTGCGCAGCCGTTGTCGCGATCGCTGAAGGTGTATCAGCGTATTGCGGTAGCATTTGTGTTCATGACGTTTTTTCTGTTGTTAGCTGTTCTGTATCTTTCCATTTCGCGGGCAACAATCACGGTGGTGGGGAATCCTCGTGTCGTGGCTGTTGATACGGAAGTGCGTGCAGTAGCAACTCCAGAGAACGATGGGGAATTGAGTGGCATTGTGGTGAAACAGTCTTTTGAAGCGCAGGAAATTATTACCTTGCCAACAGACGGTGGTACGGCAGTAGAAGAAAAGGCTGGTGGTACGGTTACGATTATCAACGAATCGGGAAGTGCGCAGCCGTTAGTTGCAACAACACGATTACTTTCAAAAGACGGTGTGTTATTCAGAATCGATTCCCCGGTGAATGTTCCGTCAAAAGGTCAGGTGAATGTTCTTGCGCATGCCGATAAACCTGGGCTTTCTGGCGAGATTGGCGCAACGCAATTCACCATTCCTGGCTTACCAGAGTCCTTGCAGAAAACAATTTATGCGGTGAGTGTGGAGCCGATGAAAGGCGGAGTCTCGTATCGTCGCACATTAACGCAGGCGAATATCGACGATGCCGTTTCTTCTGTGGCAGGTTCGTTGCTCGAACGTGCAAAGTCTACGTTGTCTGCAGGAATTGATCGCGCTGTTTTTGCTGGAGATTCGTATGTGTCGTCTGTCACATCACAGGGTGCAAGTGCGGCAGTTGGTGCCGAAGTGGGAAGCTTTACCGTAACATTGGTGATGGATGTGACTGCGGTGTATTACGACAAGAACGCGGTGAAAGAGTATGCACTCTCTCAGCTCTATGCGCGTGTGCCTGAGGGGTATGCCATTCGCAATGTTTCAACAGATGCCGTGCAGATGCTCGTAAAAAGTACAGACGTGAAGCGGGGCGAAGCAACGCTTGGGGTGTATCTTGAGGGAAAGGCGATCATTGCAGAGAATTCTCCTGTGCTCAATAAAGATCGTTTTGTTGGACGGGCGCCGAACGAAGTATTGACGTTATTACGGGCATCGGAAGCGGTAAAGGATGCTTCGGTACGCTTTACGCCATTCTGGCTTGAACGTGTGCCAACGCTGAAGGATCATATCAAGATTGTTATTACGGATGGGGAATAATGCGGTGACAATAGACGAAGATTTTGATAGTATTGATGTATATGGACGATCATCAAAAAATTGATCAGATTCTTGGTTTAGTCCAGGGACTTGTTGTGGATGTATCGGAATTGAAATCCGACATGAAGTCATTGCACGAATTCGTGGAAGATCAAGCTGAGGCACTCCAAGATTTTTCAACGCATGTTGATGGGCAATTTGCTGAAATGAAAGGGCAGATGTCTGTGATGCAGGGTCAGATCGTTGAAACAAGAGATCAGATGTCACTTATGCAGGGTCAGATGAATACGCGTATGGTCAGCAAGGATTATCTCGACGAAAAGTTAGATGATCTGCGCGTTGATCTTGAGATGAAGATTCGTAAGGCAGGTTCAGAGGATTCTGTGCTTATGAAGGTGCTCCGATAACGTATCCACTTGCCATTGTTCGCGCTTCGTTTTATATTGTTTTCATCGACAGTGACCGAGCTACCACCTCGCGAGCCGATGAACAATTCAAAAGAGCCTCGAAAGATTTTCGGGGAATTCGGGTGGAACCGCCGAGATTTTCTTGGTCCCGACTGTGAGCATTGTGCTCTGGTCGGGTATTTTTATTTTTTACTATAGGTCGTATTGGACCTATACGACGTATTTCTATGAACTCCGAAGAACTGCAACATCTTCGTCACTCACTTGCGCACTTGCTCGCTGCAGCAGTGCTGGATTTGTATCCAGACGCCAAGCGCACTATTGGTCCGGCTATTGATGATGGGTTCTATTACGACTTTGCATTTTCTACGCCAATCTCCGAAGAAGATCTGCCAAAGATCGAAGCAAAGATGCGTGAGCTGATGCCATCGTGGCACGCCTTCGATCGGAAAGAGATGAGCGCCGACGAAGCGCGATCACTGTTTGCGGACAACAAATACAAAACAGAACTCATCGATGAGTTTGCTGGCGACGGTCAGATGTTGACGCTCTACACATCGGGAACCTATTCCGACTTGTGTCGTGGTGGCCACGCCGATGGAATCGCGAATCTCGACCCCGAATGTTTCTCGCTCACAAAGCTTGCTGGCGCCTATTGGCGTGGTGATGAAAAGAACGACATGCTCACCCGTATTTACGGAATTGCCTTCGAAACAAAAGCAGAACGTGATGCGCATATTGCTATGCTCGAAGAGGCAAAGAAGCGCGATCATCGAAAGCTTGGTGTGGAGCTTGATCTCTTCGCATTCTCACCGCTGGTTGGCCCCGGTCTTCCACTCTTCACGCCTCGAGGAACAATCTTACGCGAACAGCTTGTTGCATTTGTGTGGGCGTTGATGAAGCCGTATGGATACACCAAGGTGACAATTCCACACATGGCAAAGAGCGATCTGTATAAAACAAGCGGGCATTGGGATAAATTTGCAGACGACATCTTCCACGTTTCGAGCAAAAAAACCGATGATGCATTCGTTTTGAAACCGATGAACTGCCCGCATCACACGCAAATCTTTGCATCACGCGGCAGAAGCTATCGCGATCTTCCGCTTCGTTACAGTGAAGTAACAACGGTGTATCGCGACGAGAATACTGGCCAGTTGCAGGGATTGTCGCGTGTTCGATCCATCACACAGGACGACGCTCACGTGTTCTGTCGGCTCGACCAGGTGAAAGATGAGGCGCGAGCTATCGCGAATATCATCACGAAATTCTATGAGGCATTTCAGATGCCACTCAAAGCTCGTCTTTCGGTGAACGATCCTGAAAAGCCGGAAGCATATCTTGGTGGAGCCGAGGTGTGGGAAAAAGCTGTGGGAACATTGAAGGAATTGCTTGCTGACATGAATCAGGAATATTTCCTTGGCGTTGGTGAAGCAGCATTTTATGGCCCAAAGATCGACTTTATCGCCACCGATGCCATTGGTCGTGAATGGCAACTCGCAACAATTCAGCTCGACTTCAATCTTCCAGAGCGCTTCGAGCTTGAGTACACAGACGCAGATAATGAAAAGCAGCGACCGGTAATGATTCACCGCGCAATTCTCGGTTCACTCGAGCGCTTCATCGGTGTAATGATCGAGCACTTTGCTGGAGCATTCCCGATGTGGCTTGCGCCGGAGCAGGTGAGGGTTGCAACGGTTGCGGATGAGTTCATCGAGACCGCAAAGGCGATGAAGACAAATCTTGAATCTGCTGGTATTCGCGTTGCACTCGACGACGCTCCAGAAAAGGTGGGGAAAAAGATCCGCGATGCCGCGATGAACAAGGTGCCATGGACGATTGTGGTGGGGGCGAAGGAACGCGATGGGGGAGATATTCAAGTGAAGGTCTTTGGAAGCGACGAAGCCCTCATCATCCCTCAATCCGATCTTGTTGCCCGTGCCGTCGATGCTGCCAAGTTGCCGGTGTAGGTTCTTCCGTCATTGCGACCCTGAGCTTGTCGAAGGGGAAGCAATCCAGGACAATACGAGATAACACAAAACGCGACCGATCAATCACTCGGTCGCGTTTTGAATTGTGCCCTTACACTGCCATTTGTTCCTTGAGTGTTTGCACTTGTAATGTTTCCAAATCTTTCGTGGTCTGCGCTTGAATCAATGCAGCGTCGATTGCCGCATTTTCCACTTCTTCCGTAAACATATCTTCTGCTTTCTTCACCTCAGTATCGAACTTCTGCTGTGCAGCAACGATCGCTGGATCATTCGGATTCATTGCCACCCCAAGTTGCGTAAACCCTGCCTCAATGTATTCCTGCAACGCCTGCTTAATTGTCGCCACCACATCCGGCGTTGCTCCCTCAATTTCGAGCCGTTCCAATAAATATTTCTTTACCTCATCCGTAATCGGCGCATTCGTCACGATGGTTTGAAGAGACATATAAAGAGATTTAGATGAGATTAAGCAGCGATGCGTACTGGTTCTTCGATGCCATCATCGTCTTCAAGATCTTCAGGATCGATGTCGTCCTCGAAATCTTCAATTTTCTCATACCCCACATCTTTAGGGGTAAGCATTTCTATTGCGCTATCTGGCAGTTCCTCGATCGCGGCAAAGGATTCAATTGCACGGAAGAGAGGATGCGTTGCTGGAATATCAATACTCCGTAGTCGTGCGACGTTTACCTCGATGATGAAACGATTATATGCCTTGTCCATCATATTTCGTGCTCTTTCTTTCACGGTAAGCGTATTTTCTGCAACTTCCGCATTGCGGAGCGCCATCCTGTCTTTGATCTTGAATACCGTTGGTAATAATTTGCGCCACGTTGAAAGCTCTGGGGCTACGCCGTCAACCTCTCTTGCCTCTGCAGCCTCCATGTCTGCAACGTAATCCGTCTTCCCAATTTTCGTCGATCCAACATCAACGAGCATGTCTTTAAACGCGCGTGCTCCGCCCTTTGTGCCTTCGACGATATTCGCAACGAACCATTCTCGAGGTGTCGCTGTGAGGTATCTTTGCTGTGGGGTTTTTCCTTCAAGAGCTTCTTCGTCCTCTGCTCCGCTGAAAATTTTCGATAAGAGCTTTGCGAAGTCAACGTTGGCGCGGATTATTTCTGCGGTTTGTGGAAGGGAGATTGCTCCAGCGACCTTATCAATGGTTTCCGCAATCTCTTTATTCCTAAGAAGCTTTGCGCCAATCTCTTTCTTCTCCGCGTCAGTAAATCTGTCTCCACCGCGTGCAGCAAATTCGTCTGCGAGTTGCACCGCGACGACGTCACGAAGTTCTCGTTGCTCTTGTGCCTCGATTGTTTTCGCTGCCTTAGCAATCTTCCGATCCGTATTCAATGCACTCATCTTTTGCGCAATGGTTGGCGTTTCGGTGCCGTAGCGTTCCATGCGCCTTTCAGCATCATATCGCTCTTGGATGTCCTTACTGATCCAGTCGTTCATGGCTTCTATTCCTTTGCGATCATTGCGTTCATCTATCGCTTTATTCACCGGATCAGCGATTTGATCGTGAAGACTTGCAAACGTTTCGCGAACATTTTCGTTGAAGATTTCATTGGCAGCAAGATACAGACCGCCGTTTTTTGTTGGCTTGAACGTTCCTGCCGTAACTTCTACCCCACCTTTAAAGGTATTCTTCGCTGCCTCCCATGCTCGTGCACCAAGCCCGACAGCACCGGCAAGGAAGGCACCGAGCTTGTTCTCGACGATCTTTTGACGTTCAGCGAGTCTTGCGCCTTGCGTATCAAGCTTCGCATCCATTGCAGAAAACTTCTCCTGAAGAATTCGTGCACCCTGCTCTACCATCGTTTCTCGATCGTAGATTTCTGCAGATTCTTTTGCAGCCTTTTCCTGTTCATCTCGCAACGCTGGCGATTCTTTAAGGCCAAGTGGTCCGGTAACTTCTTTGGTAGATGTATTATCACGTCTGTCGTTCACACTGTAATCATCGCTCATAGCATCTGCCATTTTGCGTACTGCGCCGATCATGTCTGGGGGACCGAGTGGATTTTGTGGCGCACCAGTAATTGTTTCGGAAGCAAGAGCAATGGCTTGTTTGAAAATTGCACGCGCATTGTCTGGATTGCTCCCAATACCAAAGGCATTTCCCTTTGGAAGCCCTGGGAAAGAGAACACATATTCTTCCTGTTGTGCATTCCACGTTACCGCCATGGAAACAGTGCCTATCTTTGCCTTCATGTTGGCAGTTTCGGGATGCTCTCGCTCCTGAATACTCAACTTCGCCTCATCGATTCCTCGCTTAATTTCTGCTTCTTGTTCTGCTTTTACCGCAGCATCTCGTGCTGCCTGAGACTCTTCCGCTTTCGCAACGATCTTTGGGTTGCGATTGAGAGCGAAGTCTGGAACTTCCGTTGCATCTGGCTCATCGATGAGCACGAATCCTTTTTCGGTCTTCGGATCTTCAACTTTTGTTCCTAATGCTGTTTTTGCACGCATTTTTTCTGGAAAGAATTCGTCAGACTTCGTTCTTTTTTCGTGTTTGACGGTATAGCTCGTATCATCTTCCGCCATGATCGCCGCCCTGCGTTTTGCTGTCGTCATCTTCAAAGCCTCGTCAACGCCCTTCTTTTCTGATGCTACGTTTTCAGCGTTTCGTGTAGCTTGAGATTCCGCTGCTTTTGCAACGATTTTTGGATTCCGATTTTTGTGGAAATCCGGAACTTCTGTTGCTGGGCCTTCATATTGTTGAGGATTTCGTTTCCCTGTATCTATAGCTTTCTTTACCGGACCAGGCACTTCGTATCCAAATTCTTCATTCATATTGGAACATCTCAAAAATAAAATACCCCTTCATTGTATCAATATTATCGGCTATTTTTTGGGATCTATGCACAGGTTTTGTGTTACGATGCTGGGCGTATGGATGAAGTGCTTCCAAAAATTATTGCAGTGGTTGGGCCGACCTGTAGTGGAAAGACGGGGATTGGGATTGCATTGGCACAACGGCTTGGTGGGGAAATCATTGCCGCCGACAGTCGGACTGTGTATCGGGGCATGGATATTGGAACCGCGAAGCCGGAAGCGGACGTGAATCGAGAACTCTCCCCCATTTATGGGGGAGTCGGCTTGCCACTCCGAAGCTCGGAAGGAGCGAAGGGTGGAGGGGGTGGGGATTCAATCACATCCCTTTTCTCCGAGCGTCCCCGCTTCGTTCACAGCATCCCCCACTGGGGCATCGATCTGGTAAACCCCGATGAACCGTTTACCGTCTCGCAATTTCAAGCCTACGCCGATGAGAAAATCGGGGAGATTCTCAATCGAGGGAATGTTCCGATTCTCGTCGGGGGGACCGGGTTGTACATTCGTGCCGTTCTCGACCGACCGAATTTTGCTGGCGCAGTGCCGAGTGCGGAGATGCGCAGGGAACTCGATGGGATGTCGGACAACGATCTTTTCGAGGAAATTGCCGAGCGTGATCCAGATGCTGCTGCAACGATTGATGAAAAAAACCGTAGGCGACTAGTGCGTGCGCTGGAGATTTTGCGTACCACCGGCGGAGCATTAGCAGATCATCAAGCGTTTGAAACGCCGATGTACGACGCGTGCATCATCGGCATCGATGTGCCTCGAGAACAGCTCTACGCCCGTATCGATGCTCGGGTAGACGAGATGATCGGGAATGGACTCGTTGATGAGGTTCGGGGTTTGCTTGCCCAGTATGGCGCTGAATGCCAGGCGATGACGGGTATTGGGTACCGGCAGATTGTTGAATTCTTTGAAAAGAAAACCTCCCTTCGCGACGCCGTCATCCGCATAAAATACGACAGCCATCATTACGCTAAACGCCAAGAAACCTGGTTTCGCCGCGACCCCCGCGTTCTGTGGGTAACATCCGTCGACGCTGCCCTAGAAATAGCGGATAATTGCCTCAAGCGCTAATGCTGAGATGTATGCGAGAAGGAATAGGAATGGAATCGAGTGCCAAGCCGTTGCCAAAGCCTCGGAGTGTTGAAGTGCGTCGGGGAGAGGGGCGAAAGGATGATGTTGTTGGGAAGCCTTTCGCAAACTTTGAGGAGTTTAAGCAAGGGCAGGGAACCTACAAATTTACCAAGAAGGGTGCGGAGTTTGTTCCGGATAAGCCCGTGGTTGCTGTAGAACAGTTAAAGAATGATCTTGCGCAGAAGATGGCTCCTGCGCCGAACGAATATGTACAGCAGGTGAAAACGTTGAATGCACAGCTGCGGGACCTTCGATTGCAAAGGGAGGCGGCGAACACGTGGAAAGCACGATTTTTCTCTGGCGCACGTCAACGATTAGCGGATTTTGATGCAGCAATTGGTACCATGATGCATCGGCGCGACGAGGCGGAGAGGGCTATGCAGAAGAATGCTGGCGCACCTCTTGCACCAGAAGCGGAGTCTCGCGCCTTTAATGGAGCGCCTTCGATACCGGTTCTGACTCAGGCTCTTACGGAGATCGCTCAAGAATCATCTCGTTTACCTGGAAGATTCGATTCTTCCGAGGTGGATCTTCGTGAGCAACGAAAACGATTAATGGATCAAGAGAAAGCAGTGCGTTTCTGGCAGTTTGGTCGTAAACGAGAGCTCGCAGAACAGATCGGTGTCATCGATGGGAGGCTTCGTGAAGTAGCTGAAGCGAAGTCAGCAGAAATTAATGCCAAGAGAAAAGAGAAGAGCGATCTTCAGACCCTGTAGCTGAAATAAAAAATCCTGAGCGTTATGCTCAGGATTTTTTAGTGAGGGCTGTTTTGAGGGCTTCGGTTGCTTGGGATGGATTCGCGTTGCCTTTGGCGGCTTTCATGATTTGGCCAAGAAGGAAGGCGAAGAGTTTTTCTTCACCGGCGTGGTAGCGGGTGACTTCCGAGGGATGATTTGTGATGACGTCGAGAACGATGGCGTCGATGGCGGAGGAATCGGTGAGGGATGCTGCGCCGAGTTCTTTTGCGGCATCGTCGACGGAAACGCCTTCTTGTTCCATGAGCGCTAATACTTCGAGCGCTTTCTGTGGGGTGAGTGTTCCATCGATGATGCGTGCAAGGAGCGTGGCAAAACGCTCTGGGGTGATTCGTGATGAGGCAACGGTTTTTCCTTCGGTTGAAAGAATGTTTGCAAGCTTCGTGAGAATCCAATTACTCACGAGTTTTCCAAGATCCGCAGTGCTTTGAGGGTTTTTCGATGAAATGTCTGCGCGAAGCTCGCTAATGGTGGCTTCGGCGAAGTTCGCAAGATCAGCATCGTCGACCAGTTGTTTTGCAGCATCGGGCTTGAATCCGTACTCGTCGATAAATCGTGCGCGCTTTGCTCTGGGCAGTTCGGGAAGGCGATCGCGGAGATCGATGATGAGGTTGCGGAGATCGAGGGGTGGAATATCGGGTTCCGGGAAATAGCGATAGTCTGCAGAGTCTTCTTTGGTGCGCTGCTCATCGGTAGTTTGCGTGTCGTCATTCCATCCACGGGTGGTGGTAACCATCGGCGGTGTTCCGGCGTGCCATAGTGCTGTTTGACGGGAGATTTCGTAATCAACGGCGCGTTCGATGGCGCGGAAGGAGTTGATATTCTTGATCTCTGTTTTGGGATTCAGTGGGCCAATCGGCAAGCCGGTATCGTCGACCTCGCGAAGGGAAACATTCACATCGCATCGCAAGTGGCCGTGCTCCATGTCTCCGCTTGAAATGCCGAGCATACGTACCAAAAGCCGCAATTCCTGCACGTATGCCTTGGCTTGTGCAGAAGTACGAAAGTCTGGTTTGGTGACAATTTCACACAACGGAATGCTGGAACGGTTAAAATCGACGTAGGTTTTGCCATCGCTTCCGTGAATATTCTTTGCGGAATCTTCTTCGAGATGCATGCGCTCAATACCGATGCGCACTGTGCCTTCGCTGGGGACGTCGATGAAAAGCTCGCCGTCGCGCATAACGGGAAGATCGAACTGTGAAATTTGATATGCCTTTGGAAGATCGGGATAGAAGTAATGCTTGCGATCGAACTTCGAATGCTCAGTAATGGTTCCGTTGAGCGCTAAACCAAGAAGCACAGAAAAACGTATTGCAGCCGCGTTGGGTACAGGAAGCGTGCCGGGGTGACCGGTGCATATTGGGCAAACATTGGTGTTTGGAAGTGCTCCTTCGCTGCGCGCACTGCACCCACAGAACATTTTGGTGTTCGTGCTGAGCTCGATGTGCGTTTCTAAGCCAATAACGGGGATAAGATTCATACGGCGGTAATATACAGGATGCTTTACGATGTTAGACCTCCCTCCGACTCCCTCCTTCGTAAGGAGGGAGAGGTCACGTCAGATGCGTCACGAATCCGGATGCGCTATCCCTCTCCTTACGAAGGAGAGGGTATGGGTGAGGTTGTGTTTCGAGGGAAATTGAAGCTTACTCCACTGTAGGTCCCGTTGAAAGATACAGGACGGTATGCGCAATGACCACTGGGGGAATAAGGGCGATTTGGAGAATACTCAGAATCGCTTCTGCCCATAATGGGGGCGTGTTGCTGAGGAGTACAGCGACGTCGGTATGAAAAATCCCTGCAATAAAGAGCAGAATGCCACTGCCGAGGGCGGTGTAGATGAGAAGGGCGGCAACAAAAATGATAAGAAGTTGCCAGCCGACAGAGCGTATATTGCCCTGAACGCGGGCTTTGGATGCTGCAAGTGCGCTGAGTGGCCCTGCTCCCCGAAGCACCACTTCTTCAAACGCAAAGGTGAGAAGAATGGTGGCAAGAATGCCGGGGATGATGAAGAGAATAAAGCCAGCGGCTTGAAGAAGGCTAGAAAGCAGAACGGTAAGAAGGAGTGTTTTAACAATATCGGCAGCGTGCATGCCAACGCTGCGCATGTCGTGGTCTTTTTTCGGGTGTGCTGTTTTGATGCTTACTAAGGTACAAATTGAAGCGCATGCCCACCAAAAAATCACCAGAGCAAGGGCATTGACGACGATGACGGAAACAGTACCAACGGTGCCGGGAATATTGCGTACCCCTAAAAAGAGAAGAAGAGGGAATAGGAGATACGCGGTAAAGCCGTAGATGTCTGCTGCGTGCCGCTTGGTGAGTACGGCGGCATAGAGCAGAATATCAAACGCACGTGGCGGATCTTTTTTTTCTGCTGGTGTTTCTGTGGGGTTATCGTTGGCGGATGCTGTCATACAAGTAGTACGCCGTTAAGCTGTAGAGGGGAAGCACAAGGGCGTTCACCAGGAAAAGAATCAGGGTGAGCGCTACGGAAATAAGAGTAATCGCCAATGCGGAGAGTGATGCTGCGGCGAAGGAGATGAACACGGTGCTGGCCAAATTGGTGCCAACGCTGACTGCAAGAACAAGAAGGGAAATGATGAGGTTGGGAATAAGAATGCGTAATGCAATCTGCCACCATTGACCATCGACCGCTTTTTGAGAGGAAGCAATGTGGCCTCGAAGAGCACGATAGAGTGCGCTCACAGAGGTGATGGATGGCGGTCTCTCGGTTTCGAGAATGAGAGAATATTGTGCAAAAGCGTACGCGATTCCGTATCGGATAAGCACATAGAGTCCTGCACCAGCACCGGCAAAAATGAGAAGTACGCCAAGGATTCCTAGCGCCGCTCCGGCTGCTCCATTGGCGGTATTCAGGAACGTGATAAGGAAACCGGGCATCATACACAGCACGGCAATAACACTGAGTCCTCCTGCGATGCTCAACGAAAGGATAAGAAATGAAGGAAGGTATTTCCACGATTTTTTCCCGAGGGCAACGTGGTTGGGAACAGTGTTTTTTGCACGCGCATCAATGGTAAGCATGAGGCAAATGCTCACCCACATGCCAACGATGGTGGTAAGAATGGCGCCAAGAGCGCTGAGGCTAATGTAGCTTGCGGTTTCATTGAAGGGTGTAAATTCATCCACACCAAATGGCGCAATGTAGCCCGCAAACAGGAACGGTGTTGCTGCCACCACAAACCACAAGCTGATACCAATCAGTTCTTTGAAGTGAAGGCGATAGTGTTCCACGGTGCGATCGATGAGTGCTCCGAGCGTGATGAGGTGAGCCATAGAAAAGAAAAAAGCGTTTGCACCAGTATATCAGGATTACCCGGTGGTTCCGAATCCGCCCCGATCTGCAGCCTGCCAGTTGGTTGGTTCGACGAATTGTGCACGGGTGATTGGCACAAACATCCCCTGGGCAATACGTTCGCCAGTTTCGACGGCGTACGGTTCGGTGCCAATGTTATGAAGCGCGATGTGAAGTTGGTCATTCGATCCACAGTAATCACCATCGATGATCCCGATGCCGTTACTGAGCGTAATGCCTTTTTTTGCATTACTTGATCGCGATGCAAGAATGAGGACATGGTCTTCGGGAACCTTCACAACGAGTCCGGTCGGAAAAATGCCACGTTCATTGGGCGCGAGCGTTCGTCCTTCGATGACCGCAAGATCGAATGCGCATGCGCCGGGGGTTTTGTATTCAGGAAGCGGAACGTCTGGGCGAAGTCGACGGATAGCGATTTCCATAAGCATCACGATCGTACTTGATTCCAGGATGATTATCGAATGTTTATCCACCGAGACTTTCGTTATCCACATGTGTTCGTTGACCCTGAATTTTTTCCAGGTACAGTGCTGATCGTGATGAGGCACAGTTCGATGCTTCATCGGAAAGGGTCACACCGTCACCATGCTTGGCGGTGTGACTTTTTTTCGTAGAACGTTCCCATTTGGTCGATTTTCGACTCAGATCATCGGAAAATCGTTTGACGTACCAAGAAGTACGTCTCACGAATTTTCCTCGATCTTCATCGAAACTCGCCGCAAATGAAAACGTTCTACACTCATCCACATTCATGCGTTGACCCTTCGTCCATCCGATGCCACACTCGATGTATCTATGAACGTCTGGTTAATCGCTGCGATAAGTGTTGATGGGAAAATTGCGGAGCGTGCAGATCAATCGTCTTTGGATTGGACGAGTAAAGAAGATTTGAAATTTTTTGTTGAGAAAACCAAGGAAGCGGGTGTGGTGATTATGGGACGGAAAACATTTGCCACCATCGGCAAGCCGTTGAAGGATCGACGATTGATCGTAATGACGTGTGATCCAGAAAAGCAGAATCCGATGATTGGTGTGGAATATACGTCGGATAGTCCGGTGCGCATCATCGAGAAGCTTGCGGCTGAAGGGTGCGCAAATGTCGCTATTGCCGGTGGCGGGGGAGTGTACCAGCAGTTCTTGGCACAGAGATTGGTGACCGATCTTTTTTTGACCATCGAGCCGGTACTGTTCGGAGAAGGCGTATCATTAGCACAGGATTTCGGTCGGATGAATCTGAAGCTCGTCGAAACGCGAGCCTTGAATAGCCAGAGTATTTTATTCCATTACACCGTTCTATGATGAAGCCTTTTGCGGAGCGTACGCCGGATCTTCAATATCGCAATCTTCTTCAAAAAATCATGGCAGAAGGTGTCGACGTGAAGCCGATTCAAGGTGAGGGCTCGCGGATGATTCTTGGGGCGCAGATGCATTTTTCCTTGGCAAATGGGTTCCCCATGATTACCGAGCGCGACCTTTCGGGGAAATTCATGATCGGAGCAATCGGCGAACACGTCGCGTTTCTTCACGGAGCTCGCACGCAAGAAGAGTTGAAATCCTTTGGCTGCGCATGGTGGAAGCGGTGGGTGACGAAAGAGCGATGCGACATATTTGGTTTGCCAGAGGGCGATCTTGGTCCCGGAAGTTACGGTCCAGCATGGACGGCGTTTCCTACAAGTGAAGGCGCGCCATTTAATCAAATCGAGCACGTCGTGAAACAAATCAAAGAGCGACCAAATTTGCGCACCCACATTATTTCTCCGTGGATCCCGCAATACACCATTCAGCACTCCGGTCTTCCTCCCCGGAAGGTGGTAGTTGCGCCATGCCACGGCTATTTGCATGTGCTGGTTTTTCCAGAAACGAAAGAGCTTTCTGTCCACCATTTTCAACGTAGCGGCGATATCCCTGTAGGCGTGGTGTTCAACATGGTGCAGTATGCGGCATTTACCATGATGCTTGCGCAGGTAACGGGCTACACGCCAAAAGAACTCGTCTACACCATTTCCGATGCGCACATTTACGAAAGCCAATTCGAAAAAGTTCAAGAATTGCTTGCTCGCGAACCTCGAGTATTCCCAACAGTAACGATTGCTGACACATCGATCGACGATATGCTGAAATTTACACCAGAACACTTCGTCCTCTCCGACTACACGCCACACGAGGCGATGACGATTCCAACGCCAGTCTAAGAATATGAGTGATTTCGTGAACAAACAAAACGCCCGCCCGGGGGTGTATGAAGATGCGATCAATCGGATTGCGAAGGAAAATGTTTGCCCCTTTTGCCCGGAGCACTTGGCGGAATTCCATAAGCGCCCGATGGAGCACAGGAAATATTGGATTGCAACGGAAAACATGTACCCGTATACACCAAGTAAAGAACACCTCATGTTTATTCACATCGAACACATTCGACACATCGGTGAAATATCGCCCGAGGCATGGTCGGAACTCGGTGAACTTGTTCGCGAACAAACAGCGAAGCGTAATATGACGGGTGGCACCTTGTATCTCCGATTCGGCGATCCTCAATTTACGGGATCATCTGTTACGCATCTTCACGCAAACATCGTGCAGTCTGATCCCGATGATGCAACATACGATCCAAAAAAGGGACTATGGACTCGTATTGGCTAGGTCGACGAGAATAATTTCGATTCCGTACGCTTTCAAAATATCCTCGGCATCGAGAAGGGAATAGCCTTTGTGATAATACACGGTTTTAATGCCGGATTCGGCAAGTAATCTGGCGCAGTTCGGGCAAGGGAATGTGGTAACGAACGCCTCGGCACCGTTGAGCGAAGTGCCGGCTTTTGCGCTTTGCGCAATCGCGAGTGCTTCCGAGTGAATTGCTGTCGTGAGATCGATCCGCACACCCGCATCAAAATTTGTTCGTGGGTCACCCTCGATATCGAGATGATAATCGGTGGGAAGGTGTTTGTTGTGCGAAAGTGCAATGACCGATCCATCTTTGACAATAGCTGTTCCAACTTGTCTCCACCAATCACTACTTTTCATCGATTCCGTTGTTGCGATGTTTATCATCGATTGTGCAAATTCGGTTGAAGTTATTTTTCGATGTGGTGCGACGATGTTTTCGCGCAGCGTCTCTATTCTGTTCCATCGAAGGAAAATCGATTCAAACGTGACGTTGGGGATGGAATATTGTTCGACGAGAGCGTGTGAGACCTCATCGTCGGGCATGATGAATCGAGATGAATCATCAGGTGGGGCGACATTGGGGGTGACGCCGAGCGAAGGGAGCACGGGGTGGCGCCGAGGGAGGTCCCCGTTGGCGCACAAAACCGCACCGTCGGTTTGAGCACCAACGGGGTCCGAGGCGACAGGACCCCACGCGACCGAAGCAAAATCAGTTTTCGAAAGCACACGAACCGATGAAAAGATTCCCAGACTCTCGATTACGGTTTTCATTATTTCAGGATCGACCACGCGGCAGTCGCGGGTGAGGGCAGTAAAGTCGGCAATCACGTCGGCGCCAAGAATTCCCAGCGTATCGGGGTACTTCTTGAAGAGATCGATATAGCCTTTATGGAGAACGGGAACGAAGGCGATAAGCATAGTTATCCTTCGCGAATTTTCGTGACGAAGTTTTCCATGAGCGCACTCACTTCTTTCGCTAAATCTTCGACTCCCTCGATGCTCAAGTTACGCACGCGTGCCGAAGTGGTTGTGGTGGCTTGCGGCGGAAGCACCACAATTTCTCCACAGTGTTGGCGGTAGCCTTCCACGTCGTCTTGTCCGACTTCTTTGGTGGATGACGAAAAGACCATCACATCCGGTTTTACGATTTCGATAATGTCACCAATACCGTGGTGCGCTTCTTTGACCGTTACAATGTCGACATGCCGAAGGTGCAGCAACATGTTGATGCGTTCCGTTTGTGGCACAATCGGGCGCCGTGGCCCTTTGCGGATTTTCGTCAGTTCATCGGAATCCACGCCAACGATGAGGATATCGCCCAACGTTTTCGCCTTTTCCAGGTATGCGGCATGGCCTTCGTGAATAAGGTCGTACACGCCCTGCGTGAGCACAACGCGCATTCCAAGAGCCTTGAGGCTTGCAACGAGTACCCGGAGCCGTTCCTGATCCGGTACGAACCGTTTTGTGACATTGGAACCAGGACCGAACGGATCGTGGTACGGGGAAGACATATGGAAGGATAGGACTTCCTCATTTTGCCTCTTTTCGGCTTGCTGCGTCGAAAATGTGCTCACCGTACCAAGGAGTACGCCTCGCACATTTTGCTCCTTGCGCACCGAAAATAGCCTAAAATGAGAAAGTCCTACAAGATCAAGATTTCACTAGAAGCTTAGCAGTCATTTCTTATTCATATCAATCGCGATGTGGACAAACAAAAACCCGCCGAATTCCTGAGGAATTGGCGGGTTTTTTGTGAGTGGAGGACTTTCTCATTTGTGGCGAGTTTCGATGAACGCCGAGCAAAGCTTTTGAGACGTACTTAACGGTACGTTGAAAAAGTTTGCGATGGTGTGAGTCGAAAATCGACCAAATGAGGATGTCCGACTAGACCGATGCTTGATCTAATTTGATTGCTGGACCCATGGTACTGGTCATCGTAACGGACTTCAGATAGATACCCTTTGACGATGCTGGCTTTATCTTGCGGATGGCTTCGATGGCAACGGCAAGGTTGCTTACCAAGTTTTCTGCAGAGAAGGATACTTTGCCGACGATCATGTGCACGTTGGCGGTGTTGTCATTTTTGAATGCAACCTTTCCACCCTTTTGTTCTTCGATGATCTTCGCGATGTTCGGGCCAACCGTATCTGTTTTTGGGTTTGGCATTAAACCGCGAGGTCCAAGAATTTTTGCTGCTTTTGCAAGCTTCGGCATCATGCTTGGCACAGCCACGGCAACGTCGAAATCAATCTTTCCGGTGCGGATCAATGTTTCAAGCACTTCTTCAGTTCCGATGATGTCTGCACCTGCAGCCTTTGCTGCAGCCTCATTGTTTGCATCAACGAAAGCAATCACGCGCTTCGTCTTTCCTGTGCCGTGGGGCAAGGTAACAGTGCCACGGATCTGCTGATCGCCTTGCTTTGGATCAACTCCAAGTGCGAAGTGTAATTCTACGGTTTCGTCGAACTTTGCCTTTGCTGTTTCCTTCAAAAGTGCAACAGCATCTTTCACTGCGTAGAGCTTTTTCTTATCAATCATCTGCTTTGCAGTAGCCATGCGTTTACCGGTCATAGATATGTGGTTAGTGGTAGTAGCGATCGGAATCCGATCTCCCACGAATGAATTTAAGCGATCACGTCAACGCCCATCTGCCGGCACGTTCCTGCAATGATTTTCATTGCAGCTTCTACGTCTTTGGTGTTCAAGTCTGGCATTTTCTTCATGGCAACTTCGCGGAGCTGTGCCTGAGTAATCTTGCCGACCTTTTCCGTTAATGGCTTGCCGGAACCCTTTTCAATACCGACGATTTTCTTGACGAGATCGGAGGCTGGAGCCGTCTTGAGGATGAAGCTGAAGGTGCGGTCTTCGTAAATGGTGATAATCGCTGGAACTGTTTCACCCATGCGGTCCTGCGTTGCCGCATTGAATTCCTGCACGAACTGCTGAATGTTTACACCCTGCGCACCAAGTGCTGGTCCGAGTGGAGGTGCTGGAGTTGCTCGTCCACCGATCGACTGTACCTTGATGACTGCCTTAATTTTCTTCGCCATACGATTGCGAGCTGTCCTATTTTGCCCATTTTCGGCTTGGTATGAAGTAAAGCGAAGCGCTTACTTCATGCCTTGCATCATCGCAAATTCGTTCAACGTACCAAGAAGTACGTTTCACGAGCTTTGCTCGATGCGCACCGAAACTGGTCGAAAATATGCCAGTTCGCTTATTTTTATAGTAGATTCCCGTCATCGCCAACCGGCAAATTTTCGAGCAACTACATCGTGAATAAGTGCGGAAATTATGCCAGAATAAGCCAAAAGAGTCAAAAAATCGCTCCAATTTCTTGGGGCGACTTTTTTGAGTATTTACACCTTCTTTACCTGCAAGAAATCCAGTTCCAATGGGGTGTCGCGACCGAACATGGAAACCATGACTTTGATTTTGCCACGGCTTTCGTCCACGTCTTCCACCTTTCCTTGCTGACCTTTGAATGGCCCGTCGGTGATGGCAACGAGTGCGCCTTTCGTGACATCGATCTTGAATTCTGGCTCTGCTACACCGACGCGCTTCATGAGGTCGTCCACCTGCTCCTGGGGAATTGGTGTTGGCGTGTTGCCGGTGCCGATGAATCCGGTGACGTTTGGTGTGTTGCGCACGACGTACCAGCTGTCGTCGGTAACAATCATCTCCACGAGTACATAGCCGGGGAAGATTTTCTCCTCAATCACCTTACGCGCACCGTTCTTGATTTTGATCTTTTTCTCCTTTGGCACAAGGATATTGAAGATTTTCTCTTCCATATCCATGGTGCTCATACGCTGCTGAAGCGCCTCCACCACGCTCTCCTCATACCCAGAATACGTATGAATAACGTACCATCGGCGGCCGTAATTGGCGGTTTGTTTTGCCATATTATGCGGAGATTTTTGAAACCAAGAATTCCAAGCCCTTGCTCAAGCCAAAGTCTAATGCGCCAATAAAAGCGGCAGTAACCAGGCTGAGCACTAATACAATGACGGAATACATCACCGTATCTTTCTGCGTTGGCCACGCCACCTTTTCCAACTCCATTTTTGCCTCCCGGAAGTATTTCATCGCCGGATTATTGAGAATTCGCTGCATAAAACGTATGTTCCTATCAAAAAACCCCTCTCGGGGGCACGCCGGAAATATACACGATTTCTTTGAAAAATAGCAAATATCCTGTGCATATCGGTTGACTTTCTCTCTCTCTTCTCCTACGCTGATTGCGCACAAATCATCGAAACGCCATGTTGGCGGGACTGATTTGGGGGAGGGAGAGGTGCAGTATATCTATCAGATTTCCTCCGTTGGAGGGTTGGGCTTTGCCATCTGGGGATTTACGCATGATGAAACGAATGTGATTTTGATGGGGATGTTTTTCGCTATCTACGCTGAACTCTTCCTTTTTAGAGATCAACTGTTTGCGATTCTCGGGGAAAAAAGAAAAGAAGAATCAAAAGAACCTGTAAAAGAGGAGAAGAAAGAAGGGGAGGGGCAGGACTGACCGCCCGCCGGAGAAGCCGTACGCTGGCTTATCTGGCGGGCGGTTTCTATTTGTGTGCGGCTTCAGCCCCCTCCTTACTCCCCCATAAATGGGGGAGAGTATCGAAGAGATGAATCTCGATTGTGAACTCCCCTCCATTTATGGAGGGGTTAGGGGGAGGAGGGGAATCGATGGAGCGAGGGATTGAGAGCTTTTCAGGATGACGGATAGCAAAATACCGATTCATGATGAATCAGTATTTTTCGATGATTATTAGTCTCCGGTGTTGTTATATTCTCCACTGAGTACCTTGGCGAGAATGTCATCTGGGATCGCTGGATACATTTCCTTGTGTGATCTTTTTCGATCCGGTGTGGCTGTTGGAATTTCTGGTGTCGATGCCTCCTTTTCCTTCGGGTCTGTTTCTGGATTCGGCGATGCTGGTTTTGGCATTTCTGATGACATATTGATGACTATTAATGAATTATACATCCAAGTTGCTCACATCCTTCGCATGCGTCTGAATAAACTTCTTTCGAGGAGCAACGTCGGCGCCCATGAGCATGTCGAAGGTTTCGTCGGCGATAGCGGCGTCTTCCACGGTGACTTGCTTCATCATGCGGGTGGCAGGATCCATGGTGGTTTCCCAGAGCTGGTCTGGGTTCATTTCTCCCAAACCCTTGTACCGTTGAATGTTCACCTTAATGCCGTTGTTTGCTGCGCCGTCATCTTCTTCAGCGGCAGTCCCGTCGTCATTCTTGATCTTTACTTTCGATGCATCAACCTTACCCGCACTCATTTCTTTGATGTGCTGCTCGCGTTCTTCTTCGGTAAACGCATAGCGAACCTGCTTGCCGATTTGCACGCGATAGAGTGGCGGCATGGCAATGAAAATGTTGCCGTTGGCGATAAGTTGGGGGAAGTGACGATAGAAGAGGGTGAGGAGCAGAGTACAGATGTGCGCGCCGTCCACGTCGGCGTCTGTCATGATGATAATGCGGCCGTAGCGGAGGCTGGCAAGATCGAACGCTTCGCCGATGTTCGTACCGAGCGCAATAACGAGGTTTTTCACTTCGTTATTCGCAAGAAGCTTGTCGAGCCGTGCGCGTTCAACGTTCAAAATCTTTCCTCGGAGTGGAAGAATGGCTTGGAATTCACGATTACGGCCTTGCTTTGCGCTTCCACCTGCGGAGTCTCCCTCAACGATATAGAGCTCGGTAGACTTGGTGTCTTTACTGGAACAGTCGGCGAGTTTTCCTGGAAGCGTCATGCCTTCAAATGCGCCTTTGCGCAAAACGGTATCTCGAGCAGCACGCGCCGCAGCACGCGCACGAGCAGAGAGTAGGCACTTCCCGATGATCTCTTCGGCATCGCGTGGGTGCTCTTCCAAGAAAATTTGAAACGCTTCGCCGAACACAGATTCTACTGCGGCACGAGCTTCTGGGTTACCGAGTTTGTCTTTTGTTTGCCCCTCAAATTGCGGCTCTGGGAGCTTCACGCTAATCACAGCAGTTAAACCTTCGCGTGCGTCGTCGCCGGTAAGATTCGTATCTTTTTCTTTGATGTAGCCTTTATCTCGCGCATACGCATTGAGCACGCGGGTGAGTGCAGAGCGGAAGCCGGCAAGATGGGTTCCTCCGCCGGGGTTGACGATGTTGTTCGCGTAGCAATACACGCTGTCGTAATACTCGGCAGTGTATTGGAGAGATACTTCTACTTCCAAATCGCCGCTTTGCTTTTTGGCGTAAAAAACGTTGGGCTGCTTGATTTCTTTGCGCTCATTTAAATGACGAACGTAGCTTGCAACCCCGCCTTCAAAGTAAAAACCGTATGGTGCAGGGGTTTCTGTGCGTTCGTCGACGATTTCTACGCGAATGCCCGCGGTGAGGTACGCCTGTTGACGGAGGTGGTCGACGATGTGATCAAGATTAAACTCGATGGTTTCAAAAATGGTGGCATCGGGATGGAAGTGGATGATCGTTCCGCGCTTTTTGGTTTTCCCCGTTGCTTTTACTTTGCCTTGGGGAATGCCTTTTTTATATTCTTGTTCCCAAATTTGCCCGTCTTTGTGCACTTCTGCGCGCAAATCATCGGAAAGCGCATTCACTACGGAAACACCAACGCCGTGCAAACCGCCAGAGACTTTATAGCCCGAAGCCTCGCCACCGAATTTTCCCCCGGCATGCAGCTTGGTGAGCACCAATTCCAGGGCAGAAATTTTTTGTTCCGGGTGAATATCAACAGGAATACCTCGGCCGTTATCTTCAACGGCGATCCAGTTATCTGGTTTGAGGTGAATGGTAACGGTGGTGGCATGGCCTGCCATGGCTTCGTCGAATGAGTTGTCGACGACTTCCCAGATCATGTGATGCAGGCCCGTCGGACCCGTCGAACCAATGTACATGCCCGGGCGCTTGCGTACCGGTTCAAGCCCCTCAAGAACGGTAATGTTTTTTGCGCTGTAATCGGAGCTCGTTTTATGATCTGCCATAGAATGGGGTGGAACGTTCCCGTATTAAATTCGTTCGGAGTTTATCATGTGGAGCAGATCGTGGACAACCTAAGGAGGGGATGAAGGAAGGTGAAGTGAGTCTTTGGAGGGGGTTGGGAATTGGGAAGAAAAGTGAGTCTTGGAGTGGGCGTGAAAGGCGGCAGCCAGATCCTGAGCACAAGCGAAGGACCTCGAATGAGACGACAAGTAAACGATTCGTGACGTGAGAGATGGGAGTCTTTGAAGGGGTTGTAAGTCCGAATGCGAACCCTCCCCCTGCCACCTGTCCCTCGAAGCTCGAAGAGCGAAGTGGGAAGGGTGAGTTGGAGGGGGTCTCGTTTTAACAGGGCACCCTACATTTTCGACCTTTTTCAACAGCGCACCGTACTTCGACGTGATCGTGAAATCAGCGAAAGATGTCTTTGGTGGTGTAGTAGAGAAATCATCGACGGCACACGTCATCACCTGCTCTGGATCCTCACCGTCACTGTCGACCAGCGGTTTCTTTCTGCGAATGATTCGCATTAGCGAGAAGTCTCTTTGGAAAAGTACATGGTCAGATTCTGATGTTCAAAATCGATCACCATGATCGGCTGTACGCAGAAAAACCGATGAAACATGAAGGTCGCTGCCTCCATCAGAATCTCGATCACTCTCGATAACCACAATCGATTCTCATCGAAGTCCCGTCATCATCCCATCCTCTACATGCAACTCAGTTGCATTAGCAGAGCACCCCTTTTTAAAACGCAACCCCTCCCGGTCGCAGTTCCTCTGATTCACAACCCATTCCAAAGATCACTCTCGCCTTCTACTCCGATACCCTCCAAAGACTCCCCTCACTCTCCCCCCAAAAAAACTCTCTGTTATACTACTCAGTATGATTCCCCCAGCGCTTTCCCCAGAACTTCAAGCCATCGAGCGCGAGCACCGGCGTGGGATTCGCCTTTTAGCAGCGCGACCGCTTGTGGTGCGGTGCGGGATTATTCTTGCTGTTGTGGTGAATAGTGGCATGCTGGTGTTCTTTGTGGTGACTGTGGTGGGGTACATTATTTCCGGTTCGTTTGCAGAGTTGCGCGCTGCGGCAACGGTGAAAAATAACATCGTGTCGATGCATGCCGTTGCACAAGGAAGCGTAGCGCAGGTATTGGTGGTGGGTGCTGCAAAAGTGGTTCAGGGCACCCCAACGAGTTACGACCTTTACGCAACACTGCAGAACCCCAATACAGAATGGTATGCCACGTTTACGTATACATTTCATGGTGGGGGAATGATTTCGCGCACGGAAAAGGGGTTTGTGATGCCTGGCGAAAAGAAATATATGCTTGCATTGGGCGTGCGTGCCGATGCGCGACCAGCGGCACTCAGTGTGGCGCTTGAGAACATTGTGTGGCACCGGGTGAACCGGCATGAAGCACCGAATAGTGCAGAATGGCTTGCGCAGCACGGGAATTTTGTCATCACATCGCCCACATACACCACAGATATTACGCTCGCGACTCAGCCCATTGGTCGCACGGCGTTTACCGTGACGAATGCTTCGGCATATAGCTATTGGGAGCCGCAATTTACAGTTATTTTGGAGCGGGCAGGTGCAACTGTTGGCATTGCCCAGGCAACAGTTTCTTCGTTTGGGGCTGGGGAGAAGCGCGATGTTGAGGTACGGTGGTACGGTGAATTGCCGTCATCTGCGACTGTTACTGTTGTGCCGGAGATCAATTATTTTGATCCATTGACGTATATGGCACCGCAGGGTGCACAGAGCGCTGACCCCCGGGAATAGCCCGTCGGACTTCCTCATTTTTTCGTCATGATTTTTTCGCTTTTACGAAAATGTGATGCATTGCTCATGATTGCGGTTGCGATTTTGATTACGTTTGGGTTCGCGGCAATTTTTTCAGTGGAGCTTTCTCGTGGTTCTGAGATTTTTTTACAAAAACAGGCAATCGCCCTTGGAATCGGCTGCGCGGCGTGCGCGGTGATTGCTACCATGAATTATCACGCATTTCGCCATTATTCCCGTGGCGTGTACGCTATTGGTATTCTTCTGCTCATATTCGTGCTGCTCTTTGGGCGAACATTGAATGGATCAACGGGGTGGTTTGTGCTTGGCGGCTTTGCATTTCAGCCCGTTGAGCCAATGAAAGTAGCGCTCATGATTGCATTGGCAGCATATTTGAGCGAACGAGCAAAGCGTCGATTTGGATGGAGAGATGTTGCAATCACCGGTGCGCTGGTTGCGGTACCGGTTGCGCTGTTAATGCGGCAGCCAGATTTGGGGGGAGCGGTACTGTTTATTGGTATTTGGGCAGTGATGGTGTTGTTTGCAGGAATTCGGCCGGTACAAATTGCAGCTTTGGCATCTGTAGCAGCACTTGTGGTGGTGATGGGTTGGCTTTTGGTGTTTCAGCCGTATCAAAAAGATCGAGTGATGACATTTTTCGACCCTTCTCGCGACCCGTTGGGAACAGGGTATAACGTGATTCAGGCGCAAATTGCTATTGGTTCCGGTGGTATTTTGGGAAGGGGACTGGGGGATGGGAGCCAAAGCCAGTTACGATTTTTGCCAGAAAGTCAGACAGACTTTGTGTTTGCGGTGATTGCGGAAGAATTAGGGTTTGTTGGTGCTCTGCTCCTATTTGCTGCGTGCGCTGTGGTGTTGTGGCGCATGATTCGTATTGGCCGTATGGCGCACGATACGTTTGGCGCATACCTCTGTATTGGTGCATTTTCAGTGATTTTTATTGAAATTGCTATTCACGTCGGGGCGAATATTTCCCTCATGCCGGCCACGGGAATTGCATTCCCCTTTGTGAGCTATGGGGGAAGTGCGCTATTGTTGTCGTTGATATTGATCGGAGTAGTGCAATCCGTTGCCGTCCGCCTCCGCCCCGGCGATCAGTAGGACTTCCTCATTTTAGACTATGCAGTACGCACTTCTCGATCCGGTCACGAAATGTCCTTTTTGCTCGACGGCGTATGATGGGGAGCGTTTGCGTACCCTCAAACGGAGTGAAGGACGGGAGGTGCTTCATGCCACCTGCCAACAGTGCTTTCGGGCAATGTTTTATACCATTGAGCGTTTTGAACAGCATATTGCTTGCGTAGGGCTTTTTACCGACTGTGATGCGCAGGACGCTGTGCGCTTTATGTCTCGTAAACGCTTGTCGTTGGACGACGTTCTTGTTGCGCACAGCATTCTGAAATCGATGAGAACGTAGTATTGTGTACGGCGAGGTTGACCAAATCATTCAAATTTGATGAAATATGCGCTATCTATGCAGAACCACGCAACAATGAATGCCACCGTTCGTGAGCTGACCGGCCGTGCAACTGAAGCACTTCGTGCAGAGGGTACTGTTCCTGCAGTGGTGTACGGCTTCGGAACCGAGCCAACGAATATTCAAGTAGACCGTAATGCCTTCTTGAAAGTGCTTGCAGCTGCAGGTTCGAGCACCGTTGTTGACTTGAAGGTCGGCGAGAAGACGTTTCAGGTGTTGATTGGTGAGGTGCAGCGAAATGCACTGAACGATTTCGTTACCCACATCGACTTCCGTGCCGTTGACCCAAATCGCAAGATTGAAGCGAAGATTCCATTGGTACTTTCCGGTGTTGCTCCAGCCGTCAAAGAGCTTGGTGGAACATTGTTGCAGTCTTTGGAGGAAGTTGAGGTGCTTTCCTTGCCAAATGCGTTGGTGCATGAAATCACCATCGATGTTACACGGCTTGCGACATTTGACGACGTGATCCGTGTTTCGGACATTGTTGCCCCAGAAGGTGTAGAAATTCTTACCTCATCAGACGTTGCCGTAGCGTCCGTACAGCCGCCACGTTCTGAGGAAGAAATAGCATCGTTGAACGAAATGGTAGATGCAGACGTTTCAAAGGTGGAAGTGCTGAAGGAAAAGAAGGTTACTCCTGAGGAAGCTGCAGAGGCTGAAAAAGCAAAGGGAGCAAAGGACAAGAAATAAGATCATTCAACGCCACGTCGCTCAGAAGCGACGTGGCGTTTTTGATATACTGGGAACTTCTATGGGAAAAAAAGGATTACCGTCGCGGTCGTTAGCATGGCTGGTGTTCGTTGGGGCACTCATCATCGTCAGTGGAGTATCGGCGTTGCGATATGTGCAGCAAAACCAGTATCGTGTGCCGCAGTCGTCGGATGCTCCTGCAATAATCACGGTTCTTCCCAGGCATCCATTAACCGGCGCTCTTCTTGATGCTCCGCTTGCAGTGTTGCCTCACGTGTTCGGCGTGATGATCGAGAACTCTGCCGACGCCTGGCCATTGTCGGGAATCGATGAGGCGTTTCTCGTCATCGAAGCACCCGTTGAGGGCGATATTCCCAGATTCCTCGCATTCTTTTCCTCGGAGCAGGATGTTCAGAAGATTGGCCCTGTTCGTTCTGCGCGTTCGTATTATTTGGATTGGAATGCGGAGTTTGATGGAATTTACGCGCACGTCGGTGGTTCGCCAGAGGCGTTGCGGATGATCACGGGCCGTGGCGTATTCGACCTCGATCAATTCTTTCAGAGCGAATATTATTATCGCGATGAACTCACGCGATATGCGCCGCATAACGTGTACACCACCATGGATGATTTGAAGCAGTCGATGAGAGAAATCGATAAAAAGTATCATGCCGCAGCTCCCACGTACGATTCTTGGATATTTACCGACGGAGTTTCGGAAACATCCGTGCACACGGTTATAACGCTTTCTTGGCGAAAGGGATACGACGTTCAATGGACGTATGATCCGACAACGAACGTGTATGATCGATCGCAGGGCGGAAAGACCTATACCGCAAACAATGTCGTCATCATAGAAACAGATGTTGGGACTATTCCTGGTGATGATAAAGGCAGACGAACCATACGTACCCTTGGGGAAGGGCGAATGAAAATTTTCCAGAATGGACACGGAAATGATTTGGGAGGAACCTGGAAAAAATCTTCAGTACGTGATCGGATGCGTTTCTACGATAATGAGGGAAACGAGATGGTGATGAATGCTGGAAAAACATGGATTGAAGTCACGGACGATTTGGGAAATGTTGTTATCGAGCAGATGTACGGTCTGTAATGGTGACGGTGCATCGAAGATGGCGTTTACACCTTGAGATGAACAACCCGTTCTCGATGATTCATATCCGCGATGACGTTGATGATTGCTTCGGGAAAATGGGTTCTGAGGAGCGATGGTGCAGTGTGACGTTGCGTGACGTCGATTTCGATAAAGAGATCCATGGTGATGCGTTTGCCTTTGCGTGAGGCTTCGTGAAGATACGTTCGGAGTTGGGTACAGAGCTCGTCGTACAACGCTAAGCCGTCGGCGCCCCCAACAAGCGCGAGTTTCGGTTCATAGTTTTTTACATCTGGATCAAGATCATTCCATTGCCATGGGGTGAGATAGGGGAGATTTGCGGTGATGACGAGGTGAGTTAGGGAAGGGGTCAGGTCGTTTATCGTACGGTTTTGGTTGATGAACGGCGTAAACAGTGATCCCTCAAGAACCGTGACGTTTGCATCAAGCACTCGCGCATTGTGCTCGGCAATGGCTTTTGCGTCGCGATCGATCTCGATAGCGAATGTTGGGCGATGCGTTTCGCATGCAAGCGAGATTGCAATGGCGCCACTGCCAGTACCGATGTCGATAATCGTGGATTGGGAATCGATCACGCCGAGTGCGGCTTCGACGAGTACCTCGGTGTCTGGTCGAGGAATGAGCACATGCGAATTCACAAAGAAATCACGTCCGAAGAATGCTTTGGTTTGGGTAAGGTAGGCAACGGGTTCGTGACGAGCACGGCGGGCAATGAGGCGTTGGTATGTTTCGGTGACGTTGGGCGCAATTGGTTCATCGCCGTGGGTGAAAAGGTATGCACTATTCACCTGAAGCACGTACGATAAAAGGACTTGTGCATCAAGCCGTGGGTTCTGCTGTACGGTGCGAGTAGCGTCGGCAGCCTTGAGGACATCGCCTGCCCACGTGAGAATGTCGAAGATTGTCATGCCGCCGTCCATACCTTATTCATCGTCATCATCGCTGCTGGTGAGTTCGCCGAATTTTGCACTGCGTGCTGCCATTTTGAGTGTGGTGAGAATATCGGTGATGTTTCCGTCCAGAATGCTTGGAATGCCGTGCCAAGACTGCTTTACACGATGATCGGTAATACGATCTTGAGGGAAATTATACGTGCGAATCTTTTCTGAACGTTCCGCGCCGCCAATCTGGCTTCGGCGTTCTGCATCGAGTGCGGCGCGTTTCTTTTCTGCTTCGAATGTGAACACGCGGGAACGCATCACGCCCATGGCGCGCTCTTTATTCTGACTAAATGAGCGTTCGTCTTGGCAATACACGCTGATTCCTGTGGGAATATGCACCATGCGCACAGCGCTGTATGTGGTGTTTACGCTTTGTCCGCCAGCGCCCTGGGATGTGGTTGCTTCGATGGTGAGGTCTTTGGGATTGATGTCGAATTCTTCCTGTTCAATTTTTGGAAGCACGGCAACGGTGGCAGTAGACGTGTGAATGCGCCCCGCTTTCTCTGTACTCGGCACCCGCTGAACCCGATGAACTCCACTTTCAAGCTTCATGGTTCCGTATGCGCCGTCGCCATGAATTTCAACCACGATTTCGCGGAAGCCGCCCAGATCATTTTGACTTTGGGAAATAATAAGCGCCTTCCATCCGTTGCGTTCTGTAAACCGGGTGTACATGCGGTATAAATCTGCGGCAAACAGTGCGGCTTCGTCGCCACCAGTGCCGGCACGAATTTCCACAATGGCATCGTGCCCGTCAATCGGGTCTGCAGGAATAAGTGCAAGCTCAAGATCGAGCTCAAGTTTTGGCATGGTTGGGAGCAGTGCGGCAATTTCTTGTTCTGCCATGTCGCGGATCTCTGGATCGGAATCATGTGCGGTTGCCTGCGCTTCCGCGAGGTTGCGCGCCGCAATTTCGTACGTAGTGGCAATGTCGAGGATTCGCGTGATCTGTTGATATTTCGCATTGATCTCACGGAGCTGCTTGGAATTCCCAAGGGTAGAGGCTCGCATGAGGTCTGCCTCGATCACTTCTTTTTCTGCGCGTTTTTCTGCGATGACTTTTGCGAATTCCATTGCCATAGGTATTGATGAGGACATTTCCAGTATAAACGAAAACACTCCGCCTTGCGACGAAGTGTTTTGCGGTAAAACCTAACGGGAAACGGATTTGATAGACGTATCGCTATTTGCCTTTTTTGCAGCCTTGGTTTGAGCACGCGCTGCCCGTTCTGCCGCCTTGTCTTTTGCGGTTTTAACCGTTGCAGATTTCTTTTCTGCTTTGCCGGTAAACTTTTCAACGCGGCGAGCCGTATCGAGAATCTTTTGCTTACCCGTAAAGAATGGGTGGCATGCACTGCACAATTCGATGTCGATTTTTTCCAATGTGGAACCTGTTTTATACGTCGCACCACAGGCACAGGTCATGGTCGATGCGAAGTATTTTGGGTGAATTTCCGCTTTCATAGTGGGAATTATGACTGCTTTGTATACAGCCGATTAAGTGGAAAAATAGTATCGTTTGAAGGGCTTTTTGTCAAAGGTTAGCCAAAACGTTACACTGCCGCGGTATGCCAACGCCCGTTTCAGATTTTTCATACAGCCTGCCAGAGCGGCTCATTGCTCAAACACCCATCGAGCCACGAGATGCATCGAAAGTATTGGTGCTCGATCGGGTATCTGGAGAAATGCATCATCACAATCGATTCTCGAGCATTCTTGATGAACTGCAGGCGGGAGATGTTTTGGTGTTTAACGTGTCTAAAGTGTTTAAGGCTCGGCTTCACATTGAAGGGTTCGAAGTGTTTGTATTGAAAGTACGTGACGGAGAAATCGATGCCCTGATTCGGGGGAGTCGTAAGCTGCATATTGGATCGGAATTGATTGTAGAGACTGCTCGCTGGGCTGTTTCCGCAAAAACCGACGATGGTATTATTACCCTCAAAACCGGTCAGCCTGCGGCAGAAATCTTCGCCTTTTGCGATTTGCACGGCTCCGTCCCAACCCCGCCGTACGTCACTACCGATCTGACGAATCCTGATCGCTATCAAACCGTATACGCGCAATCCATCGGATCGGTCGCTGCGCCGACTGCCGGCTTACATTTCACACCAGAATTGATCGAAAAAGCTCGCGAAAAGGGGATTCAGATCGAGCACATCGTTCTTCACGTTGGCATCGGAACGTTTCGTCCGGTGCAGGCTGATCACATCGAAGATCACGTTATGCACGCGGAATTCGTGGAAATCGATGCGGGAACGGCAGAGCGGATTGCATCAGCAAAGCTGGAGCATCGGCGAATCATTGCGGTTGGAACCACTACTGTTCGTGTGCTCGAGGGCGTGCACGCGACCCTTGACCGGCTTGCATACTTTTCAGGGGAATTGAATATTTTCATTACTCCAGGGTTTCATTTTCAGGTTGTCGATGCTCTGATTACGAATTTTCATCTTCCGCAATCGACGTTATTGATGCTCGTTTCTGCATTTGCGGGGCGTGAGAACATCCTTGCAGCATACGCTGAAGCGATCATGAAAGACTATCGATTCTTCTCCTTTGGCGACGCAATGTTTATTCGCTAATATTTGCGCTTTTTGCAAAAATTGGGTACCATTTCGCCGTCTTCTACAGGCAATTATTCATCAGCATCTCACAGGTTTTTGACTCATCATCGACCGGATCCTCCCTTATGTAGAAAGGGCCCGAGATGCAAAAACCGAGGCTAAAAGGATTTCACTATGGCAAAGATTCCTTCGTTACTTGAAATGGTAAAGGCAGGTGTGCACTTTGGTCACCAGTCGAGCCGTTGGCACCCTAAAATGAAGCCGTTTATTTACGGCGAACGGAGCGGTGTTCACATCATCGACGTGGAAAAGACGCAGGCACAATTGGAACGTGCACTCACATTCGTTACCGAAACAGTGGCGCGTGGTGGATCGATTGTGTTCGTTGGTACCAAGCGCCAGGCACAGCCTGTGGTTGAAGAATATGCCAAGGAAGTGGGCATGCCATACATCACCACTCGATGGTTGGGTGGAACGTTGACGAACTTTGCGCAAATCCAGAAGCTCATTCGTCACTACTTGGACTTAAAAGATAAGTCTGCAAAAGGCGAGTTGAAGAAGTACACGAAATTGGAGCAGTTGCAGTTTTCGCGTGAAATTGAAGAGCTCGACGAAAAGATTGGTGGACTTTCTACGCTCACAAAGCTGCCAGATGCATTGTTCATTTTGGATGCTCGTCATGAAAAAACAGCAGTACGGGAAGCAACGACCATGGGCGTAACTATGGTTGCCCTTGTGGACAGCAACGTGAACCCTCGTGGAATCAAGTACGTTATTCCAGGAAACGACGACGCTGTAGGAAGCTTGACCATGATGACAAAATTGGTTGCAGAAGCGGTGAAGGAAGGAAAGGCTCGTGCAACAGCGGTAGCAAAAGAAAAGGCAGCAGCAATTTTGCGCGTGAATGCAGAGGACGATGTGAAATTAACAGACAGTTCCCGTGCTGTGGTTGATGATTTGGACGATGCGACGAAAGAAGAACTTGCACGAAAGGCTGGTGCGGCAAAGGCAGAAGCAAAGCCAGAAGTGCGTAAACCAGAAGGGAAAAAGTAATTGAACCAATGTATGGCAATTTCTGCTGGTGACGTTGCAAAGCTGCGTGAAATGAGTGGCGCGGGCATGATGGATGCCAAGCGTGCATTAGAAGAAGCGGGCGGCGACATGGAAAAGGCAATCGACGCGTTGCGTGTAACAGGCGCCGCAAAGGCGGCGAAGAAGTCAGATCGTGTTACAGCGGAGGGCAAAGTGTTTGCCTACGCGCACGGCGACAAGTTGGCGGTACTCGTGGAGGTACTGTGTGAAACGGACTTCGTGGCACGAAATGAGAAGTTTATCGCCTTCGGTCAAGACCTTGCAATGCATATTGCCGCAAGTGCTCCGCAGTATGTTTCTCGCGACCAGGTGCCTGTTGACGTGATCGACCGTGAAAAGGCAGTCTATCGCGAACAGCTCAGCCAAGAAGGGAAGCCAGCAGAAATGATCGAGAAAATTCTCGACGGCAAGCTGAACAAGTTTTTCGCAGACATCTGTTTGTTGGAGCAGGTCTTCATCAAAGACGACGAAAAGACCATTCAACAGCTTCTCACAGAAAACATCACTGCTATTGGTGAAAACCTTCGCATTGGTCGCATGATTCGCATGCAATTAGGCGCATAGAGCTCTTTATTCCAAAACCGAGCCAAGAAAACGGCTCGGTTTTTGATTTCTCTTCATACTATATGACGTTGCACTGTCTGGTGAATACCAAAAAATCCCATTCCGATATGCCGAGTACTTCTCGTATGTTTCATGATGCATGCGTGGTGCTTGGCGTGGAGTATCGCGAATATACTATAGCGAATTTTCCGTTGTCGCAGCTGCCGGTTCTAGGGAATGATGATCTGCTCTATCGCATTTCGTGGGGACAAAAAGCCCATACTGCAGAGCGCATGATGATTACTCCAACGTGCACAACGTTTTATACGCATTGGGAGAGCGCAGTCGGAACGCGGGGCTGTTCCTATTTTATTCATAAGAATATTGGACTCCCTGTTATTCCATCGGTGCCCTATATTCCGGTAACCGAAGAAGATTTGTCTGCGGCTATTGAATACCTTGGGGGATTTCCGCTTATTGTAAAGATGCGCGGTGGCTCGTACGGCATTGGTGTCATGCAGGTGGATTCGTTGCAGAGTTTGCGGTCGATTCTTGATTATCTTCGTTCTTTGCGGTCGTCGATCTTGATTCGAAAATATATCGCGCATCGATATTATGCTCGTTTAATTGTTTTGGGTGATCGGGTGATTGCGAGCCATATTACCTATCCTCCAGTAGGAGAATTTCGTACGAACGCCAGCGATAGCATAAAGGAAAAGCCAGAGGCCCGGGTGTTTTCAGAAGACATTCAACAGATCGCCGTGCGTGCTGTCCGATCGTTGGGTATTGAAACTGGAGGCGTTGATCTTTTATTCGACGAAAATGATCAGCCGTATATCGCTGAAGTCAATTTCCCTAACGACTTCAGGTATACCCAAAATGTTACGGGAATCAATATTGCGGAGGAGATGGTGAAGTACTTGCTCGAGAAACAGCGTCGAAATACTTCATCGTCACTATCGTAGGACTTTCTCATTTTCGACCAGTTTCGGTGCGCATCGAGGAAAGGTCGTGAGACGTACTTCACGGTACGTTGAACGACTTTCCGATGATGCAAGCCGAAAATGGGCAAAATGGGGAAGTCCTAAAGATGATACAATACTGGCATCTATGCCTCGTATTGCTATTAATGGGTTTGGGCGGATCGGAAGAACGGTGTTGAAGGTGGGATGGGAGAAGAAGGAATTCGATGTTGTGGCGATTAACGATCTTACCGATGCAGCAACGCTTGCATATTTGTTAAAGCACGATACGAATTACGGAACGTGGAATGTGGACGTGAGTCATACCGATGGTGCATTGATCATCGGAGGGAAAACAATTCGGCTTTGTGCAGAGAAAGATCCGGCGCAATTGCCGTGGAAGGATTTGGATATTGATATCGTCGTTGAATCGACGGGGCTGTTTGTAACGGAAGAGAAGGCGAGTGTGCATCTTGCGGCTGGCGCGAAACGTGTTGTTATTTCTGCGCCGGCAAAAGGCGGAAATGTGCCAACGTTTGTGATGGGGGTGAATAATGAAAATATCAAAGGGGAAAAGGCGAGAGTTCTGAGTAATGCTTCCTGTACCACAAACTGTGTTGCGCCAGTTTCGGCGATCATCGAAGAAGCATTCGGTATCGAGAAGGCGATGATGACCACGGTGCATGGATACACGGCATCGCAGTCCTTAATTGATGCGCCGCGGAAAGATCTGCGCGAGGGTAGGGCTGCGGCAGAGAATATTATTCCCACGTCAACCGGTGCCGCAATCGCCGTTGCGTTAACGATCCCGTCGCTGAAGAATCACTTCGATGGATTATCGATTCGCGTTCCGGTGCCAACGGTGTCACTTTCCGATATGACGTTTCTTTTGAAGAGGAATGTCACAATCGAAGAATTGAATGCTGCAATCGTTGCCGCAACGAAGCTTCCTCGATTTAAAGATATTGTTGGAGTTACTGACGAACCACTTGTCTCCTCGGACTTCATCGGCAACCCGCACTCTGCCACCGTCGATCTTTCGCTCACGAACGTCGTCGACGGCAATCTTGTGAAGGTGGTTGCGTGGTACGACAACGAGTGGGGCTATTCCCATAGTCTTGTCGAGCTTTGTCTTTCATTATAGGGCTTCCTCATTTTACCCATCATTCTCATCACATACTATGCGCACACAATCAACACTGGGAAAAATTTCTTCAGCAACACATGAACGTGCCTTTGGTGCGGCGTATGTGCTTCTTCGCTTGGTACTCGGAGGGTTATTTCTTGCAACGGGGTGGTCAAAGATTTCTACCGGATGGAGTGCGGCAACGTATCTTGCTGTGGCAAACGGGCCGTTTGCGGAATGGTTTCGATCATTGGCAGGCAACGGCATCATCGATGTGCTCAATGCATGGGGATTATTCCTCCTCGGCATCGCGCTCATCATTGGTCTTCTCACGCGCCCGGCAGCACTGTTCGGTATCGCACTCATGACGTTGTATTACTTGGCGCATTTTGTAGAGAACACGGCACATGGATATATCGATGAACACGTGATTTACGCCGCAGTGCTCCTTCTCTTTGTTGCCGGCGGCGCTGGCCATGCCTTTGGTTTGAATGCCACCGTGCTCGGAAATCTCCGCAAGCCGAGTGCAGTGACGCGATTTTTGTTTGGGTAAGAATGGGAACCCTCTCGGTTTCAGCCCCCTCCTAACTCCCACCCCCTCCTTACTCCCCCTTTGCAGGGGGAGGGTACTCGGTGATGAATCTTAATCGTGAACTCCCCTCCATTTATGGAGGGGTAAGGGGGAGGAGGGGGATTTAGAGGGGGGCTAGGAGATGAAAGGAGAAAAAGTTGATTCATGTATGCAGAGAATTCTCATCATCGGTGGCGGATTCGGTGGTCTTAGTGTCGCATGCCGCCTCTTGCGTTCTTCGATCGCGAAACAGATCGCGATAACCATCATCGATCCTCGTTCTGCTTCGGTGTATACGCCGTGGCTGCATACGGCTGCTGCCGGTACTATCGGGAGAGATACGTCGAATGTGCGTGCAGATTTCGCTTTTGATTATTTCGCTGGGATTCGATTTCGACATGAGACAATGCAGTCTATCGATCCTGTAGCTCGAACCGTAACATGCGCGGATGGATCAATGATCGCGTATGACATCTGTGTGTTGGCGCCAGGAAGTGTTGCAAATGATTTTGGGATTCCTGGCGCAAAGCAGTACGCAAAGACATTGAAACATACCGGGGATGCGTCGATGATTCGATCGGAAATGGCGCGCATCACTCATGCGGCGCAAGAATCATCGCAGCGTATTGTGGTTGCAGGTGCTGGAGCAAATGGAATAGAGCTTGCAGCGGAATGTGCGGCAACGGTTCGTCGATTCGAGCGCCAGGGAAAAATTCCGCGGAGATCGATCGAGGTCGTGCTTGTGGATTCCGGCACCGAGCCATTGCCAATGTTGCCGCGCCTTTTGCGTAATGCGGTTCATCGGCGATTGCGTCATCTTGGTATCATCCTCCGCATGCAGACGATGCTCGTCAATGTCGCCGAGCATTCGGTAGGCTTGCGACACATCGATCATGGAACGCCGGCTGAATCCGTCGAAGTCATCGTTTGCAATCTTTGTATTACCGCACTTGGCGTAAAGATGCCGGAGTTCATCGGTGCGCTTTCATTTGAGAAAAATGCCCAGGGAAGAATTCTCGTCGACGATACATTGCGTGCGTTGGGGTATCGCGACATTTTTATTCTCGGCGATGCCGCTGTGCTGCGCGATGGTGTATACCCTGATCCGCAAACCGCCCAGGCAGCAGTGCAGCAGTCGGGAATTGTTGCGAGAAATATTGTGGCGATGATTGAAAAAAAGCCCGTTATTGCCTATCAACAGAAAAAGCGATGGGACATTATCATCGCTCTTGGCGAGCGTTACGCTATCGGCACCGCATTCGGCGTCCCCGTTTTGGGGTATACTGGGCACATCATCAGACTCTTCATCGACGCGAAGTATTTTTTAGGACTTCCTCATTTTGTCTCTTTTCGGCTTGCTGCGTCGAAAATTCGCTCAATGTACCGTTAAGTACACCTCGCGAATTTTTTCCTTGCGCACCGAAAATAGCCTAAAATGAGAAAGTCCTACAATTCCTATGCAGACACGCAAATCCCCACATCCCATCACTTCCTGGACAGCTCGCGATATTCCTCGGGATAGTCGAGTGCTCCTCCGCATTGATGCGAATGTGCCGTTGGTGAATGGTCGCGTATCGCCAAACGGGTTGCATCGTCTCTTCTCGGTAATGCCCGAAATTCATCGCCTCCAATCCCGTGGCGCACGGATTGTTCTCATTGCCCATCTTGGTGATCCGAAGGGAAAGCGGAATGAAGCGTTGTCATTGAAGCCTGTTGCGCGGGCGCTATCACGAGTTCTCGATTATCCCATTCGATTCATTGCGCAGGGAGTAAGTGACGACGCAGCGCGAGTGATCGACCGCATGGCACCGGGTGCAATTGTGATGCTCGAAAATCTCCGATTCAATCCTGGAGAAGAAAAAAATAGCGCAGATTTCGCGAAGCGCCTTGCTGCACTTGGCGACGTGTATGTGAATAATGCGTTTGGCGTGTGTCACCGCAAACATGCATCGCTGGTAGCAGCGACGAAATATCTCCCACATTTTGCTGGAGAGTTGGTGGTGCGAGAGGTACGTGCACTTTCTCTTGCGCCAAAGTCTCCATCGGTTTTGATTCTTGGCGGCGCAAAAATTGCCACAAAGATTTCCCTTATCAAAAATCTTGGTCCCCACGTCGATGCCATTCTTGTCGGCGGTGCAACGGCGCTAACGATGCTCAAAGCAGACATCGGCTCACTTCCAATCGATGCTGCAGAATTCACGAAGCCGAAAGATGTTGCTGTGGCAAAGGCTATTGCAAAGACATTTGGAAAAAAGATATTTTTGCCGTGTGACGTTGTTGTAACAAAAGACATCGTTCCCGACATTGGGCCGTCGACGATTGCCGCATTTTGTTCTGCAATCGCCCAGGCGAAATACATTATATGGAACGGGCCAATGGGAATCACGACTCGATCGGATGGCACTGCTGGCACACATGCCATTGCCCAGGCAATCGCAAAAAACACCAAAGCCATCACCATCATCGGCGGGGGAGAGACCGTTGAATGTCTGGAAGACCTTTGCCTCACCGACTCCTTCGCCCACGTCTCCACCGGCGGCGGCGCCATGCTCACCTTCCTCTCCGGCGACGTGATGCCGGCGCTGGAGGTGTTGGTATGACAGAGCGTGCGTTTATCGATGCGTCGTTAGAACCTGATCATTTAGGTTTGGAAGAAGCGGAGAAGTCGCGAGAGATTAGTGTTCCGTCAACATTGAAGGAGCTGATATATGCAACGATCGATGCGAATGCATTTGCGGAGCAGTCGTTGGCGTTGCGGACTGCGGATGACGAGATGCGTGGAACGATCGCATACGAAGAATGGCTAGATGTTACTGTAGATTTGGAAAGTGCGTTTTTTGATGATCAGCATGGAATTCTTGGAACGCAATTATTGACGTATGCGACATGCGGTGACGCAGAGCTTCGTAATGCGGATACACAAAAGATGATTCGTGACATTCTGGGAGGCACGGCGCTGTTTGCGGAACGCATTGCTCCACTTATTGAGCAATTATGTGCAGTGAATCCTCGAATGGAGCGTGCAGCAATATTGGAAAGATTATTTGTAGGCGAGATTACGGAGTCGGCACAGGTTGGAGTGGTTCATGTTGCGCAACGTCGGCGTACGCTGATGGGCGTGCTTGCCCAATTGAGCGGTCGATTGGAGACGATTGCTGAAGAGGAAGGCGTCGATCCAATGCCGCCGGAATATACACTGTGGAATTTTGATCG